>DASYMC010000547.1:0-2953 GCA_036009255.1 Pseudonocardiaceae bacterium
GGACAACGGAGCCGGGCGACGCTTGCCGTTGGGGACCATTTGGGGACCACACGCCTTGCACTGAGGCGAACAATCCGCACGTCGACTCCTCGCCTGCACGGCAGCTGCCCCCGGTTTAACCTGTAGGGATGCCTACTCCTACGTCCTGGGGGTCATCCCTGAAGCGGCGGAACCAGTCAAGGCGGGTTTGTGGTCGTTGTGACCGTTTTTCGGGTCGTTTCCGGCGCATTTGGGCGTGCGGCACCCGCAGTCGGGGTCCAGGCGCAGCGCCCGCAGCGCAGCGCAGCGAGGACGAACGGCCTGGACGCTGGCGAGGATGACGCAATACTGATCCAGCCGGGAGCGGACGGGGCAGTATGCGGTGTGAAGTTGTCGGGTTCCGTCTTCAGGTATGCCGAAGATGGCGAGGCGGGCCGAGGTTCGGCTGCCGGTCATCCCTTCGCCGCGCGGGTGGCGGCATGAAGCGGTGCGGCTCCAGCAGGGCGGGATCAATCAAAAGGGCGACCACGCCACCGTGAGGTGGGAGTCATGACCCCCGGCGATCACGCGCCGTGCTGTGCCCGAACCCCCTCACGCGGTCCCTTTGGTCAACGCCCGGATCTCACCGTCACGCAAACCGTAATAGACATAGGTGAGCAGCTTGCGGGCCGCGGCGACCACGCCGATGTTGTGGCCCCGGTGAGCGATGATCCGGGCGCGGTCGGCCGCGAGTTTGGTGCCCGCTCGGGTGCGTTGGCAGGCCTCGACCGCGGCCCAGCGCACCAGGGTGGAACCTTGTTTATCTGTGGCTACCTCGATATCAAGTCCGCCGGTGACCCACGGCTTACTTGTTTTTCGATCTTCTTTTTCGATCTTCTTCGATGGTCGTTGGATGCGTCTGAGCTCGGTGTCGGTGTCCAGGCTCGGGTAGCGCCCGACCGCGAAGCAATGCCACGTAGTTAAGCGGCTGCCGGTGCTGTCCAGGATCTACGGCGGTGTGGCGGGCGCGTAGGTCCCGGCGTTGGTGCGGGTGAGCCAGCCCAGGCGGGTCCATTCGGCGAGCTGGGTGAGCATGTTGCGGGGCTTGATCTGTAGCTGAGTGGCGAGTTCCTGGCCGCTCCAGCTCCGGTGGGGGTCGGTGTTCATGATCGCGGTGATGCGTTGTCTGCGGGTTGGTGGCCGGGGCGGGCGGCTGGTCTTGTAGCGGCGGGGTCTGGGGGTCAGATCGAGCGGTGGGGTGCGCACGGTTATATCGATGGCGGTGATGGTGGTCGGGGTGGCGGGTCGGCCGTCGTCGCGGTTGAGATAGCGCGACGTGGCGCATTTGACCTTGCGGGCGCTGTATCGGGGCCGGCGTGCGGGCAGCAGGGTGGCCAGCACGGCGCGTCCGATGACACCGAGCAGGTCAGCGGGGCCGTCGGGGCAGATGCCGCGGGCGGCGGTGAGCTGGTCGCGGGCGGTCTGCAGAGCGGTGGTGAAGCTTGCCCGGTCTGGGTCGGTGCCCGGGCAGGTCTCCACGGCGGTGACCATGGCCATGCGCAGCAGCTGGTAGACAGTGAGCAGCGCCCAGAGTTCTTGCTCCAGGCCGGGCTGGTCCCCCGAGCGCAGCACGTGACCGTCGAGCAAGGTGTGACGCAGGGCTAGGTAGGCCGACTCGATCTCCCACCGCTCGTGATAGAGCTCGACCAGGGCGTCGGCGGGGTAGCGGTGGTGATCCAGCAAGGTGGTGATCAGCCGGTAGCTGTCGCGCACGCTGCTGCCGTCGCGCCCGCTCATCGCCACG
Source organism: Pseudonocardiaceae bacterium (assembly GCA_036009255.1). Classification (GTDB taxonomy): domain Bacteria; phylum Actinomycetota; class Actinomycetes; order Mycobacteriales; family Pseudonocardiaceae. The sequence continues at coordinate 1,763 of DASYMC010000547.1, forward strand.
TCAGCCTCGATGATCCGTACTGTCAGGCCATCCAGACAGGATAGATAGGAGCCATCGGATAGATGCTCAAGCACCGGCGGCTTGCGGGTGGACCGGGCGCGGGCCAGCAACATGGCCCCGGTGGCGGCGATGTCGGCCAGGAAGGTGCTGGCATCGAAGGCTCGATCCAACAGCACCAGCATCCCCGGCCCCAGCAGCGGTAACAGCCGTCGCGCCAAGCCGGCCTCATCCCGGTCCCCAGCCGAGCCGAGCGTGGCGCCGAGTAGGCCACGGGTGCCGGTCTCAGCCAAGGTCATCAACCGCAGGGTGGGATAACCGGCCCAGCCCATCCGGTATCGGATCCGCCCGATCCAAGACCGGTTGCGCTCGGTGTCGGGCACTTTTAGCGAGTTGCAGCCATCGAAGGCGAGGGTACGCAGCCCACCGAAGCGCGTCCCGGGGGTGTGCGGCTGGGCCAGGGGTCCGGCCACCACCTCGAATAGGGCCTTCATCGGCGCCGGACCGAGCCGGCGGCGCAGATCGCGCAAGGCCTTCTCCGACGGGGCGGCCACCGCCACGCCCACCAACCCGGCGGTCAGCTTCTGCCATACCCGGGCGTAGCCCAGCTTGGGGAACATCCCAAGCGCGAGCAGGAAGTACACCCCAACCCGCGAAGGCAGCTCACGCAACCGCCGTTGCACGGTCGCGGTCTGTTCCAAAACATCATCGACCAACTCGAACGGCAGGTACTGGGTCAACTCACCGAGATGACCAGGGGCGAAGACCCCCTCGGCGACGGTGACGGCATGGGTAATCGTGGTCGTGGCAAACTGAGCGCGCAACGGGGCCTCTGGGAGCGGGAAGATCGTGATGGGTTGACCCCACCTACCAGAGGCCCCCTCGCCCGACCCCCCGCCACGCCGCGCGGCCTCCTTGACTCGCTCACTCAGCGCTTAACTACGTGGCATTGCTACGCGGTCGGCCCACGGGCCGATCTTTGACCCCGACGCCTTAGCCCGGCGCACCCAAACCTGCCGGAGAAACCGAAAAGAAAGATCACCACCCCCAGCAGGGGCTTGACCGGCCCCGATCCTTCAGGGATGACCAGGCGCATTGCAGCCAACGTCGCATCGCAAATCATCAGCGCGCGAGGACACAGCTGTCCAGGCCTCCCGCTGAAACGGTGAAACCTCCGCCCTGGTAAGCCGATCC
>DASYMC010000548.1:0-5975 GCA_036009255.1 Pseudonocardiaceae bacterium
AAACAGCTGGCCCGGTGGCTCGCCGAACACGGTGCTGACACACCTGACATAACCGCTTCGGTGCTGATGTCGGCTATCGACGGCGTGATTCTGCACCGCGCGCTTAATCCAGCACTGACTGCATCAGCGGTCGCTCCCCTGCTGCGCAGGCTTATTGCCCCTGAACGACCAACGAGCGTCAAGCGGAAAGAAGATTGAGATGAACGCGATAACTCGTCTCTCAGCTGGGTTGCGCCCCGGGCCTTGGCGAGATGCCCGGCATCTTTCGAGGTGTATTACGACCAAGTCGCTCAGATTGAGATCCCGCAATGGAGCCGCGGACGTGTGACCCTGCTCGGCGACATCTGCCAGGCAGTCTCGTTGCTCGCCGGTCAGGGCGGCCCGCTGGCGATTGCCGGCGCATACCTGCTCGGCAGGCAGTTGCCGAGTGCGGACTCCATCGTTGCCGCGCTGGCCCGCCGTCAGCAGCTGTGGCAGCCATTGAGCGGCAGTACACGCAATCTACGGGTGGGGCCGTGTGAAGAGGACTTGCGGGTCTGTCCCGGCGTCCGGGTCGGCCAACAGCAGCACCTCATCACCGGCCTGCAGAACGGTGCCGCCACGAACGGGTACGAGGCTACCGTTGCGGTTGATCATGCTGATCCAGGCGTCTTCGCCCAGGGCGAGGTCGGCGATAGTGGAACCGTCCGCGGGCGCGCCGGCAGTGATGTTGTAGCGACGCAGGGCGGTGGGCTCGTCACGAAAACGCATACCCAGCGCCCAGGGTTCGGGTTCCAAGATCCGCATGGGCACTCCCGCGCGGTGGGCCACCGTGGGTACCAGGCCACCCTGCACGGCGACCGAGAACGCCACCACGACGACCACGATCTGGTAGAGCCGGTCAGAGCCAGGCACTCCGGCGGACAAGATGTAGGTGCCCAGCAGGATCGGTACCGCCCCTTTGAGCCCGGACCACATCACGAACAGCCGCTCACCCTTACTCATGCTAACGGCCAGTAGCAAGAGCCCAACCAGGACGGGACGGACCACCAGCGCCAGCAGTACAGCCAACGCAAGTCCCACCAGCCAGGCGTCGCTGTGAGCCAGCCCGGTCAACGACACGGTGAGCCCGAGCATCGTGAATGCGACGATCTCGGCCAAGCTGGCCAGCGACGAATGGAACCGTTCGATCTCGGCCTTGTACGGAGCACGGAGGTCTCCGATGAGGATCCCGGCGACGAACACGGCCAGAAACCCCGAACCGTGCGCCAGAGCAGCCAATCCGTAGATCGTGCCAGCGCCCAACAGGGTCCGCAGTGGATACAACGCTCCGCTGGGCAGCGGTAGCCGGCGCATCGCTACCGAGAGCACAAATCCACCGGCGACGCCGACACAAGCACCCACTACCATCTCCAGGACGAACTCGCGCACCCCTGCGCCCACGGCGTGCCAGCCGCCCGCGGTTCCCGCGGCCAGCAACGCGGCCATCGCGGCGATTCCAACCGGGTCATTGACTCCGGACTCGCCCTCCAGCAGGGTGCCGGACCGGCCAGAGATCTCCCGGCGACCCAGCACCGAGAACACCACCGCGGGGTCGGTGGGGGCCAGCGCGACACCCAACAGCAGCCCGCCCCGCCAGTCCAACCCGAACACCAAGTGCGCCAATACCGCTACCCCGACTGCGGTGACCACGGTGCCCACCACACCGATCCACAACACCGCGCCACCAGCGGCGCGAAACCGGCGCCAGCCGATATGCATACCACCGTCGAACAGCAACAGGATCAGCATCACGGTGACCACCCGCTGCACCGTGACTACCGGCAGCTGTCCCAACGACGGGAAGAGGTCCGAGGCGACCGCAGCGGCTACCAGGAAGATCAACGGAGCCGGTACCCGGATCCGTTCGCTGACCCGGTTGGACAACACCGCGAGCAGCCCAGCCACGCTGATGACCACAATGATTACGGCGAACGGAACGACATCACTCATCGTAATCCCCGAAATCACCGGGTGCCTGAATCAAGGCTGCATTGACACGCGGGGCCACGCTAGTGAGGATCCCAGTGCCCCGCACGCCAGCCGCGAGTGGTCATCACCGGCTTGCCGTACTTGCACGGGTGCGCCCGGCCCGAGGGGCGGGGTCGTCGTCCATGGCGGCACCACTGGCCGTAGGCTCATCAGGTAGTGCGGTGTGGCAAGAATTCCTGAAGCTTGGTCTTCACCCCCTGCTTGATCACACCCCAACGGTCCTCGTCGCCGGCGAGTAGGGCCTTCGCGGCGCTGGTCATCTGGTCGAGGGTGGCGTGCGGAGGTATCGGGGGGACGTTCGGATCACAGCGCACGTCCAGCAGTGTGGGCCGGTGGGCGCTCAATGCGTTGTCCCAAGCCGGGGCGATGTCATCGGGCTTGTCGACCGCGATGGCCTGCAATCCGAGGCCGGCGGCGAAACTGGCATAGTCGACATCGGGCAGGCTCTGCGACTCGACGAACTTGGGGGCGCCGGTCAACGCACGCATTTCCCAGGTGACCTGGTTCAGGTCATCGTTGTGCAGCACGGCGATGATCAACCTCGGATCCGACCACTGCTCCCAGTACCGTTTGATGGTGATCAACTCGGCGAGGCCGTTCATCTGCATCGCACCGTCACCCGCGAACACGATCACTGGCCGGTGTGGGCAGCCGAATTTCGCACCGATCCCGTAGGGCACGCCGGGTCCCATGGTGGCCAGGGTGCCCGACAGGGAACCTCGCATGCCGCCGCGGAAACGTAGCTGCCGCGCGTACCAGTTGGCCGACGTACCGGAGTCAGCAGTGACAATCGCGTCATCGGGCAACCGAGGGCTCAGCTCTGAGAACAGCCGCATCGGGTTGACCGGCTCGGCCTCGATACCCGCCTCCATGGCCATGGTCTCCCACCAGCGGGCCACGTCGGACTCGATGCCCTCCCGCCACGACCGGTCCTCCTTGCGGACCAGCAAAGGGATCAGCGCGCGCAGGGTGGTCGCGGCGTCGCCGACCAGATTCAGCTCATATGGATAGCGCATGCCGATCATGACCGGGTCGAGGTCGATCTGTACTGCCCGCACTTGGTCGAACTCGGGCATGAACTGGGTGTAGGGGAAGCTTGAGCCGACAGTCAGCAAGGTGTCGGCGGCGCGCATCATCTCGTAGCTTGGTCGGGTACCGAGCAGTCCGATCGACCCGGTGACATACGGCAGCTCGTCGGACAGCACGTCCTTGCCCAGCAGCGCCTTGGCCACTCCGGCGCCGAGCAGGTCCGCGACCTGCTCGAGCTCGGCGGCCGCGCCGCGAGCACCGGAGCCGGCCAGAATCGCGACCTTGCTGCCGCCGTTCAGGATTTCCGCCGCGTGGCGCAGGGCGTCGGAGTCAGGTGAGAGCTCAGGCCAGCGGATCCCCAGGCTGGAGGGCACCATCTTGAACGCATGGGTCGGTGCGGAGTAATCGAGTTCCTGCACGTCGGCCGGCAGGATGATCGCAGTCGGGGCCCGGCGGGCCAGCGCCGTGCGGATCGCTCGATCCAGCAGGTTCGGCAGTTGTTCGGGCACGGTGACCATGTGCACGTAGTCACTGGCGACGTCCTTGAACAGGCTCAGCAGGTCGACTTCCTGCTGGTAGGAGCCGCCTATCGCGCTGCGATTGGTCTGCCCGACGATCGCCAGCACCGGCACGTGGTCGAGCTTGGCGTCGTAGAGACCATTGAGCAGGTGAATCGCGCCGGGCCCTGAGGTCGCCGTGCAGACGCCGAGGCGCCCGGTGAACTTCGAGTACCCCACTGCCTCGAACGCCGCCATCTCCTCGTGGCGGGCCTGCACGAACTGCGGTCGGTTATCGGCCCGTCCCCAGGCAGCCAGCAAGCCGTTGATGCCGTCACCGGGATAGCCGAAGACCGTATCCACTTCCCACTCGCGCAAGCGGTTCAGCAAAAAATCGGAAACAGTCGGTGTGGCCACGGTGCCTCCTCGAGTCCCCGGCCGCGCCCACGCTGGGCCGCTGAATCCGACGTTCCCCGCGACCATCCGCTTATACCGGTAAGTGGCAGGCGTCACAGCCAGCGCCGCCTGGGTGTCCAGCGACAATCCATCCAGCGGCTCACCACACCAGCGAACCGGCGCACAAATGTGTACTTCGCCGCTGGGGTGATCCGCTGCCGTCATCCGGCAGCGGAGGAGCTGAACACCCTGCATCGCGCGCTGTCCGAGGAGGGGCCGGCAGCCGACAACAACGCTGACCGGACTGTCCTACTCGCCGCACGATCTTGACGCACGCCACGCCTAGTGTGGTTTCGCATCCCGCGTCAACAGCCGCCAAGAGCGACGATGACGCTGGAGGAGGCCTACTTCTTCTTGGTACGGGTCGCGCCGCCACGGCCACGCAGCGTCACACCGGACTCTGAGAGGACACGATGGACGAAGCCGTACGACCGCCCGGTCGACTCAGCGAGCGCCCGGATGCTGGCGCCCTTCTCGTACTTCTTCTTGAGATCCGATGCAAGCTTGTCCCGAGCCACACCGGTGATCCGGCTGCCTTTTTTCAGGTCGGCCACCTCGAAACGCCTTTCTTCCGACGCCAGAAGAGCCGGTCACGGCCCTTGCGGCAATGATCGACCACGTTAGCGATCTCCGCTAGACGATCTCCGGGTGGATCTGTGAGCGGTACCCGCAGCGGGCCCAGATGCGTAATATAGCGGCAAAAGCGGCAAATGCGGCGCGGATTCAGGATCCGAGTACCCTGTGTAATCGGATTGTCACCGATCAGGCGAGTTGCACCAGATCGAGGTAATCCGCGCTCCAGTGGTCCTCAGTGCCTTCCGGCAGCACGATTACCCGCTCAGGGCTGAGAGCCTGCACCGCTCCGGGATCGTGCGTAACGAGTACCACGGCGCCCGCGTAGTGGCGCAGCGCATCGAGCACCCGTTCCCGGGATACCGGGTCGAGATTGTTGGTCGGCTCGTCCAGCAGGAGCACGTTGGCTGCGGACGACACCAGTGCCGCCAGCGCCAGCCTGGTCTTCTCACCGCCGGACAAAGTACTTGCCAGCTGATCCAGTTGCTCGCCGCGGAACAGGAAAGCGCCCAAAAGGGTGCGTAGCTGCTGTTCGGGGGCATCCGGCGCGGCGTGCCGGAGGTTCTCCCATACTGTGACATCGAGATCCAGCGTGTCGTGCTCTTGGGCGAAGTACCCCACTCGCAGGCCGTGCCCGGGCTCGACCTGGCCGGCATCTGGAGCCTCCATGCCGCCAAGCAAGCGCAGCAGGGTGGTCTTTCCAGCGCCGTTGAGCCCGAGGATGACCACCCGCGCACCCCGATCCACTGCCAGGTCCACCCCGCTGAATACCTCTAGAGAGCCGTAGGATTTGCCCAGCCCGCTAGCGGTAAGCGGCGTTCGCCCGCAAGCGGCAGGTTGCGGAAAGCGGATCTTGGCCACCCGCTCGGCACGTTGCTCGGTTTCAGCACCGGCCAGCAACCTGGCGGCCCGTCGCTCCATGTTCTGCGCGGCGACGGCCTTGGTGGCCTTGGCCCGCATCCGATCGGCTTGCGCCATCAGCGCAGTGGCCTTCTTCTCTGCATTGGCCCGTTCCCGGCGCCGCCGCTTCTCGTCAGCTGCCCGGGCGTCGAGGTAGCGCTGCCAACCCAGGTTGTAGACATCAACCTCACTGCGTATCGCGTCAAGGAACCAGATCTTGTTCACCACGGCGGCCAGCAGCTCTGTGTCGTGGCTGATCACGACCAGCCCGCCATCGTGGGCGGTGAGGAAATCCCGCAACCAGATGATCGAATCAGCGTCGAGGTGGTTGGTCGGCTCGTCGAGCAGCAATGTGGTGTTCGAGCGGCCACCCGAGCCGTCCGAGGCGCCGAACAGGATCCGGGCCAGCTCGACCCGGCGCCGCTGGCCGCCGGACAGTGTGTGCAACGGCTGTGTCAGCACCCGGTCAGGTAGCCCTAGGCTGGCGCAGATCCGCGCCGCCTCGCTCTC
>DASYMC010000549.1:0-13005 GCA_036009255.1 Pseudonocardiaceae bacterium
CCGGGGAGTGGCCGGCACGTGGCGAGATCTCACCGACAACGTCAACTACATGGCGTCCAACCTGACCGGTCAAGTCCGTAACATCGCCCAGGTCACCACGGCGGTTGCTCGTGGTGATCTGTCCCAGAAGATCACTGTGGATGCCCGCGGTGAGATTTGGCGCTGAAGTCGACGGTCAACACCATGGTTGACCAGCTCTCCAGCTTCGCCGATGAGGTGACCCGGGTCGCCCGCGAGGTGGGTACGGAGGGCAAACTCGGCGGCCAAGCCCAAGTGAAAGGGATTGCCGGCACATGGCGGGATCTGACCGAGAGCGTCAACCAGCTGGCGGGCAACCTCACCGACCAAGTCCGCAACATCGCCCAGGTCACCACGGCGGTCGCTCGCGGCGATCTGTCCCAGAAGATCACCGTGGATGCCCGCGGTGAAATCTTCGCGCTGAAGTCGACGGTCAACACCATGGTCGACCAGCTCTCACGCTTCGCCGATGAGGTCACCCGGGTCGCCCGCGAGGTCGGCACCGAGGGCAAACTCGGCGGCCAAGCCCAGGTCGAAGGCGTGTCCGGCACCTGGCGGGATCTGACTGAAAGCGTCAACCAGCTCGCGTCCACACTGACCACCCAGCTGAGGGCGATCTCCACCGTGTCGACGGCGGTAGCCAGCGGTGATTTGACCCTGCAAATCAGCGTGGCTGCACGCGGTGAGGTCGCCGACCTTAAAGACACCATCAATCAGATGATCGCGAACTTGCGCGAAACCACCGAGAAGAACTCCGAGCAGGGCTGGCTGGACTCCAACCTCGCCCGCATCGGCGGGTTGCTGCAGGGCCAGCGAGACCTCGAAGAGGTCGCACAGATGATCATGAATGAAGTGGCGCCCCTGGTGAAGGCGCAAGTCGGCGCATTTTTCCTGGCCGTGGAGCCAGGTGTGGATGAGCTCGAGGCGCAACTGGCCGAGTGGCGGCTCTGTGGCGCTTACGCACTCGCGGACAACGGCGCGCCGCCCACCTTCCGGGCTGGCCAAGGGCTGGTCGGGCAAGCGGTGCGGAGCAAGCAAGTCCTGCTTGTTGACGGCATTCCGCAGGGGCACCTGTCCATCAAGTTCGGCTCTACCACGACCTCGCCGAGCGCCGTGGTGGTGCTGCCGGTGCTATTCGAGGGTGAGTCGCTCGGCGTGATCGAACTCGGCTCGATCCACTCGTTTTCCCCGCTGCATCTGACGTTCCTTGAGCGGCTGGTCGCGACGATCGGAGTCGCAATCAAGACGATCCAGGCCAACCGGCGCACTGAGGAGCTCCTGAACCAGTCCCAAGGCCTGGCACGTGAGATGCAAGCTCAGTCAGCCGAGCTGCAGCGCACCAACGCTGAGCTCGAAGAGAAGGCCGAACTGCTGTCTGTCCAGCACCGCAATATTGAGATCAAGAATGCCGAGATAGACGCGGCCCGGCGCGGGGTCGAGGAAAAGGCACAGCAACTCGCGCGAGCCAGCCGTTACAAATCAGAGTTTCTTGCCAACATGAGCCATGAATTGCGCACCCCGCTTAACTCGCTGTTGTTGTTGTCGCGGCTGCTTGCCGAAGACCCCGAGCACAATCTCACCGCCAAGCAGCGCGAGTTTGCCAGCAACATTCACAACTCCGGTTCGGATCTCCTTGTACTCATCGATGACATACTGGACCTGTCCAAAATTGAGGCAGGCCGGGTCGATGTCGAGGCCCGGCTAGTCGATCTTAGCGAGATTCGCGCCTACGTGCTCTCGGTGTTCGGTCCGCAGGCCGAAGACAAGAGCCTCGAGCTGCAGGTCGACGTCGCCCCCGATCTACCGGCAACGATCACGACTGACCCTCAGCGACTGCAGCAAATCCTGCGGAACCTGCTGTCTAACGCGGTGAAGTTCACCGCGTCCGGCACCGTCCGGCTACGAATCGAGCCCGCGGCGCTCACCGCGGCGCATGGGGTCGGAACATTAGCTGCCGCCCGCGCTGTGGTTGCGTTCGTCGTCAGCGACACCGGGATCGGCATCAGCGAAGAAAAACTAGAGATGATCTTCGAGGCTTTTCAGCAGGCGGATGGCACGACGAGCCGCAAGTATGGAGGCACCGGACTTGGCCTGTCGATCAGCAAGGAGTTGGCCCGCATGCTCGGCGGTGCAATCCAAGTGGCCTCGCAGCCCGGCATCGGTTCGGAGTTCACGTTGCTGCTGCCCGACGAGCTGCCCACCGCGCTGGCCCCGGCCCGGCCGCCGCTCGTGGCAGCCACGATGTCATCGGACCTGGCGCCGATCCTGACTCATACGCTCGCAGACCGGGACAATGACCGACCCACTCCCCAACTCAGCGGGATCACGGTGTTGATCATCGATGACGATGTGCGTAACGTGTTCGCCCTCACCAGCGCGCTAGAGTTACACGGGCTCCGGGTGCTCTACGCCGATAACGGCAGTGACGGAATCGATCTGCTCACCAACAACCCTGCGGTCGACATAGTGCTCATGGACTCGATGATGCCGGACCTCGATGGCAACGAGACCACCCGCAGAATCCGGGCGCTCCCCCATGGACGCGACCTGCCGGTGGTGTTCCTGAGCGCAAAGGCGATGCCAGGCGACCGGGAGTCGAGCCTGTCCGCGGGAGCGTCGGACTACCTCACCAAGCCCGTGGACAAAGACCGGCTGCTGGCCGTCATGGCCTCGTGGGTAGCACAACGCCACGCAGATGCCACCGGCACCGGCGTGACATGACCCCGGTGCGTCTGGCCAAGGTCCTTGCCGTGGACGACCGCAAGGAAAACCTTTTTGCCCTCGAAGCCATACTGCAGGGCCTCCCGATCGAGGTCCACGCCGTCACGGGTGGCGAGGACGCCCTCAAGCGGCTACTCATCGATGACTACGCTGTTATTCTGCTCGACGCCCAGATGCCCGGCATGGATGGCTTCGAGACCGCCGAGCGGATCAAAAGCCGAGAACGGACCCGGCATGTCCCCATCCTGTTTCTCACCGCGGTGGACTACGACGCTCATCTAGCCTTCCGCGGCTACCAGGCCGGAGCGGTCGACTACCTCACCAAGCCATTCGATCCCTGGATACTACGATCAAAAGTTAAGATCTTCGTCGACCTATGGCACCTGCACGAGGAACTGGCCGACCAAGCCGTCCGGCATGTCGCCCTGCATAGTGCGGTTAACGACGTCCTCGCCCTGATCAACAAACACAGCGACAGCGATCCCACGGACCTCCTCGGCCGTGTCCGCAAACGCCTCGAAGCCCCCGAAATCGGCCCAACGGCCGGCGAGCTCAGCTAAGAAGTATCGCCTGAGTTCCCAAGAACCGTATTAATCGATTACCGGCAGTTACACCCTTGATCGCACACTCCCGAACGACTAGAGCGACGCTTATCATCGCCGGTGTGAGTGGGCATCTCGAGCAGAGGCGACCGGTGCTGTATTCTTCATTAAATGCGGATGGCCGGAGTGATCGCGGATGCTCGGGGCTTGGGTCTGCATGATCACGTGTGCTGGGCTTATGACGATCTAGACGATTTCCACTGCCGGGTTCGGGAGTTTCTTGCGGAGGGTCTTGGGCTGGGCCAGCGGGTCTGGTACGTGGCGCCAGGTGATGTTGAGGCGTTGGCGGACGATCTTCGTGATCTTGACGGGATGGATCTGGCTTTGCGGGTGGGTGCTGCGCAGGTGGTTTCGGTGGACACCGCTTACCCGGCGGGTACCGTGATCGACCCCGCTGCCCAGGTGCAGGCGTTCGCGATGGCAGCAACGCAAGCCGTGAGGGCGGGATTTACGGGTCTGCGGGTCGCCGCTGATACGACTCCGCTGGTACGCACACCGCAGCAGCTGGACGCGTTTGCCCGCTATGAGTGCCTGGTTGATCGGTGCATAGCTAGCCAACCGTTGTCCGGCATGTGCGCCTACAACCGTGCGGAGCTGGGTGAAGACGTGATCGCACAGTTGGCGTGCTTGCATCCGAATGTCAACGGCGGCACGGCGCAGTTCCGGTTGCACGCCTCACACCACGCCACGGCTTCGCTGAACGGGGAGCTGGACATGACCACCGTCGAGCTATTGTCCCTGGCGTTGCAACGTGCTGATTTGCAGCCCAGCGGTGGTGAGCTGGTGATCGACGCGGCCGGTCTCACCTACATTGATCATCGGGCCCTGCTCATGCTGGCAGAGCACACCCGGCGCGCCGACGCGACAATCGTGTTGCGGACGGCCTGGCCGGGCGCCGCCTCGTTGGTCGACCTTCTCGACCTAGAACAGGTGCGGGTGGAGCTGTCGGAATGACGCTAGGAGCGCCAGCGGAACATCACGGTATGTTCCACGAGGCTGCCTTCTACAGCTCCGATGCGGAGTTCTTGGGCGTCGTCGTCCCGTTTCTGCAAGGTGGTGTGGAGACCGGCGTGCCGACCGTGGTAGCACTTGGCGAACAAAACACCGAGTTGGTCCGCTCGGCGATGCCGGATATCTCGCACCTGTCGTTCATGCACGACCAGTACGTGCGGCCAGCTAGTGTCATCAAGTCCCTCCAGCAGTTACTGACCGGACACCTCTCCGAAGGGGCGCGGCAGATCCGCATTCTCGGTGAAGTGCCGCAGCCGGGCGTGGGTGTGCCGTGGGAGTGGTGGGCACGTTACGAAGCCACCGTGAACCATGCTTTCGATGACTTCCCGTTGTGGGCCTTGTGCCCCTACGACATGCGCATTACCTCCGGTGAGGTGCTTGACGATGTCGCCCAGACCCATCCCTACCTGGCGAGCGTTGATGGTGGCCACGTCATCAACGACCGCTACATCAGCCCAGAGGTGTTCCTCACCCAACCGCGACCGACTCATCCTGATCCCTTGGAAGCCGCTCCACCCCTCATTGACCTTGTTGACCCGATGCCCCTGACCGCTCGCCAAGCCATACGCGCGGTCAGCCCCACCACCCGCCTTACCGCTACTGACGTCGAGGGCTTGGTGGTCGCGGTATGCGAGGCAGTCACCAACGCGATCTGCCACGGTCGTCCACCAGTCCAGCTCCGTCTCTGGTCTAGCTCCGACCGCATCGTGGTTACGGTCACCGATCACGGTGCAGGGCCCACCGATCCCTTCGCCGGCCTGCTTCCCGCGGTACCAGCACCACGAGGGGGATTGGGTCTGTGGCTGACCCATCAACTGTGCAGCCTCGTCACCCTGGACAAATTCAAGGAAGGTTTCACCATCCGACTCATCGCCGGGAAACCCGCTGCAACGCCGCATTGACACGCTTACGGCTAATCGAACTGGCGTATATTTTCTCGACGGATCACCTCACTAACCATAATTGCAGTGCCTGAATCTCCATACCTATTTGTAGGATGGACTTGGCTGCCTGATAGAGTCTGTGGCCCGTTTCCCCACCGAGAGGTAACAACATGGCTCAGCGTCTGGTCCGCTTCTCCGATCTGACCAATAAGATGATCCAAGATGACGAGGTGGTGCGTATCGTCATTGAACAACATCCCGCTCTTCAAAACGGACCGGTAGAGCTCGAAGCGGCCCCCGACGAGGTTGAGGCTATCCGTACAAGCGTGCTGAACGTTGTCAGTCTCAAGCTCTATCAGGACGACAGCACATCCCCAGAAATCGTCACGATGGAGATCGAGGCGTTCAACAGGCTCGCGGGCGACATGGACATGGAAGATGTTCTTCGTAAAGCGCAGCCAGCCCATACACCGCGCAAGCCAACCAGACCGGCCGCAGCATCCGCAGCAGACAAGCTGGATTACACCTCTCTGGAGCACGCCGGCAAGCCGCACCGCGGGAAGACCACAGATGCCGAGAAGGAGATCGTCAGGAATAACTTCGATAAGATCAACGAGCGGCTTGAGCGAGACGGACTGCGAGTCATCAGGTTGGATGACGCCGAGATGGTAGCTCGTTACGGCCTTGACGATCTAGCGAAGGAAGCGGGACCTGTCGAGCAGTAAAAGACTCCCCGAAAGGTAATTCACACGCTGCGACGAACAAACTGCTCGCAGCTAGAGATTGACTCGTCGCTAGGGCTGACACTGGCCAATGATTCGACTGATGGACCTTGGAGGAGTGGCTGATGTCCCAACTTCCGCCGGAATACCTGGACTCCCAGACTCCACCGGATGTGATCGTCACCGACACGGTACGCCCGCCCATCGAGGATCCGACGCTGGGCGAGCTGTTGGGACCGCCGTCACCGGATGCTCCGCCTCTCGCGGCCTCTCCCGACCACGCCTTGGTGACGGTGGGGGATTCGCTGACCCACGGTCTGTCCAGTGGCGCGGTGTTCCGCACCGACCAGTCGTGGCCTGCGCTGGTGGCCGCGGGCTTGGGCATCCCGGAGTTCACGGTACCGACCTACGGCGGTCCGCTGGATGGCCTGCCCTTCAACTTGGAAGAGGTCCTACGCCAACTCCAGCGGAACTTCGGTGACGAACTCAAGCTGTTGGAAAAATTCGTCGAGTTACCAGTGGCCCTGCAGCGCCTATGCGACGGGAACGAGGACTATTGGGAGCGCGGCGATGGTCGGAAGCCGGCCCGAGTGGATCTCCGCTATGAGAATCTCGGCATTTACGGCTGGGACGTGCGCGATGCCCTGTCCTACACCGCCGGGCGCGCTTCGCAGCGCGCAGCGGCCACTCCAGAGGACAGTCTCGCGGGATACAAGCCCGAAAACGACAACGATATCGCTGCCAGCAGCGTGCTCGCCCCGTTCGGCATTGCTGCCACGCAGATCGATGCGGCCGCATGGCATGGCAGCAATGGCGGCATCGGCACCCTGATCGTCGCGCTCGGCGCGAACAATGCCCTCGGCTCCGTCGTTGAAAAGCAGCCCAAATGGTCGGACTCGAGCTTCAACGATCTCGACGGCAAGGGCGCGTATAACGTGTGGCGGCCGGTCCATTTCGCCATCGAGTACGCCGAACTGGTGCGATCCCTCCGGACGATCGCCGCCCATCGGGTGGTGCTGGCGACCGTGCCACATGTCACCATCGCACCGATCGCCAAGGGTGTTAACCCTGGGAATCCCGGGCAGAAGTGGCGAGAAGGGTCACGCTATTTCCCGTACTACACCGACCCATGGATCGACGAGCCGAACTTCCGCCCCTCCAAGCATCGGTTCATCACCCACCAGCAGGCCCGGGCGATTGACTCAGCAATCGATCAGTTCAATGACACCATTACCGACGCCGTCCGCCACGCCCGTCGCGAGGGCCGCGACTGGCGGGTGCTTGACCTATGCGGGGTACTCGACGGCCTCAGCTTCCGCCGCTTCATCAACGACCCAGTGGCTGCCGCGCGCAACGACTGGCAGCGCTTCGCCCTTCCCCAACCCATCACCGATCTCGACACCCGCTTCTTCCTTTCGGACAAGAACGGCCGCCAGCAGGGCGGCTTATTCGGGCTTGACGGCGTACACCCCACAACCAGCGGATACGGCGTCATCGCCCAAGCCGCCCTAGACGTGCTCACTGGTGCCGGCGCGCCCACGACCCCGATCGACTTCGCCGCCCTACGACTTAAGGACACCATGAACGCCCAACCCCCCGCGCTCGTGACGGCGATGCTCGAGATCCTCGCACCCTTCCTCACCAGGTTCGTGTCACGCCGCTGACCAGGGCACTGATGCCTGTCGGCCCTTATAGCGTCAGTCACGTCCCATTCGCTGAATCGTCGATGGATCCAGGTTTCGCGCGTTGGCCACTGTCCGGCTGGGTCATGATCGCCGCGCGTGCCTTGGCGGTCTTGACGGCAGCGCTAAGGGTGGTGATGTCGTAGGCACCGTAATGTCGCCGCCCGTTGATGAAGAATGAGGGTGTGCCGGATACGCCGCTGAGGCTCGCGGACTCGACGTCCTCGTCGATTCGGGGAACATGGGTATGTTTGCGCAGGTCGTAGCGGAATTGTTCGACGTCGAGGCCGAGGTCGGCCGCGTATCGATTCAGATCGACCGGCCGCAAATTCTGCTGGTGCTCCAATAACAGATCGTGCATTCGCCAAAAATCGCCTTGGCTGGCCGCGGCCTCGGCGGCTTCGGCCGCGAGTTCGGCGCGCGGGTGTACATCGGTGAGAGGAAGGTGCCGCCAGACGTAGCGCAGGTCGCCGAAGTCAGCGAGCAGCTCGCGGACGACGGGTTCCGCCTGACCGCAGTAGGGGCATTCGAGGTCGCCGTACTCAACCAGGGTCACCAGAGCCTCAGCCGGTCCGCGGATGTGGTCACGATCCGGATCGACCGGCACGGCAAGATCGATGATCGGCTCCGCGGTGCCCAGCAGGGCTTGGACTCGCCGCCGTGGCGGGAGCAGCGCGGTGACGCCGAAGATGGTCCACGCCGCGAGGGAGGAGCACAGCGCCGCGGATAGCACGCCGAGCTTGGCTTCCTGCAGCTCGGCGCCGTCAAAGGCAAGGTTCGCGATCAGCAGGGACACGGTGAAGCCGATACCGGCGATCGCGCCGCCACCAGCGATGGCCGCCCAGCCAACCGGCGGACGCAGCTGAGCCCGGTTCAGCAGGGTGACGAGCCATGAGCTGCCGACGATGCCGATCGGCTTCCCTACCACATAGCCGATAATGATTCCAAGGGTGATCGGCGAGGTGTAGCCGCGGATGAGGAACTCGCCGCTGATTGTGATGCCGGCGTTGGCTAGGGCGAACAGCGGCACGATCAGGTAGCTGGTCCAGGGATGGTAAAGCTCCAGCAATCGCTCGTTGGGCGACAACGCCGCTGCCAGCCCAGTGCTTGCCGAGCGCGCGAGCTCGGGAGTGGGTTGCTCGCGGAAGAGTCGGTACAGGCCCGTCGCTCGCTCGAGGTCGTCACGCGCAGGCGGGTAGGCATAGGTCAGTAGCCCCATGGCCAGGCCGACGGCGATGGGATCGACACCGGAGAAGAACAGCGCCATCCATGCGGCTGCACCGAGTAGCGCGTAGATCAGGCCGCGCCGGATCCGGCTGGCCCGGACGAGGAGAATGACGCCGAAGATCACTAGCGCAATGACGAGCGGCTGCAGCGCAATGTGCCCGCTGTAGACCGTCGCGATCACTACGAGCGCCACGACGTCATCGACGACCGAGACGGTGAGCAGGAAGACTCGCACGGTGTCCGAGAGGCCCCGCCCGACCAGCGCGAGCAAGCCGAGCGCGAAAGCGGTGTCCGTCGACATCGCGACCCCCCAGCCGTACACCGACGGGCGTCCCGCGTTCATGGCTAAATAGAGCGCGATCGGCACGACCATCCCGCCGATACCTGCAACCAGCGGCAGTGCGACACGCCGCCGCTCGCGCAACTCGCCCATGTCGAATTCGCGGCGCGCTTCCAGCCCGATGATGAAGAAGAAGAACGTCATCAGCCCGCTGTTCACCCATTCACGAAGGGTCAGCGACACGCCAGAACCACCCAGACGGATCGACAGCGGCGTCCGCCACACCGACTCATACGAGGCCGCGTCGACATTCGCCCAGACCAGGGCGGCCACTGTGGCGGCCAGCAGGACGGCGGCGCTGCCGGACTCGGTGCGTAAGAAGGCACGCAGTGGTGTCCCGAGGCTATGCGCCCACGCCGTTCGCCCGGTAAAGGGCGCGGCCGAGACCTCGGGCTCAGTCATTGCTTAATCCTCATCCGCGACCACCCGCGGACGGTAGTACCGGCAGAGCATGAAGGTCCGCCGCACGCGCCAAGCGACCGAGCCCCGAACCGTAGCCGCACTAGGCTCTGGCTGTGGAGCGCAGCGAGGCCGCAAAGACCCGCAGGCGGGGAGATCGCCGTTCGCCGTTTGATCGATTCGTCCAGACGGCCCACCGCGGGGTCAGCCGGACACCGTTCTTCGTGGTGTGTGCCTGCATCGTCGCGACGTGGCTGGTCAGCGTTCCCCTGTGGGAGGACCTTAAGGAATGGCAGACGGTCATCCACACGGTCGCAAGTGTCCTCACGCTGTTGCTGGTGGCGCTGCTCGAGAACGCCAGTCGCCGCGGAGGCGGCCGCCCAGGAAAAGCTCAACGTCATCGCCGAGGCGCTGGCCGAGCTGATGAGTTCGGGAGCGCGTCAGGATCCTGATCTCCAGGACGCCGCGGACCGCCTGCGCGAAGCCGTCGGCCTCGAAGGGCGCCATTGAGGTCTGGGCGCGGGTGGTCCGGGTCCACGCGGGCAGCGAGCGATGCGGGCTGAGACACAGTGCGGCCGCCCCGCTCGTAGGGTGCACTGATGAGCGATGAGCCAAGCGTGACAGGCGACCCTATGCGCGATCTTCGTAAAGCGACCGCTGCCCTGGGCGAGGCGACGGGTCGTTGCGTCGGTCATTTCGTCAGGCGGGATGACGTGCTCGCTGATTGGGCCGCGGCGGTCGGTGAGCATGCGGCGGCGGTGGAGGCTGCGGTGCAGGCGTTGGAGGCCCGTCTACCCCAGGATGGTCAGTGAGCCCATTTCGGTGTCCAGGTCTCGGCGTCGCGGTGGTCGCGCTGTGTGGAGCCGAGGTAGTTGCGGAGTGTGGCCAGTGCTGGGTGGGAGTTGTCGCTGCGCCAGATCAGTGCGACGAAGGTCGCCAGTGCCGAGGAGTCAGCGATCACGTCCAGGAGGGGCTCGGTGCCGAAGTTGGGACCGATGGGATCGATGGTGAGCCCGAACGCGCCGACGAGTTCGTCGTAGTAGGCAGCCCACTCGGTTCCGGTGACGATGCCGGGCATCCAGATCCGGTGCCCGGCGAGCTCGGCGGGCGTGACCGCGCGGGCGGCGGCGAACTCGTGGGCCGGTCCGGTGAGGAGCTGGCGCGATCAGCGGGAGGGAGCCGCGCCCCGCGCGAACCGATGCACCACGGCTACGAGCCGGCGACCTGCTCGAAGGGTGGCGGTACATCCTGACCCACCCGGCTCTGCGCCCCCTGTTCTTCAACGCGGTCCTGGTCAACGGCCTGATCATGGCGACCTCGCCGCTGCTCGCCGTCCTCATGCTCGGCCACCTCGGGTTCACACCGTGGCAGTACGGCCTCGCGTTCGGAGCACCCTGCGTCGGCGGCCTCATCGGCTCACGACTGGCCCGCCGACTCGTCGCCCGGTTCGGGCAGCACAAGGTCATGCTGACCGCTGGGGCACTGCGCGCGTGCTGGTCGCTTGGATTGGCCTTCATCCGCCCCGGCGCTGCCGGGCTCATGCTCGTCATCGTCGCCGAGCTTGGGCTGATCACTTGCATGGGTGTGTTCAACCCGGTATTCGCCACCTACCGGCTTGACCAGACCCCGACAGACCGAGTCGCCCGCACCCTGTCCGCGTGGTCGGTCACCAGCAGCGCCACCATCGCGGCCCTGACCGCCCTCTGGGGCCTGCTGGCCAGCATCACCAGTCCCCGCATCGCGATCGCGATCGCCGGTCTCCTCATCCTGACAACCCCGCTCCTGCTTCCCCGACACGACCACACGCCATTGCACGAGCGGCACCTGGCCCGGGTCCTTGCGGTGAAGCTGGAAACAGATGAAGGGAACCAGTGACGGTAGCGGAGGATTGGAGGACAGTGGACGTCGTGGAGATCACCCACTTCGGCCATTCCTGCGTGCTGCTCGACACTGGCTCGGCGCGGTTGTTGATCGACCCGGGCACCTGGTCTGAAGGGTTCGAGGACGTGACCGGGTTGGACGCCGTCTTGATCACCCACCAGCACGTTGACCACCTCGACGGTGCGCGGCTGCCTGCATTACTGCGCGGAAATCCGGGGGCTCGGCTGATCGTCGATTCCGGTAGCGCCGCGGAGCTCAGCGGGCACGACCACGAGGTCGCCGCATCCGGCGAGATACTTCAGGTGGCTGGGGCACGCGTCGAGGTGCTTGGCGGGGACCACGCGGTGATCTACCCGGATGTCCCGGTGATCCCGAACAACGCCTATCTGATCGATGGCACGCACCTGCACCCTGGCGACTCGTTCACCCCGCCGTCGACCGAGGTGGAGGTGCTGTTCGTGCCGACCTCGGCGCCGTGGCTCAGAATCGCCGAGGTGATTGACTACCTGCGCGCGGTGGTGCCGCGCACCGCAGTGCCGATCCACCAGGCGGTTCTATCCGCGGCGGGCCAACAGCTCCATTACCGATTGCTCGAAAACCTCAGTCCGCAAGATACGACTGTGCGGGTACTGGACCCCGGCAACGCCACCACGCTGTAACCACTGAGGAAGCTGAGCTCGGTGGGCTGGCTGCGGATCTCGATCGGCCGCCTGCGGCAGGGGCGGCTGCTTGTGGTGGAATCGACCGCCGCCGCAACCGTCGCGTGGCTTGTGGACCCCCGTTTCATCGGCCGTCTAGCCGAGCTCGGCGGCGTCGCTGAGCCGTAGCTTGCGTTGCGCGCGCTGATAGAAGGTCGTGGTTCCAAGCCGTACGACGGATCCTGCCGCCACGTTAGTCAAGAGTTTCACCTGCTGCCCCGGCTCGAGGGTCCGGACCAGTTCGCCGTCGACCTCAAAGGCCAGCGAACCGCTGCTCGCCAGCAGCTCTAGGCTCAGTGACTCACTGCAAGCCAGCATGAGGGCGCGGTTGAAGGTGGAATGCGGAGCCACGGGAACGACGAGCAGCCCTTGCGCTTTGGGTGACACGATCGGCCCACCAGCGGAGAAGCTGTACGCGGTCGAGCCTGTCGGAGTCGAGACAACGACGGCATCGGCGACATAGCGCACGAAGGGCTGGCCGTCGACGACCACTCCGACGGCGGCCTGTCCGCGGCCCGGGATACGTACCAGCGCGATATCGTTGAAGGCGACGCGGACCGTGTCGCCCACCATGGCTTCCACCGCCACACGCGATTCCACCTCGAAGCGCTCCGCGGCGATGGAACACAGTGCGTCGTCAAGGTCCGGAACATCGATCTCGGCGAGGAACCCGAACTTGCCCAGGTTCACACCCAGGACCGGAACCTGGTGGTGGTAAGCCAGCCGGAGCGTGCGGAGCATGGTCCCATCCCCGCCAAGACTGACCAACAGGTCGACCTGCTCCGCGATCCGGTGCTGCGCGAGGAGCTGTACCCCCAGC
>DASYMC010000550.1:0-2392 GCA_036009255.1 Pseudonocardiaceae bacterium
TTTGAGTTCCGACACAGAAATCAGTGCCCCGACCCGCCCGGGCATCCCTGCCGCTACGACGAACTCGTGGTCATCACGATGAACTGGTCGAGAAGCCCATGAGCTAGGCCGGAAGATCGCGGATTCTCAGTCACTTTAAGCTAGCAAGCCCCAACAACCACAGTGATCACTGCGTCAATCCGCCGAAGTTGACCGCGAATCACCTGGCCAACGCAATAAGCAGGCCGCTCGTCGCCGAGCTCGATTTTCACGTCCTCGGGTTGTTCGATTCAGTGGTGTACACACAGATTCCATACATGCCACACACAGGACCGATCGACGGGGGTCCGGCGATGTGCCCTCAACCTCAGCCTCCGGAACGGCCAGAGAGCCTCGATCAGATGCTCCGGGCCGCGACCACAGCGCGGCTGAGCCGGGAGTTGGCCGATGACCTGCTCGACGGTGATGCAGCGGCCGGCGCCGATGCGCTAGCCCGCCGGGCGCACGAACTGGGCCACGATCCACACCGTCCGTACCGGGCCCTTGCGGTGCGGTGGGGCGGCCGAGCTCTCGACGACAGACGAATCGAGACCGTCGCCGCTGCCGCGCGTGCGCTCCAGGTGGCGTGCTGGAGCACTCGCCGCGACCACGCTCTGATCGTCCTCGCGCAGCGGTCCGATGCCGACTCGTGGGCAGACACTGGCGTGTGGCAGGCGCTGCACCACGCCATCGCCCAGGATTTCCCCGATGGTGTCGGCTCGATCGGGGTCGGCGGCCTCGCCGCAACCCTGACTGACATCCCCCGGTCCTACCGCCAAGCACAGCAGGCCCTGCGCATACGCAGCGCGGCGCCCAACCCGCACGGTGTCACCAACCACGACCAACTCGGCGTCTACGGGTTGGTCGCCGACCCCGAGGCGGCCGATTTCGTGCAGGAATGGTTGGCTCCGCTGCTGGACTACGACCAGCAGCACGGTGCCGAGCTGACCGACACCCTCGCCGCCTATCTCAAGCACAACGGCAAGTACGGCGACACCGCCGCCGACCTAACAATTCACCGCAGCACGGTGCGCTACCGACTCCACGTCATCAATAGCCTCACCAACCACGACCTGGACGACTCCGAAATCCGGTTCAACCTGCAGATCGCCACACACATCTGGCGCGGCCAGCGCCACACCCCATGACGTCGGTGTCGCGGCGCGCAAATACGACACCACCAACCCTCACGACCCGGACAACGCGGTCCTTCTCGTGCTGCGCTCCCCGACCAGACAGACGAGGTTGCGGTGCGACACCTGGGTGCTGGCGGACTTCCTCGACACCTATCAGCACGTTCCGCTCGGAGACGAGCCGCGGTGGGTGTCATTCGCCGCCGAGATCACCGCCCTGCTCGACGTCACCGGCGGCTAGGTCAACCGGCCCCGACCAGGCACGCTCAATCCACGCCGCCCGGGGGGCTGGTCACCTCGGTGATCACGAACGGGTGATGGCCCCGGCCGAGGTGCAGTGTGGTCCGCGGCGGGTGGTGTCGCTCAGGTGAACGGCTCGGTTCTCGCGGGTCGGCGCCAGCTGAGGAACCCGGTTCCTCGACCACAAAGAGGCTGCATCGCCGCAGTGCCGCGCCGAGTTGGCGCTGGACCGGTTCGGCCGCGTTGTGGCCCATTTCGGTAGGTCCACCACTACTTTGCGCCGGTCGGTGCGGTGACGCCGCCGCGCTACCAGCCCCAGGTGTTTGAGTCGGTCGATCAGCGCGGTGACCGAGGCCGTGGCCAGCTGCAGCCGGTAGCCCCCTGGGTGAGAGTGCTAGGCCCGTGTCAGGCCAGAAACACCGCTCCCGGGACAGCGCCCCGCGCCGTTCTACCGGCCGTTGGCTAACGGGTTGGCATGGACGCGGCGCAGGTGGTGCCAGGCGGGGAAGTGCTGGGCGGGCTGACGGATCTCCTCGGGCAGCCCGGTCGACAGTTCCTGTGTGGAGCGTAGGCAACGTCTAATGACTACCGCTGATAAGAAGAAAGCATCGGCAGACTCCGGCGATGTTTTCGGCGGCGCTTTCTAGACGCCACTAGGCCGCTCGGCCTAATCCACGTTGTCGGAAGCGCAGCTGCAAGATCGTCCCAAACTGTGAGCGGACGGTCACTCCCCGCGCCGGTGTACGGTGTCCTTAGGAGCAAGTAGGCTGTGAGGGCCGGGTCGATGTTTCCCTGATAGGGAGAGTCGGCGAAGGAGTGAGCGAATGAGCGCGCAATTATCGGACATCGGCGCGCCGGCACGCACTGAGTTCCGTACCACAGATTCCGCTATGGCGCTTGCTTACTATGAGGATGTCTACCGTACGAGGATGAATTTTAGTGGCGCGCGAGACGGCCACCCATACTCACACGGTCGCCTTCCTGGGGGCTCATTCAACATC
>DASYMC010000551.1:0-2919 GCA_036009255.1 Pseudonocardiaceae bacterium
TTCGTGACGCAACACCAGGAGCTCAACATCCTTAGACGCCGACGAGCGGCCAAGCAACAACAGCAGGTTCACCAGCTGGAGAAAGATCAAGTGAAAGAGACGCAACGACACGGCTCACGATCATGCCCTGGCGGCCGAGTACACCGATCACCCAGGCCAAAGGAGGCGCAGGCCGACTTCTGGAACCCCACAGGTTGCGTGAGGCGGGCATGGCGCTGGAAGCGGTGCAGGCTCAGGCCGGGTACGCCTCGATTGAGTCCACCCGGATCTATTTGCATCTGGCCGATGACTGGCTGGCCAGCCAATACCGGCGAGCCGCCGAGGCGATCGACGCACAAGTCCTCGTAGACCTTGCTGTTCCGGTCTTCGGTGGCGCCCGATGAGCGCAACTGCTCCCCACCTGGGATGAGTTGGCCGTGTCCCGGCCGGTGCTGGCGGCCACGATGCGCCGCTACCTGCAGCAGGTGGCCTGCTCACTGCGGCCCCGCAGCGTCGGTGGCGTTGACCTGGCGTTGCGCAGTTTCGTGGCGTTTCTGCTCGAGGCCCAACCCGATGTCGTGTCCGTGGCCGGTGTGCGTCGTCGGCACATCGAGGACTACAAGCCCTGGCTGGCCCTTCGGCCTGGCCGCACCAGCGGGCGGGTCAGCACCAACACGATCGCTCACCGTCTGGGCACGTTACGGATGTTCTTCGTCCGCCTCGCCGAATGGGGCTGGGATGACGCTCCAGACCGCGTGCCTATCGTGCCCGGTGACCTGCCCCACCAAGACCGGCCGCTGCCCAAGGCACTCGATGATCCGGCTACGGCACAGTTCTTGCGCGCTGCGCAGGCCCAGCCTCGGCAGCTGACCCGGGTGGTCTGTGAGGTGTTGCTGCGCACCGGGTTACGGGTGAGCGAGTTCATCAGCCTAAGCGCCGACGCGGTCGTGCTCATCGGCGCCGGTCACTGGCTGCACGTCCCAGTCGGCAAGCTGCACGACGACCGCTACCTGCCACTGCACCCACACCTGGTCACCCTGATCGACGACTATCGGCAGGCATACGTCAGCCCGGATCATCCGCTGTTGCTGCCACGAGAAAACGGTCGTCCGCTGGATCGGCACACCGTCACCCGCTTAATCAACAAGGCCGCGGCCTCCGCCGGGCTGGGCCACATCCATCCACACCAACTGCGCCATACCCTTGCCACCCAAGCGATCAACCGCGGCATGAGCTTGGAAGCAATCGCCGCACTACTCGGTCACACAGCCTCGACATGACCCTGCGCTACGCCAAAATCGCCAACCGCACCCTCGCCGAGGAGTACTTCGCGGTCACCGACAAGGTCGAAGCACTCTATGGCCACCACACCCCGCTGCCCGCCGACGCCGCCGGACCGAACATGACCAGACTGCGCCGTGAGCACTACCGCATGCTCGGAAACGGTTACTGCGCAAGGCCATCACAACTTGACTGCACCTTCGAATCGATCTGCGAGACCTGCACCTACTTCCAACCCACCATCGAGTTCCGGCCCACCCTGCAACGCCAACACGATGACGCCGAAACGAAGCAGCAAACCGGACGCCAGCAACTGTTCGAGCGCCTCCTCAAGCGCCTCGACGACATCGAAGCATCATGATCCACTTGACAAAGATCACCTGCATAATGCCGATGAGCGGACGCTCAGCTAGTGCGACGCTGTGGACATTTTCGCGGCTCATCCGAGGATCTCCGACGCGGATCCCGCTGCGGAGGGCATTGTTGCACTAGGGCAAAGGGCATCCTTGCCAGGCATCAAAGTGGGGAGACAGGCCCCTCGGGCGCCTTAGAGAGCCATGCCAAACCGGACACCTGAAGGACTACCACGTGGCTCCTGAGCGACCAGGCGGGGCGAGCCGAGCGCTTGATGCAACAGTGCCTCCCGGCGTCCCTATGGGGTCAATTTTCACGGGGGCGGCACGGGGCCTTTGAACCCGAGTGCTACCCACGCCCTCTGTTCGACGATCCCGTCGGCCACCATGCCATGCTTCGTTTGAAACTCTATGACCGCACGCTCCGTGACGGAGCTAAAAACGCCGTCGATATTCCCCGGGTTAAGGCCCAGCCGTTCGAGGGCCTTCTGCACTCTCGTGACCACCTCTCCCTCATGAATGTCCTCCAAGCGCCGACTGACCGCCATGGTGCTTTCCCCTCGATAGCCAATGTGCCGCATCGCCTCACGCCAATCGGAGGGGCGGCCTCTGTGATCATCCGCGGACCGTCCTGCAGGTCGTACCACCATGGGGGTGATCCGCACGATGGAAGGCCGTGCATGATCACGATTCGGATCGACTCGCACAACAACGCGCTGAGGCGACCGGATAGCTACGCCGACCGCGACCCGTACGTGTCGCGCTCCGGGCAAGACGTCGACACCCGGCTGCGGACCGCGCTCAAGCCAGCCCGGATGGTGCTCGTGGTCGGTCCGTCCAAGGTCGGAAAGACCCGCACCGTATCCAAGGCGATCCGTGCCCACTGGATCGCGCTCACCTGGCCGCTCCCATCCTGGAGTTTGCCAGCAAGAACTGGCCAACGCCGTGGGCAGTGTCCGAGGAGTGATCGCCCGAACACTTGCCAGTCTCAGAGATGACGGGTTCGTGCAAACGGAGAGGGACCGTGTCCGAATCACCGAACCTGACCGGCCTGTGGAGATCGCCGAGTCAGCGCCCTGACTAATCCGTCGCTCCACGTGCTGCGTGGCGCCGCAGACCCTAACGACCGCTAACCCAACGCGCTCTTTTGCCGCGGTGCGGTCGACGAACATCACCCCGACTGTCAGCCGCGGCGGTCCACAGGGCCCGCGCTGGCTTGACCTGATAGTCGGCTGAGAACACGGCGAAGCCGACACTTCCGACCGGCCGGCCGCGTTGGCATTGGTAAGACGGCCAGCGCGGCCAC
>DASYMC010000552.1:0-2709 GCA_036009255.1 Pseudonocardiaceae bacterium
TGAATCCGCTCGTCCTTATGATTGTGCGGCTCGTCGATTACCTCATGCCTTCATTTACCTCATGCCTTTCCATGATCTTCGGTTAGCGATCTCCGCAAACCCCGCGGGCGAGGGGAAGATCGGCACTGCGCCCCGTTTGGACCCTGGCGGGTGATGGACTGAGGGGTGACCGAGCAGTGGGTGCCGGGGCGGGAGGGCCGGGCCACCGTTGGAGCCGGCAACACGGCGGCGCTGCGGCACAGCCGCCTCGGAGGGCTTGGCCTCCGGTTTTCGAGGCTGTCCTCGCGAGCGGCCAGAACGAGGCACAAGGCCGACGGACCCCGCCAAACCAGACGCGCGTCACAGCCCGGTGAGTTCGGGGCAGGCGGAGCGCAGCCAAAAAAGATCAAGAAGAAGGACCCTGGGTTGACCGGTTCCGCTCCTTTAGGAATGACAGTTTGGTTTAATCTGATGCTGGAGGTTTGGGTTGGTCGGCCAGCAGGGTGGGTGTGGCAGCAGGCGACAGGTCTGTGAGTGCGGTGTCTTTACCGCAGTGGATCCGGTGTTCGGTGCGGGGATGGGATCAATTCAAGGTTTTTTTCAGTGTGTTGTTCAGGAGTTTGGTCGTGTCGGTGGGAGAGTTGGCTTGAACGCTTAGTCGGTCCATGATTATCAGGTAGTGCTGGACATCTTCGTTTTTGTCTAGGTAAAGGGCGCTGGTTAGCTGTTCAAGGTAGACGATATCTGGTAGGTCGGGGGTGGAAAACCGCAGGATGGTGAATTGGCCACCTAATGCGGGGTGCGCCCTGGAATGGATTGGTATTATTTGGAGTGTGATGTTGGGGAGTTCGGCCATTTCGATCAGATGCTGTATTTGTTCCCGCATCGCGGAGTGCCCATGGACGCGCCATAGGGTGGCCTCTTCCATCACTGCCCACAACTGGGGTGCGCCGGGTTGGGTGAGTATTTCCTGACGTGTCATCCACAGTGTGAGCTGGCGTTCGATGTCGTCATCGGATTGGTGTGGCTGGGTGAGTTGGATGATGGTGCGGGCGACGTGTGGGGTTTGCAGCAGGCCGGGTATGAGTTGTGGTTGGTAGGTGCGGATGACTGCGCTGGCCTGTTCCAGGCCGAGGTAGGTCTCGAACCAGTTCGGGACGATGTCGCTGTACTGGTGCCACCAGCTGGGCACGTTGGACTGCCGGACCAAGGTCAGCAACGCTCGTCGGTCTTGGTCGTCGGTGATGCCGTAGAGGGTGAGCAGCCTTGTCACGTCGGGTTCTCTGAGGCTGACCCGTCCGAGTTCCATGCGGCTGATTTTGGCGTGGGATGCGTGGATCGCCTGGGCGGCCGCTGCGGCGGTGATTCCGCGGGCTTCCCGGAGCCGACGCAGCTGAGTGCCCAAGACGATGCGCAGCGCGGTGGGCCCCTTCAGTTGGCTCCAGGCGTGTCCGTCGGTGGGATCCGGACTCGACGGCGACGTCCCCACCCTGCTCTCACCCACCCCATCGATTGGAACGTGCAATTTGCACTGCACTATGCACACGCTACCATCCTGCGTTCAGCGGGATGCACGTGCATCTGCTTGGGACAGCGATAGCGCTACACGCCGGCACCTGCGCGTCGAGCTCTGGGACACAGCGGCTAACCGGGGTGCCGAGGGACCGGCGGGTCGGGGACAGCTGTTTGCGGGACGGTCCCGTTGCATGACGGTTCAGCCACGAACACCACCACGCCCGTCAGCGTCGAGCCGGTCGCTTGGTCGGTGACTCGAACTGGCGAGATATACGGCCGTGCCACCGCCGGTGTGCTAACTAGGTGATGAGCGTGTCGTTCACGGCGTTGATCGTGACCGATGGTTCCGCCGGAAGGAGAGAAGAGGGGGATCTCCTTCCGGCGGCCCACTAGGGAGCTGTCGGGGTCTGTGTCATCGGACCCGAACATTTCCCGCTCTCCCCATCGTGAACAACGCTTCATCGCCGCAGCGCAGACCGGCTAACTCAGGCAGCCTCATGGACCGACCACCGTTTGGCATGCCGCATAGTGGGGACAGCCGGCCAGGCGTGTCTGGTCGCGTGGTGATGATTCCCCTATCGCGCCGAATCCCACGATATCGCGTCTCTCTCGCTGTGGCCGATTCAGAACACCTACTCGCGGTTACCGTCTCAGACTCCGCAGAAAGACGCAAGAAGCCCGCTGCAATTGCATTTGGGGCGTCGTGTACTGATGTACGAACGGTCGACATGCAATTGCCATATCTTCGACTGCGGTAGGGAGGACTGTCGGTGATCATTACGATCATCGTGGTGGTGCTTGCTGGCGCTGTGATCAGGTGGGTCCGCGCTGGTGAGCGCGAAATAAGATCTTCAGAGGAGCGCCGAACCCTCGGTGGCTGTCTGTCATCGGTGGCTTCGCTTCTGGCTGGTGGTGATGGCTCCACGAGGCTCGGGTGGAGGGGCGGGTCGGGGGGTTGTGTGGCCGTGCTCGACTGGTGTACGGTCCGCGCAGAACGGTGTTGCAGGATTTTGCTGAACAATTTGCACGGCAAATGTCCGGGTTACTGTCACCCGGTTGTCCGAGTCAGGGGAACTGGTTGCTGTGGCATTGTCTGGCGCCATGGTCTCCGTGCCGACTATCCGAAGGCGCCGCCTGGGGGCGGCGCTTCGGCGGCTCCGCGAGGCCAGCGGTATGAGCCTGGAGGCCGTCGCCGGGGAGCTCGGCTGGTCGACC
>DASYMC010000553.1:0-4663 GCA_036009255.1 Pseudonocardiaceae bacterium
CGGACGCGGTTGAACGGGATCGGCACGCCGAGCGCCTCAGCGAGGACCCCGGCGACCGCGAAGCCCGCACACTGATCATGGACAGCTACTTCGTCGAGGCAAGCACCGACGAAGCCGACCGCTTGAGCCGAGATGCCGAAGCCAGCTGGCTCGACGCTCCCCGGGTGATCGGTAATCTGAGCCCGCGGGAAGCCGCCGGCTCCAACGATCGCGCTGTCCTGGCGGAGCTGCGTTGCATGGTCGATGACGTCGAAGCGATCCTGCTGCAAACCCAGCGCGCCGGGAAGCCCACGACAGGGCTGATGAATCCGCACCGCCTTCGAGAGACGCTGGGCCTGGAGAAGCACACCCAGTAGAACGGGCTAACTGTGCCAAATCTCATCCAGAGCAACAGCGAACTCGCGAGCAGCCTGGTCTGGGTGCAGCCGGAGCCGCGCTATGGCCAGCTGGTAGACCTCGTCGTCGGTGCGCCGGCCGATGACCCACACCACGACCACTGATCCATCCGGGTCTATCCGGTAGACGATGCGATAGTCACGGTCTCCGACCACCAGTTTCCGGAACGTTGTGAGGTTTCCGCCCAGCTTGCTGCCCAACGGTGATCCGCGCTTCTCGGGTTCGGTCTGCAGCTTCTTGAGGCCCTTCAAGACGATGATCCGGGCCGAACCGTCCAGGTCCCGGAGATCCTCACGTGCGTCCTCGGTCAGCCGAACCTCTGCCAAGTCCCTATCCCGCCTCAGTCCTCGTCGACCAGCGAGTCAAGATCGACCCCGAGCTCTGCTGCGACCTCGTCGAGGCTGTATCGGCGGCCGCTATCCGTTACCGTCCGGGCGAGCGCCACGCTCAACAAGCGCAGGTCATCTTCGAGCTCCTCCAGGCGGCCTAGCCGCTCAACCGCTTCGATGCCCACCACCGCAGCGACAGCCTTGTTGTTCCGGAGCACGACCTGGGTTCGGCCCTGTGCAGCGTCCTGGATCAGCCGAGACACACCTCGGTTGCTGGCCTCGGTCACACTGATCAGATCTCGAGTATCGATGTTCAAGGCTTCACCTCCCGCAATTTACCCAGAATTCTACCCAGTTCTTGGTTGCTCCGCCAGATCGACCCGTCGCGGCAGCGAAAAGCGTGCGGCATCGCACGGTCAACGGCTCTGGTCAGGACGGGGGCATCAGCGGGCGAAAGGACTTGGAGACAGCACGCTGCGTTGCCCTCGTCCCACCTTCCGGCATCTTGTCCCTGATGTCGCTGACGGTGAGATCCGTGGACGGACCGCTACAGCGCCGCGGAATGGCATCCACATCCGTTCTCTTGGAGGCGAGAGGCTGCCGCGACGACTGGAAGAGGATGGTGTCAGCCCGTGCCCAGGACGTGGCACTATGGGCGATCTTGCCGAGGTGTTTCTCAACGTCTCAGAGCTTTCTCAGCCGGTGCGGAGCAGCATCAGGGTCGAGCGCCTCACGGCAGGAGGAAGCAATGAAGCTAGCGACGGCAGCGCTGGCGGTGGCGACGGCGGGAGCGATCGGCCTCGGCGTGTTGATTGTGCCCGCAGGCGCCGGGGCGGATCCAGCGCTGCCTCCGGTGTCCCCGGAGGACCTGGTGGCCTCGGTGCTCACTGCGAAGATCCCCGCGCTCGGCGGCACAGTGATGGTGCACAACGCGCTGGGTCTGCCCGCGCTGCCCGGGGTTGCCGCCCCGCTGACTCAGCCGGAGAGCACTTTCCGGGTCTGGTCAGACGGGCAGGGTCACGGCCGGTTGGCGATACCTTCACGGGGTGGTGAGCAGGTACTAATCGAGGACGGCGCAACGCTGTGGCGCTACGACTCCTCGTCGCGCACCGCGACCGCGCTGGAGCACGGCGCCACCCCGGGACACGAGCGACCCCCGGCCGACCCGGCTCAGGCGGCTCGGGAGATGATCGATGCCGTGCGCAAGAGCAGCACGGTGAGTGTGGACGGTACCGGCACAGTCGCCGGGCGCCCCGTCTACCAGCTTGTGCTCACGCCCGCGCCGACCGAGCGAACCCTACTGCGTGAGGTGCGGGTCGCGGTCGACTCGGCCCAACGAGTGCCGTTGCAGCTCAGCGTGCTGGCCAACGGATCCGCCGATCCGGCGCTGCAGATCGGCTTCACTGACCTCGCCATCGGCGCGCAGGATCCCGCGCTATTCCACTTCACCCCGCCCGCGGGGGTCAAGGTCGAGCGGCCCGCTCCCTCGAAACACAATCCGGCCCCGAACGGGCGGCCCGACAATGGCGAAATGCCACCGGGCCAGCATGAGGGCGCCATGATCCGCACTCAGGGCGACGGGTGGGACACTGTGGTACTCAGCCAGCTCCCACCTGCACGCCCGGGAACAGAATCCGATGCGCAACGCGACCCACGGGCGTTGATCGAGCGGATCGGTCACCCGGCCACCGGGTCGTGGGGCCACGGCTGGGCGATACAGACAGCGGTGGGCACCGTCCTGGTGACGTCCGAGGGCCGGGTCGCCGCCGGGGCTGTGCCGCAGCAGGTACTCGATGAGGCCCTGACCAAGTGAGGGCCGGTTCAGTCACCCCGACCGCGACGGCCGCACCGTCCGGACATGGCGCGCCGGCGATCCGGGTCCAAGGGCTGCGCAAGGTGTTCGGTCCCGTCGTCGCGGTGTCCTCGGTGGACCTCGACGTGCCGACCGGCGCCGTGTTGGGCGTGCTGGGCCCCAACGGCTCTGGCAAGACCACGATGATCCGCACGCTCTTGGCGCTGTCCCGGCCCACCTCCGGCACTGTGGAACTGCTCGGCAAGAAGGTGCCGGCCGCCGCCCGGGAGGTGCTGCCGCACGTCGGCGCGCTGGTGGAAGGCCCCGGCTTTCACCCGTTCCTGTCCGGCCGGGAGAACCTACGGCGGTGCGCGGCAGCCGAGCCGCTGCTGTCCACCCAGGCGATCCCCGACGCCGTGGAGCGCGCCTTGCACCGGGTGGGTCTCGCAGATGCGGCGGGTCGGCGCTACCGCGCCTACTCGCTGGGCATGAAACAGCGCCTGGGCCTGGCGGCGGTGTTGCTGGTGCCCCGTCGGCTGGTCGTGCTGGATGAACCGACCAACGGCCTGGACCCGGCGGGAACCCGGGAGGTTCGGCGGATCATCGCCGAGTTGCACGCCGGCGGCGCCACCGTGCTGGTGTCCTCCCACCTGCTCACCGAAGTTGAGGCGACCTGCACGCACGTGGCAGTGCTCGACCACGGGTCACTGATCGCCGCGGGTCCGCTCACTGCTCTGCTCGACGGTGAGGCGCCCGCGCTGGATGTGCGCACCCCGGATTCCGCCGTCGCGGTACAGGCGTTGCGCGCCGCCGGGATCGGTGCTGTGGCCGGTCCGGACGGGGTGCGCGTCGAGCTCGCCGGGACCGACCCGCCCACGGTGGTGGCGTTGCTGGTCGGCGCCGGGGTCGCGGTGCACGAGGTGCGGCGCTGGCGAACCGGGTTGGACGAGTTGTTCGCCCAGCTGACCGAGGGGAACGGGCAATGACGGCCACCGACATGGGCAGCGCCCCGCTGACCGGCCCGGTGCGTGCCCCACTGATGCGGCTGCTGCGCAGCGAGCTGCGCTGGGTGCTGCGCCGCCCGCGGACCCAGATCGCACTGGGCCTGCTCGCGCTGGTCCCGGTGCTGATCGGGATCGGAATTGTGGTGTCCGAGGGGCCGGGCGGCTCAGGACTGCTCACCCAGGTCGCCGGTAACGGCCTGGTGCTGCCGATCGCGGCGCTGTCGATCTCTCTGGCGTTGCTGCTGCCGCTGGCCGTCACGATGGCCGCCGCCGACGCGCTGGCCGGCGAGTCTGCGCACGGCACGCTGCGCGGGTTACTGCTGGCCCCGGTCAGCCGTACCCGGCTGGTGCTGGTCAAAGCGGTCGGCGTACTGGCCGTCGCGATGGCGGCGGTCGCCGCGGTGACCGTGCTGGGCATCGTCACCGGCCTGGTGCTGGTCGGCTCCTCCGGGACTGCGCACGGCATGCTCACGGTGTCCGGCACCGAGATCGGACCAGGGTCGGCGCTGCTGCGGGTGTCGTTAGCGGCCGCCTGGACAGTCGGGCAGCTCGCCGCAGTGGGCGCGGTGGCCCTGGCAGTGTCCTCGGCCACCGAGCACCCGCTCGTGGTGCTGGCGGCTGTGCTGGGTGGTCTGATCGTGTTCGGGGTGCTTTCCACCATCCCCGCGCTGGACTGGCTGCAGCCGGTGCTGCTCACCACCGGCTGGTTCGCGATCACCGACGTGCTGCGCGATCCCCTCCCGTTGGACGGGCTGGCCTCCAGCAGCGTCCGGGCAGGCTGCTACCTCCTGATCGGCCTGGCCCTGACACTGGCCAGAACTGCGACCCGCGAAGCCTGACCCCCCACCCCGGCGTGTCGGTATCCTGTGCACGGTGTGTCGGCTTCTCATGCCCGGGAACCGCGACATGCATCCATATCGCCGTCCCAGAGCCCCGCGCGAGGAGGATGGTGGCATGACGACACTCCTGGACGATGAGCGGGTGGCAGCGGCCTTGGACGAACTCACCAGCTGGCAGCGCGACGGTGACACGATCGTCCGTACCGCGAAATTACCCACTTTTCCAGCAGCCATCGAGGCAGTCCGCGCGGTGGCGGAGATCGCCGAGGCGCGCAATCATCACCCAGACATCGATATCCGCTG
>DASYMC010000554.1:0-17270 GCA_036009255.1 Pseudonocardiaceae bacterium
ATTCTCACTCCGGGGCTCACGGCGCGTCAAGCGGCTTGTGTGCTGGCGGCTGCAACCGGCTGGCTACGGCCGACCTTGACTCATGCCACAGCGTCGGGCACGCAGGTCACTCGGCAGGCCCGGTCTCCTTGACAACCTAGCCCAGGCCGGTGGTGGTGGGGCTCACACCACCACCGGCAAATCATCGCCCTGGGCTCCTTCTCGTCGCGGGTTTGGGACCACCTTCTACCCGGCGCACTGTGTGTCCTTGCTGCTCATCCACCGAGCCGAGGTATCCGGCTCTACACCTGAAAACCAAGAGCATCACAGGAATGCGGAGTGCTCTGAAATTAGAGAGAGCGCTCCCGCAAATCAGCCGGAAAGGTGACGCCAGAGGAATTCGTAGGCCAGCGCGGACATGAAGGCCGCCTGCTCGTTGTCCGCCGCGCCGCCGTGGCCGCCCTCGATGTTCTCGTAGTAGGTGATCGGCAGGCCGTACTCCCGCATCCGGGCCACCAGCTTGCGGGCATGGCCCGGGTGCACGCGGTCATCGCGGGTGGAGGTGGTGAGCAGGGTCGGGGGGTAGCGGCCTTCGGCGCGCAGCTGGTGGTACGGGGAGAAACGCAGCAGGTGCTCGCGATCGACCGGATCGTCGGGGTCGCCGTACTCTGCCATCCACGACGCGCCGGCCAGCAGCACGTGGTAGCGCAGCATGTCCAGCAGCGGGACCGCACCGACGATGGCGCCGAACAGGTCCGGGTAATGGGTGAGCATCACCCCCATGAGCAGCCCGCCGTTGCTGCCTCCCTCGGCGCCCAGCCGAGGGGGGGTGGTGAGGCCGCGGGTGACCAGATCCCGCGCGACCGCGGCGAAGTCCTCGTACACGAGGTGACGGTTGTGCTTAAGGGCGCCGGAATGCCAGCGCGGCCCGTACTCCGCACCGCCGCGGATGTTGGCGCTGACGTAGCAACCGCCGCGAGCCAGCCAGGCCCGGCCCAGGGCACCGCGGTAGCCGGGTTGGAGAGAGATCTCGAATCCGCCGTAGCCGTACAGGAGGGTGGGCCAGCCACCGGGCGGTGCGGCTGAGTCCGGCGCGACCACGAAGTACGGGATCCGGGTGCCGTCGTCGGAGACCGCGAAGTGCTGATGAACGGCGAGGCCGGTGTCCTCGAAGAAAGACGGTTCCTGCTTGAGCACAACGGCCGGACCGGCCCCGATGGTGCCAAGGGCCAGCGTGGATGGGGTCAGGAAACCGTCGACCGCGAGCACGTATTCGTCATCGGTGCGCGAGTCAGTGCCCCATGCACCCGCGGTACCCAGCGGCGGTGTACCGGTCAACGGTGTGGCCCGCCATCCATCGGCCGGTGTCAGCACCGAGAGGTGGCTGACCACGTCGCGCATCACGTCGAGGATCAGGTGATGGCGGGTCCAGTGGTAGCCGGCCAGCGAGGTGCGCTCGTCGGGTGTGAACAGCACCCGCAGGCCCGCACCCGGACCGTGAGCCATGAACTCGTCGAAGTCGGCGACCAGCAGGCAGCCTGCTGGGTAGGTCTCCCCGACCGTCCATTCGCTGCGTAGTTCGATCAGCAGCCACTCCCGGTGGACGCCGACGATCGCATCGTCAGGCACCTCGACCCGGTGTAGCTGGTCGTCGGCGCGCAGGTACCGCTCGGAGCGGTAGAACTCAATCGAGCGGTGGACGAAGTCGCGCTCGAAGCCTTCGGTGCTGTCGTGGTAGGCGGACACGCTGATGTCGTCGAGCTTGCCTTCGTAGACCAGCGCTGCCTCGGCCAGCGGTGTGCCGCGTCGCCACTGGCGGACGGTGCGAGGGTACCCGCTGCTGGTGAGCGTTCCCGGACCGAAATCGGTAGCGACGTAAATTTCATCGGCATCAATCCAGCCCACGCTGGATTTCGCCTCGGTCAGTTGGAAACCGTCGATAACGAATTGTCGGCGGTCGATGTCGAATTCCCGCATCACCGCTGCATCCGCACCCCCGCGGGACAGCCAGATCAGCGCCCGCCGGTAATCCGGCCACAAACACTGCGCGCCGTGGTACACCCAGTTCTCGTCCTCTTCGCGTGCCAGCGCGTCGATATCGAGCAGGATCTCCCAGTCCGGCTGCTCCTTGGCATACTCGGCCAGTGTGGTGCGGCGCCACAGGCCGCGCGGGTGCTCGCGGTCCCGCCAGAAGTTGTACCGGTACTCGCCACGCCGGATGATGTAGGGAATCCGGTCGGTCGAGTCGAGCACCTCGCGGATCTCGGTGCGCAGCGCCTCGAATCGAGGCCCGCCGGTGAGCTGGGCGACGGCATCGGCGTTGCGCTCCCGCACCCAGGACAGCGCCCGCTCGCCAGTCACCTCCTCCAGCCATCGGTACGGGTCGTCCACTCCCGGGAGTCCCTGCTCTGCACTCATGTCACCAGTCTGCCGCTTCACCGCCTTGGGAACCTCCTGGCTGTGTTGGGGACAAACCCGGTCACAGGGCGGATTTGTCACCGCCGAGCCAGCCTGATCTGGTGCCAGCTAGTCAGGAGCCAGAGCACCGGCGCGGAGCAGCATCATCGCGCCTCCTCACGGGGCACTCGCCGGGTGTAATCGCGGATGGCGTCGTCGTAGGGCAACGTGCCCGCGGCCAGCTGCTCACCGAGATACTGCTCGAAGCGGATGGCGCCGCCGGCGCGGTGGGGCGCCAGGTGGCCGCCGGCGCGGTAGGCGCGGCAGACGCGCCCCGGCAGGCGCACAGAGATGATCGGACGGCGCTTGCGTACCGCGGTGAGGTAGGTGCGCGCGAGATCCTCAACGGTACGTATTTCGGGTCCGGCCATGTCGGGGACGCGCCCCGCAGCCTCACCGAGGGCGAGCGCGGCCAGCCGAGCGCCCACCTCGCGCACGTCGATGTCGCGGCGGTTCAACATCAGTAACGGCGGGGCTCGACCTGCGGGGGCTGCGAGGGTTAGGGCAGTCCGGTGATCCGGATCCCGGCGTGCGTCCGGTAGCGGCGGTTGACCGCGATCAGGTTGGCGGTCAGCGCCTCCACCTGGCCGGCGTTGCGCAGGCGGCCGCCGTAAACGCCGCGGATTCCCGGGATCGCGTCGGCCAGCGCGCGCACCTGGTCGGTGGCTGCCCGGTCATCACCCAGCACCAGCACGTCGAGGTCCACGTGGGTGATCGACAGGTCAGCCAGGATTACCGCCGAGACGTGGTGGAACGCGGCGGTGACCCGGGAATCGGGCAGCAGCGCTGCCGCGCGCTGCCCGGCGCTGCCTTCCGCTACTTCGAGCGGGTACGGCCCCTGCTTGTCGAAGCCGAGCGGGTTGACGCAGTCGATGACGATCTTACCGGCGAGCGGCTTCCGCAGCGAGGTGAGCAGGGCATCATGCCCGTCCCACGGCACCGCGACCAGCACGATGTCCGCCCGGGTCGCGCACCTGACATTGTCCGCCCCACTGACCGTATCGGGACCGACGGCCAGGCCAGCCTGCTCAGCCAGGTCACTGGCTGCCTTCTCGGCCCGCCCGGCATCCCTGGATCCGATGATCACCCGCAGGCCGGCGGTGGTCCAGCGCAGCGCGAGGCCGCCGCCCTGCGGCCCGGTGCCGCCCAGTACGCCGATAGTCAGGGTGCTCAGCTCCGGCGCTTCAGCCCGCTCGGTCATCACGGCAGGCTACTGCTGGTCCACAGCCGCCTGGTACAGCTCTCGTTTGGAGATCCTGTGCTTGTTAGCCACCACTGTGACGGCGTCCTTGAGCCGCTCCCCCGCTGCGACCCGCTCGGTCACCTCGCCAACGAGCTCGGCGACATCCGGTGGATCGGCCAGCGGCGCACCCGCCAGCACCACGGTGATCTCGCCGCGCACCCCGTCCGCCGCCCACTGGGCGAGCGCGCCCAGGCCACCCCGGCGAACCTCCTCGTAGGTCTTGGTGAGTTCGCGACAGACCGCCGCGCAGCGCTCGGCACCGAGCACCTCCGCGGCCTCGGCCAAGGTCGCGGCCAGCCGGTGCGGGGACTCGAAGAACACGCAGGTACGCCGCTCCTCGGCGAGACCGGCCAACCAACGCCGCCGAGGGCCATCCCGACGCGGCGGGAACCCCTCGAAGCAGAACCGATCGCTGGGCAAGCCCGACACGGCCAGCGCGGTGGTCACCGCGGAGGGGCCAGGCAGGCAGGTCACCCTGATCCCCTGCTGCACGCAGGCGGACACCAGCCGGAACCCGGGATCGGACACCAACGGCATCCCTGCATCGGTCACGACCAGTACCGTCCCGCCACCGCGGATCGTCTCTAACAACATCGGTATTCGCGCCGCCTCCACCGCGTCATAGTGCGAGATAATTCGGCCACGCACGGTCACTCCGAGCGCCGCAGCGAGCGCCCGCAGCCGCCGGGTGTCCTCAGCAGCCACCACATCTGCGCTGCTCAGAGCATCGATAAAGCGGGGCGAGGCGTCCCGCGAGTCACCGAGTGGAGTGGCCGCCAGCATGAGCAGCCCTCCCACCGGTGGTTGCACACCTGCTGCGACCGCGGAGTCCGAGATGCCTGGCACACCGCCGAGCCTACGATCGGGCCCGTGACGGTGATCCGGGAGGCGAGTGCCGGTACGCCGGCGGTCGAGGCCGAGTGGGTCCATCCGGCGCTGACCAGACCAGCCACTCCGCTACAGCGGCTGGCTCCGCGCCCGTTGACCGACCGGGCTCGGAGCTGGGCGGTGACGCTGAGCCTGACCCTGATCGCCGGTCTCGTACGGCTGTGGAATCTGGGCCTGCCCACCGATCGCGGCACGCCGGTGTTCGACGAGAAGCACTACGCGCCGCAGGCCTGGCAGATGCTGCGCAACGGGGGGGTAGAGGACAACGCGGGTTACGAGCTCATCGTGCATCCGCCGCTGGGCAAGCAACTGATCGCGCTGGGCGAGGCGGTGATGGGCTACAACGGCGGGGGGTGGCGCCTGTCGGCCGCGCTGGCCGGCACGGTCTGCGTGCTGCTCATCGTGCCGATCGTGCGGCGGATGACCGGATCGACGCTGCTGGGTGGCATCGCTGGTGTGCTGCTCATCGCCGATGGCATCAGCCAGGTGCAGTCCCGTATCGGGATGCTCGACATCTTTCTCGCGATGTTCGTCCTGGCGGCGTTCGGCTGCCTGATCATCGATCGGGAACAGGTCCACGAGCGGCTGGCCAGGGTCGTCGGGGAAGGTCGGATCGCTGCCACCAGCTTCGGCCCGAGGTTCGGCGTGCGCTGGTGGCGTTTCGGGGCCGGGGTACTGCTCGGGCTGGCCTGCGGCACGAAGTGGTCCGGGGTGTACTACCTCGTCGCCTTCGCGGCGATGAGTGTGGTGTCGGATGCCTGCGCGCGGCGCACCGCGGGCGTCCACCGGCCTTGGGCCGGCATGCTAGCCCGGGATCTGGGTCCGGCATCGTGGGCGATGGCGGTAGTACCGGTCGGAACCTATCTGGCGACCTGGTGGGCGTGGTTCAGCAGTGAGAGCGCAATCGATCGGCATGTCGTGGGCAATCAGATCGGCACCGGGGGTGCGTTCTCCTTCGCGCCGGGGGCGCTGCGGTCGCTGTGGCACTACAGCGGCGCTGTGCTGCATTTCCACGAGAACCTCTTCACTCCGGCCCACCCGCACCCGTGGGAGTCCAAACCGTGGAGCTGGCCGATGGGCCTTCGGCCGATGCTGTACTACTACCAGTCCGGCGCCGGTGCCCCCGGCTGCGGGCGGCAGGACTGCGTGGCGACCGTCATGCTCATCGGCACGCCAGCGCTGTGGTGGCTGGCCATACCCGTGCTGGCGTGGGCATTGTGGCGAGCGTTCAGCGGGCCGGATTGGCGTTACGCGGCAGTGCTGACCGGCTACGCCGCCGGCTGGCTGCCCTGGTTCAGCAATATCCACCGCCAGATGTACTTCTTCTACATGACGCCGGTGGCGCCGTTCCTGGTCATCGCCGCCACCTTGGTGCTCGGCGAAGTTCTCGGCCGGGCTCGGGACGGCGCTGAGCGCCGCGGGACCGGGCTGCTGGTCGTATCCCTGTACGTCGGGCTGGTGGTGGCCAACTTCGTCTGGCTCTGGCCGATCCTCACCGGTGGCTCGATCACCCCGGAGCACTGGAATGCGGAGCTATGGTTGCCCTCCTGGCGCTGAGCTCCCGTCTCAGCCCTCCAGCAACAACTCGCCACCCGATGCCGTGACCTGACGCGCCTCGAGCGGCCGCTGCGCTGGGCCATGCACGACGGAGCCATCGGCGATGGCGAACTTGCTGCCGTGGCAAGGGCAGTTGATCGTGCCACCCGCAACCTTGTTCACCGTGCAGCCCTGGTGGGTGCATGTAGATGAGAACGCTTTGAACGTGCCCGATGTGGGCTGGGTGACCACGACCTTCTTATCGGCGAACACCATGCCGCCGCCGACCGGGATTGCGCTGGTGGCCGCCAGCCGTTCACCGGCCGGAGGGCCAGCAGAGCTCGTGTCAGCGGGGCCTGCCGGTGTCGAGGGTGTCTCCGACGCCGGCGCGGCGCCCTGGTTCCCGTAGCTGCTGCACGCGGCGAGCGCCGCGGACACCGCCACGATCCCGGTGCCGGCCACAACGGCGCGCCGGGTCACCTCGGATCCAGCTCGGGGATCGTCGGACATCAGCACTCCTTACGCAGTGAAGGGTCACGCGGTCGCCCCGATAGTCGTGCCGAGCGCGGGCGGGCAGTGCACCACGACAGCAGCATGGCGACCTCTAGCAGCATGATGATCGGCCACATGCTATCACCCGTAGTAATCACTGTCAGTGATCTTAACTCGTTAGATGGCCACTAACAGTGGTGGTTCGGGGTCACCGGTCCACACACAGCACGATTATCGGGGATTGACCCCGAACCGCTTCCCATCCGGAGACGAACGTTCCGTATAGGGAGGTATCCATGAGCAACAGAGCCGACCACGCCTCCGCCCGGGCCGGTGAATCCCCTCGAGGCGGCGCAGCCCAGCCGCGAAGCGGGTCTGGCGATCTCGCTCCCCAACACCTCGACTCGGCGGACTCCGGAAAGCCCGTGCGGCGTAGCGTTGATCTCTCTCCCGCGTATCACGCCAAGCTCACCCAGTGGTGCGCCGAAACCGCGGACGTCATCGGCACCGCCCGCGTCACCGGCCAGGACGTCATCCGGGCTTTGGTAGCTCGACTTTTGATGGACGAGTCACTTGCCCGCCGGATCCGGGACGACCTGAGCATGGACATCTGACGCATCGCCTCCTCACCGCGCTTGCGGTACTTCCAGGTGCGAGCGGAGGAAATCGACCGTGGCGTTCCACGCCTTAGCGGCCTGCTCCGGGTCGTAAGTGCCCAGCAGGTTCTGGTCGTTGAAGAAGGCGTGCCCGGCCGGGTAGAAGCGGAAATCGGGCCGTCTCCCAGTCTGCCGCTCGATGGTCGCCGCGAGCTCCCGCACCGCCTCGGTGCTCTGGAATTCATCCTGCTCACCGAAGTGGCCCAACACCGGCGCGGAGAGATTTTCAAAGCTCGGATAGTCCTCACCGAGCACCGAATAGAACGGCACCGCGGCGCCGATCTTGTTCCCCTGCTGGGCCGCGAGGACCAGGACGAAGCCGCCGCCCATGCAGAACCCGACTGCGCCGACCGTCGAGCTGGTGACCGCGTCGTGGTTCAGCAGGTAGTCCACCGCGCCGCTCAGGTCGCGGGCCGCCTGATCCACCGGGAGATCCTGCATCAGCTTGCCCGCCTCGTCGGCGTCATGGGTGGTGACGCCGCCGAACAGATCGGGCGCCAACGCGACGAAGCCCGCAGCGGCCAGCCTGTTCGCCACCTCGGCGATGTGGCTGGTCAATCCCCACCACTCCTGGATCACCACGACGCCAGGACCGCTGCCCCCCACAGGCAACGCAAGGTACCCATGCGCGGTAGCACCATTAGAGGCGAATGTCACGTTCTGCAGCGGATTTTCCATGCTCGGGATCTCACCACACCGGTCTCGTCCACCCCGTCTGAGGGCTAGAGCAGGTGGCGGCCGGTTTCGACGCAGGAGTAGCCGCCCAGAGCTTCGATTGCGGCGTGGAAGCTCTGATCGGCCAGCAGCGTCCACAGCGGGGCGAGCAACGCGGAGTCGTAGGCCTCCCGGGTCACCACCAGGTCGTAGGGCTCCTGCGTGACAGGTATGAAACCGAGCCCGTGCAGCCGCGCGGCGGCGCGGATGCCCAGCCCGGCATCCGCGCGCCCGGCAGCCACCGCCGCCGCCACAGCGAGATGGGTGCACTCCTCGCGTTGGTATCCGAGGATGTCACCGGGCTCGATGCCCCGGCGGCGCAGTTCGTGGTCGAGCAGCACCCGGGTTCCCGCCTCCCGCTGCCGGTTGACGTAACGCAGTCCCGGGCGGCGCAGGTCCTTGATGCCGGTGATGTCCAGCGGGTTACCCGCAGCGACGATCAGGCCTTGTTCCCGATGTACCAGCCGGACCACCGTGACGGCGGTGTCGTGCAGCACCCGAACCAGGTGAGGCAGCGTGTACTCGCCGGTATCCGGGTCGAGCAGGTGCGAGCCGGCCAGGTGACACAGGCCCTCGCGCAGTGCCCGCAGGCCACCCAGCGAGCCGACGCTGGACGTCGTGAGTGTCACGGCTGGCTCGGTGCGGCGCAGTGCGGCAGCGGCCAGGTCGAGCACCGGGTCGTGGGAGCCGATGGCCACGATACTGCGGTCGATCTCCGTCAGGCCGCGAAGCAGTTGCACCTCGACGTCGGCGCCGGCCTGGTGGCCGTCCAGCGCTGCGGGCACGACCAGCAACCCGTCGGCCCGCACGAGCGAGGTCAGCGCTCCAGCACCACGAGGCAGGGGCATCGCCACAATCCGCCCACCGACCCGGCCCAGCCGTAGCCGCACCCAGTCATCCTTGCCCAGCGGGGAGGCCAGCTCTCGGGCCAGCCGGGCCTGGACCGTGGGGCGACTCGTGGTTGTCGTGCCTTGCAGAGCAGCCAACAGCGGCGCAGCGAAGATCTCGAAGCTCAGCGCCGCGGAGACCGGGTACCCGGGAGCACCGAGCACAGGAGTGGCTCCGGCGATACCGAGCGCCACTGGGTGGCCTGGGCGTACCGCAACCCCGTGCACCACCAGCTCGCCT
Source organism: Pseudonocardiaceae bacterium (assembly GCA_036009255.1). Classification (GTDB taxonomy): domain Bacteria; phylum Actinomycetota; class Actinomycetes; order Mycobacteriales; family Pseudonocardiaceae. Next base: position 9,094 of record DASYMC010000554.1, read on the forward strand.
ACCTGGTCAATCACCGACGCGGTGTGGTCACCCCGCCCGGCGCTCGCGCCGGCGATGATCACCACCAGGTCGGCGCGCTCAGCGGCACCGAGCACTGCCGCGGCGATCCGCTCGGGGTCATCCGGCTCGATGGGCAGCGAGAGCACGTCGCAGCCGTGTTCACCGGCCTGGCCCGCCAGCATCAGCGAATTGGTATCGGGGATCTCGCCGATACCGGGTTCGGAACCCAATGGCCGGATCTCATCGCCGGTGGGCAGCACCGCAACCACCGGCCTGCGGCGCACCAGGATATCGGTGATACCCGCCGCCGCGGCGGAAGCGACGTCCACCGCACGTAACCGGTGCCCGGGTGGTAACAGCAACTCACCGGCCGCGACATCTTCGCCGATGGATCGGACATGCTGGTAGGCCGGCACGGCTGCGACCAGCTCAGCGCCCTGCTCCAGCAGGCGGGTGTGCTCGCGCATCACCACCGCATCGCAGCCCTCGGGAAGTGGGTCGCCGGTGTCGATGACCTCGAAGGCGGCCAGCGTGAGCGGAGCGCTCTTGCTGGCACCCACCGTGTCCGCGGCGCGCACCGCGATGCCATCCATCCCGGCGGAGTCGAATGCCGGCGATGACCGCTGCGCCCACACCGGTTCGACTGTGACCCGGCCGATCGCTTCCACCAGCCCTAGCCGTTCCGTACCGACCCGATCTGGACACCCGGCGGCTGCGCAGGCCGCATGCCACGCATCCAGCGCCTGGGCTGCCCGGACGCCACGGACGAACGGGCTGCGCGGCACAGTGGCACGCTACCTGGAACTCAGCAGCTCAGGATGGCGCTCCTGTGCCGGCGAATCTGCCGTTCTGGCCTGGCCCTCGCGACGGGTCACCGGGGTGGTGGAGGTGATAGAGATGGGCGTACTGGTGATTGTTCGTCAGGAGCTCGTCATGCGTGCCGGTTTCGGTGATGCGGCCGTGTTCGATGTAGATGATCTGATCGGCGTCGGTGACGGTGAGCAGGTTGTGGGAAATGATGATGGTGGTGCGCCCGGTGATCAGCCGACGTAGCGGGGTGAGGATACGCTGCGTAGCGTCGGCATCCAGGCTGGTGGTCGGCTCGTCCAGCAGCAGGATGGGGGCATCCCGAATCATCGCCCGGGCGATCGCGATGCGCTGGCGTTGTCCGCCGGAGAGCAATCGACCGCGTTGACCCACCCGAGTGGCATAGCCCTCAGGTAGCGCGGCGATGAACTCGTGTGCGTCGGCGGCTTTCGCGGCTGTGATCAGTTGAGCCTCGGTGGCTTCGGGACGGCCTGCGAGAATGTTCTCGGCAATCGTGCCATCCAGCAGCAGAGTTTCCTGCAGCACGATGGCGATGTTGGCCCGTAAAGCATTGGGATCCAGCTCGCGCAGGTCATGACCGTCAAGAGTGATCCGGCCGGTAGTGGGGTCATAAAAGCGCAGTAACAGTTTGAGCAGGGTGGTTTTGCCCGCGCCACTGGCGCCAACAATCGCAGTGGTCTGCCCTGGTTCGGCGGTGAAAGCGACCTGTTTCAGGACCTCGGTTCCGCCGGTATCCGGATAAGCGAAGCTGACCTTTTCCAGCTGCAGTCGTCCACGGGCCCGGTTCAGCGGGACGGGGTGCGCAGGCGTAGTCACCGTCGGCTGCTCATCGAGCAGTTCGATAATCCGCTCGGCAGCTGCGGTGGCGGCGAACAGCGAGGTCGACAACGCGCCGAGGCCCTGCACGGGCCCGTAGAGCTGGGACAGGAACACCAGAAATGCCAGTAACCCGCCCAGGGTGATCCGTCCGGCGGTCAGCTCCCAGATGCCGACCCCCAGGATGGTGAGCACGCCTAGCACCTGGACCAGATCGACCAGCGGGGAGAACATCGCACCCAGCCGGGTGGCGGCCAGTTCGGCATTCACGCTGCCCATGCTTTGCGCGGCGAAGCGGTCGACCTCAACGCCCTCACGACCGTAGGCCTGGATCAGGGTGGCGTTGCCCAGGCTTTCTTCGGCGACCACGCTGATCGACCCGGCGCGGCGGCGGACCTCCCGAGAGGCGATCTTAATGCGGCGGGCGAAGGACCGGGCGGCCAACCAGAACACCGGCACCGCGATCAGCGACGCCAACGCCAGGCGCCAGTCCAGGAAGAACAGCACCCCGGCGAACACGAAGATCTTCAACACGTTGGAGATCAGCCCGATGACCCCGGAGAGCACCACGGCTTCGATCGCAGCGACGTCGCCGGTCAGCCTGGACAGGATGTCACCCAGGCGGCGGCGGTCGAAGAAGCTCACCGATAGGGTGTGCAGATGCGCGAACACCCGGGTGCGCATGCGATGCAGGAAGTTCTCGCCGATCCACGCTCCCAGGTACGCGCCCAGGAAACCCAGCGCGCCGACCAGCAGTGTGATACCTATGAATGCCCCGGCCACCGGCAGGAAGGCAGAGAAATCCCGCGGGGTAAGTACCTTGTCGACCAGTACCTTGAACAGCAAGATCGCGGCGGTGTCCACAAACGGCGACACGATGATCAATACCAGGCTCACCCAGAGCCATCGCCAGAACGGCCGAGCGTCAGGCCAGAACCGGCGGAAGACCTCGCGTATGCTCGCTGCCGGCGCGGCCTCGACCAGGCCGCCCTCAGCCGACGCCGGGCGCATCAACGACCGCAGTATCTCCCTCACCGCTGCCCCCTCTCTCGGTCTGGGCTGTCGACTCTACTCTGGGCAGAAGCGACGCCGGCCCGAAGAGCTGAGGCCGCGGCGATTCTTGAACACGGCGAGGGCGGTGGCCTTTGCTCCGCTGAAGGAATTCCAGGCCACCGCCGATGATCCACCGACTACCCGATGAGCCCTAGCAGCCGGAAGTGGCCGTCGTAGGCGTAGCCGCCGTAGTTATAACCATCGTAGTAGTAGGGCTTACGGCCATAGTCCCTGCCGTAGTCGTAGCCGTTGAAGTAGGGGTAGAAACCGTAGTCACAGTCGTCCCGGTGACAGTTGTAACCTGGAACGCTATCGCCGCCACCCATTGCGAAGACTTCCGAGATCCTCATATCGCTCCTTTTCCAGCTCGATGACGGAGCCATGCAAGGAAAAAGACCCAGACCGATGTGGGAAAATGATACGCTGCCGTGTCAGAGTGCGAAGTCGACATACTCCCCGTCGAAATCGTCATCCGACATCGTGCGGGGCACTGGGACAGCTTCGCGAGATAAGTCGCCCCCAACGGTGACACAGTTCTGCGTCTTGGCGAACTGTCCCCCAGCACCACACCAGCAGCTGTCAATCCGCTGCCCTCGGCAGCATCCCCCCTAGGTGATCCGAGCTGGCCCCCTACTCTCCGTGGTCAAGCAATCACAAACTAAGCGATGGAGGCGACGATTGCAAGGACAACTTTCGGTACACGCGCGGATACGCTACGTGAACACCGTGCCGGCTGCAACCGTTGGCGGGCCAAGCTCACCCGCCAACGAGCAGGCCATCACCGTCCTCCCCGGACGGACCTCGCTCCGGATCGAACACCACCGGACTTGGCCGATGCCGGCATCGTCACGTCGGTGTACGCACGGACGATGGCGGCAGCTCCGGCGAGTTACCCTACGAGACCGTCAAGTCCATGGCTGCGGGAGAAACCGTAGCCGTAGTGGTTGCCCTGGTAGTTGTAGCTATCGGGGCTGACGTAGGTCCAGCGCCCCGTGTCCGGATAGTACCCGCCCGGCTTGTCAACGCCGCCGTAGTCGAGGTAGCGCTCATAGCTACCGTCGTATCCGTAGTCGCCGCCACCCCTTGCAAAGATTTCCGAGACCCTCATATCGCTCCTTTTCTCCGCCGATGGAGCAGCCATGCACGGCACATGGGCGACGCAGCACGTGCGCAGCTACCTGAGCGCGCAGCCGATGCGCTGTCCGTCAGATTGATCGTTAGATGCGCTGAGGTGCGTCACGCGACGTGAAGCCGCAGATTATTGACGCATTCCGGCGTCCAGCGACTCTCCCGATACCAACGCCAGCAGCTTGTCAACCCCCGCACTCGGCAGCAACCCCCCAAGGTGATCCGAGCTGGCTCCCCCTCACTCCCCGTGGTCAAGCAAACTCGAAAGTAAGCCATCCGAGTGGCGATTGCAATGGCAACTTCCCGTGCACGGCCGATCACGCTGAGCTCTCCCCCCCGCGTGTCGCTCCCTCATGCCCCGCGTGTCGCTCCGCCGTGCTCGGTGTGTCGGTCCCCCCTGCCCCCGCCTGTCAGGAATCCGTGCCCGCCGCTGCGGTCCGGTCATCGGGCGCGGTCGTCCGCGTTGCACGATTGAAGGCGATGGCATCCCCACTGACCAGCGGGACATCACCGTCGAGACTGATCTGGTCGCCGTTGAGCTCAGCGACCATATAGCTGTCCAGGCGAAGACCTACTGCAGCGGCGGCGCCGGATAGCGTGGCGGCACGAACAGTTCGCGGTTCGGTTTGGTCATTGGTGGTTACCGCGCCACTGCGTTGAACGGTGACCAGTGGAGCAAAGCAGCGCCGGGCGGCACGGTACTCGCCCGGAGAGTTGACGTTGACCACTGAGTCCAGCGCAGGGTCCGCAGTGGCCAGGAGCGGGTCTGCAAGCAACGCGGCCTCGCCAAGCCGTAGCGTGGCGCACCGCTGATACAGGAAAGCCGGGCGCAGTTCACCGGCCGCCACCGCCTCAGCGGCCAACGTCGCGAGCGAAATTCGGTATGCGGCAGCGAGCGGCTGCGGATAACCGCGGGCCACGGGGAGCACCACGTCGAGCTCATCGGTGAGCGCGGTCAGCACCCGGCGAATGAACGCGGGGTGCAGGAACGGCAAGTCTGTGGAGCAGACGAACGCAGCGTGCGCACGACCAACCAGCGCGCCCAGTCCAGCTGCAATTCCCTGCATCGGCCCCAGCCCTTCCTCGGGATCCTCCACAATTTCCACCTGCGCGGGGATCTCGGGTAGCGGCTGGCCTGGTGCGCACACCACCAGTAGCGGCCCGTCGATCGCGCGGTCGAGTACACCCAGCGTGCGGCGGAGCAGAGTGGAGCCGTGCCAATCGAGCGAGGCCTTCGCTGCCCCCATTCGCACAGAACGGCCACCCACCAGTACCACGCCAGCCGCCGCCTGCCCGACAAACGCAGCCATGCCCGATCGTAACTCCGACCGTTGGAATGAGGCTCGTCACGGACTCAGGTCGACGTCGGGTTCCGCCGGAAGAGCGGGCAGAGCTGTACAGATAGCAGGCTTGTTGGCAGCCTGATCTGCGCTTGCTCGCCAACCGGCGGCCAGCCTCTCGCGGGGGTATGAGGGCTAATGGAGCCCGAAGTAGCGCACTCTGTAACCAGACGCGGCTTCCTCAGTCTGCCGGTGTCGCTCGATCTGGCACGTCGACGCTCTGCTGATTCAGGGCAGCAGCATCGGCGCCCTGACCGCCAGGACCGGTCAGCGGATAGCCGGAGCAGGGTTCGCGGCGCGGAGGAACGGCAAGAGGTGCTTGTCCCGCCAGAGCTGTTCGCAGGCAGCGTAGCCACTCGGCGTCGTGCTGAACGGTGGTCCGGTCCAGCCGCACTCGCAACGGGGCACGTACGCCACGTAGCAACCGTCCAGGTAAGCGGTCGCGTCGCTCCAGACATCAGTGAGCGCCCCGTCGAGCCTCCGGCCGGCGACGACACAGTGGTGTTCGTCGCTGGCTTCGCCGACCTCGCCAAACCGGTGGAGAAGCACAGGATAAGGATCCTGCGCCTAGCTGAACAGAAGATGAACGAAGCTTGCTCGAATGGGTGGAGTTGAGTAATCCTAACGACTCTGTGGCAGCCCGGCGCGGCCTGCGTATGAGCCCGAGTCGTCTACTCCGGACTGTCTCCAGGATCGCTCGACACGTCCCGATCCGGCTTCGCTGCTTTGTTCGATTTTACTGGTTTATCAGGCCTTACAGACTTCTCCACCCGTTTGGCTTTTCCGGGATGCTCTGGTTTGTCCTGTTTATTCCCATGCGCAGGATTGCCCGTATCCTTCGATTTATCCGAAGGATCCAGTTTGTCTGGTGGTTTCGTCTCAGATGGCTGCCCGGGCTTGTCCGGGTGCTGGCTGTCATCCGAGCGCTGCGGTTTATCGGGGCGAGTGGGTTTCTCCGCGCGAACGGGCTGGTCCGGGTGGCGCGGTTGCTCCGGGCGGACGGGCTGCTCCGGCTCGCGGGGCTCCTCCGGGCGGGCGGGCTGGCCCGGATAGCGGGGTTGCTCCGGGCGGACGGGCTGCTGCTCCGGCTCGCGGGGCTCCTCCGGGCGGATGGGCTGCTCCGGATGGCGGGGTTCCTGGGGGCTGGCGGGCTGCTCCGGATGGCGAGGTTCTTGTGGGTGGCGGGGTTTCTCCGGGGCGGCCTGCTCCGGAGGGCGGGGTTCCTGGGGGCTGGCGGGCTGGTCGGACCAATGGTGCATATCGGGTCGCTTAGCGTCATCTGCTGGCTCCGGGTTCGCCCGCCCATAACACCGACCGCCATCGCCCACGTACTTGCTATCCGGACAAACTGAAACCTGCTGGCAGCGTGCACCATCGTAATACTCACCGCCGCCACATTGCGGGCTACGCTGGGTAGCAACAACACGTTGAGGTTGGAAACTGGGCCACGGCTTGCCTCGATAAATTGGCGGCGTCTTTTGTTGAACCATAGGCGTCAGCGGATTACCAGAGGAACATCGAACTCGAGCAACGCCCTTGGCGTCTACAAGAATTCCAGTACCTTTCTCGAGAATCGACTGTACGGCAAGGGCAGTACCATCGGTGAACTGATAGTTGGTGACCCTGAGATCCTCCGTGAGGACTCGTGGTGTAAGCTCGCGAATGTAGGCTGGAATCTGTAGAGTTTCAATTTTACTACCACCGCTCCAGCTAAGATCACGATCAGAATTAAGTGCGTGTACCCATGCTGCGCCTGCTTGCGGGTCTTTCGTTAGGTACGTAATAAGCTTCTCTGCGTCGCATGCTGGGCGGTTGTCGGCACCGACGTCCGTCTGAATCGACGTGTCTCCGCTCCCACGATCTCCGCTCGCCGTTGCCGGTGGAGATAGCAGGGGTACAAAAGGATTCGATCCTACGCTGCCACCCGCTTCGAGGTAGACCTGGCCGTTCGCCTGATCCTGCTGTTGACGAATCACAAGAACGGTCATCAATCCCACTGCAACCGTCGCGGTCACGAGCAAGGCCATTAGGATCCGGTGCGAGTACAACCAGCGAACATTCATGTGGGGTTCTCCTGATCGCCACGGCACCCCAAAGAGCCGAACCAGAATGGACAACCTGAATGGAGTGGAGATCGTTGGTTGGCATAACTCAATTAATCAGCAGCTAAGATGAAAATGGCACACCGGCCTGCCGTTGCATGTAGACCAATGAGCTACATGTCAACTACATGTGTAAGTTTGGCATGAGACAACCCCCTCGATGGGAACGGTCCCCGACCGGTGAGCTAGCATAGGTGGCCTCGTAAATGTAGTCAAGCGGTGACGGGTCGACTACTCAGCGTGGCCGCGTGCTCCCAGGACGGGCAGCGTGAGTAGCCTCCGAATCCGCGCAACCGATGGATCTAGCTCGTCTTGGCTGCAGTGGAGCCGAGGAGCGGCCTGGTCAACCGCCGTCGAGGCATTCTGCTCAAATATGCTGCAAGAGCGCACAAGCACTGCGTCCGCGACCTGGCCGCCAAGGTGTCCCGTTGGTGCGACCTTCGATGCGCACTCCTCTGCGCAGGGACTTCGGTCAGCCCAACTCGACAGAGATGAATCGTCGCATTTCACGCACCGTCGGAGCTGGAGGCCGGTTCCCAGCCGTGCGCATGCGCCCGAACTCGTCTGCACCGAGTCCCCCCGGCATTGCCGGCAGCTGAAGCCCGTCGATACCGGATCAACATGCTCAAGCGCAGGATTCACCGGATCAACATGCAGGGGACCAACACTGACCCAACGATCACCTGATAGGCCCCTGAGCTGGTGTGGACCTTGGGGAACTTACTACAACACAAACGCACAGGTAGAAGCGCTGGAGACGCTGCTACGGAAGCTGCCCGACCTCACCGCATCGGCTCCGTCGTGCACCGATCGGCCGCAACCCTAGTGGGCGCGGCAACTCGATGACAACCAGACCCAAGCCTCATCCGGGGTTACACGGCTGGCGCGACAACCTCCGAGCTGGGTGATC
>DASYMC010000555.1:0-3569 GCA_036009255.1 Pseudonocardiaceae bacterium
GCGTTGTTCAGCGCGGGCACGTAGTTCCAGCCCCAGCTTTCCGCCCCGGTCGAGGCGATCCCGTGTACCAACAGCACCGGCTCATGGCCCGCGGAAGATGGCGTGTCGTGACAATGCAACGCCGCGGCCAGCGTCGCCGTCGGAGTCACCAAAGGCGGCCCGCCGGTCTGGGCACCATCGGCCATCGCGTGCGCGGGACAAGCAAACACCAACATCGACAACAGCGGGAGCGCCAGCACCACACCCCGAACCATGCCAGCTCCTGGCCAACGACGGCGCGGGCCGCCAGCAACCGACAGCGCCACCGGTGGAGGATGGACATCCGAGACTGCAGCCGGTCCCGCACTCACCATGATCACAATCTGGTCACTTCAACGACCCTGCCAGCACGGAGTTACGTAGCAGACCCCAGGCAACGGCCAGCGGAAATCCATGACGGCGACCGCCCTACGGTTCCACTACCGCCAAGGTTGGCCGGGTTGCCCGCAGCGGAGCGCGAGCTCGCTGGCGTGTCACCACGGCAAGGACACGCGGCTAACCACCTTTCCTTCCCCGCTCATCGGCATGACAGCGCGACTTGCGGCACGCGCGGTGCAAGCCGCAGGGCCAAGATGCGGCGAATGATCGGGCCGGTGGCTGGCCGTCAGTCGGAGGGCCAGCGGGGTAGTCCATCACCCGGTGGTCGCTCGATCGTGATAGGCACGTCGTATGGCGACGATTCATGTTTGTGCCACGCGGAGAGTGGATGCTTCTGCTGAGACCGTCTATGGCTATCTCGCTGACCTGCGCGAGCACCATCCCCGATTCCTACCTCCCGCGTTTTCTGAGTTCGAAGTCGAATCCGGTGGCGTGGGCCACGGCACGATCACACGCTTCAAGGTCGCCGCTGGCGGGCGCACCCGCGAGTACCGGATGAGGGTCGCCGAGCCGGAGCCTGGACGGATCCTCACCGAGTCCGACATGAACTCAAGCCTGGTGACGACGTTTACCGTCACTCCTCAGGACGCCGCCTCGCACGTGGAGATCTGCACCACCTGGAAGGGCGCCGCAGGTATCGGGGGGTTCTTCGAGCGACTGTTCGCTCCACGGGTCATGCGCGGCATCTACACCGACGAGCTTGAGCGCTTGAACTCCTACGCGCGTCAGCGCGCGGCCTCGGATTTCGGGTCGTGAACTCTACCTGCACAAGGAACGTGCACTCATCGGCATGACAGTGCGACTCGGTGCCGCAGTGATGGGTGGCGTCGCTGCGCCGCGTGAAGCCGGCGGAATAGCCTGCTGCTATGAGCAGCGGCGATCCAACAAAGGAAGGCCTCGGCAGCTACCGACCGCTGACGTCGCAGGAGCGTGCTGAGCGTATCTGGCGGTGGCACACCAGCGCCTACCGCGAGCTGAGCGCCGGTACCGATGGTGATCAGACATTGTGCTACCTCGGTCGGACACTGGTGGCGCCATCCCAGGTCATGCCGATCGTGCCGATGTCGCACCTGCTGGGCGAGGCAGTTCTCAGCGAGGTCACTGAGGCCGATCGGGTGCTGGACATGGGGGCCGGCAGCGGCGTCAATGCCGTCCTTGCGGCCTCCGATCGTTGGAGGTCGTGGCCGTGGACATCAATCCCCACGCGCTGGCGGCTGTTCGAGATAACGCGGTGCGCAATGGTGTCGCCGATCGCATCGAGGTGCGACACAGGCCCTGGGCCAATCAGCTCGCTGCCGCATTCACCTGGCTCGCTGCGCTGTCTATCCCAACCGGTTGGCTTCTCACCCCGACCCGACGAGCAGCAGGAGCTACCGGCAAAACTGCCGAGACCTGATCCATAGATCGCGGTCCATCCTCGGTAAGGGGACCAGCTCGGGTAGATGCTGGCGTGGCGGATCGGCAGCGTCTCCCAGCTGTTCTGCCTGAGACTTATCGGTAGTCGTCCTCATCGAGGGGCACCGGCCGCCGCTGATCGATTGCATCGATGACATCGGCTTCGGCTACGAAGGGGAGCTGGAATGACCGCATGGCCACCTCGTCGTGTTGAGTGGCCGGTCGCTGTTGTTCGGCAACGTCGTATTCCGAAGCGTGCGAGAACACCTCCCAGGAAGGTTGCGCGGCGGCGCTGGGGGCGATGGACCGGGCCGCCGGATCTCGCTCCTCGGCCTCGTGCCCAGCAGCGCGAAAGAGGCCCTGATGCGCGACCTGCCGACCATCGTCCGATTGGGTGCGTCGTGGGAACTGCTCGGTCAAGTTGTCACCCTTCATCATCTTCGCGGGTTCCACCGCACGGCCGCGGCCCTCCCGGCGCCAGCGCGCAACACCCTATGCCGCACCACCGGCCACAGCGACTGCTCTGGTAGATCTTCCTGGCCCGATGGCAAGCCGGCTCACACCGCAGCCGCAGCCGAAGCGAGGAGCGAAGCGGCGCGGCAGCACTGCCACTCACCCCACCGATGTCCGCAAACTCGGCACCGTAGCGGTCCTGATAGCCCCCGTGGTTACCGAGACCCCACCTCAGCATGGGCGCCGAGCCTGGAGGCCACCCAGTCCTGCCGGTTGCGCCCTGAGTCTGCTGGTACGGCGGTTCCACGCTCGTCCAAATCTCGTAGCTGTGCGTCCAAGTAGGTCTTCAAACGGGCGCGGTAGTCGCGCTCGAACGTACGCAGTTCGTCGAGTTTCTTCTCCAGGATGTCCTTCTCCTGACTCAACCCAGCAAGGATTTCGGTGTGCTTGCGCGCCGCGTCGAGCTCCAGCGACGCAGCCTTTTCCCGGGACTGCCGATCCAGAGTCTCGGCTCTGATCCGGGCGTCATCGAGCAGGGTCTCCGCCCGGGTCCTGGCCTCATGGACCATGCCATCGGCCTTGACCCTCGCATCGGAGAGCAACTGCTCGGATCGGGTGCGAGCCTCGCCCAACATCGCATCCGCTGCGGCCTGGGCATCCCCGGTCAACTGCTCAGCCATCTCGTGGGCCAAACCCAGCACCCTGGCGGCGTGGACGTTGTGATCACCCCCGGGGGAGATCTGTTCCCTCATCTCCCTCATCGGCGGCGGCACCGGGGCCATCACCGGCCGAGGCGAGTCCACCGAGCGAAGGGCGGCCCCGGTGTCGACCGGCGTGGCACGCAACTGCTGATCAAGCTGCTCCACCTGGTTACGGAGATCAGTGTTCTCCTCAATCAACCGAGCCAGCTCAGCCTCAACCAGGTCAAGGAAGGCATCCACCTCGTCCTCGCAGTAGCCCCGCTTACCCATCGGCGGCTTACTGAACGCGACGTTGGCAACATCAGCGGGCATCAACGGCATCGGATCACCTCACGCACTCCCCAGCGCCTCGGCCCAAGGTATCGGGCCTGATCTCTTCACTCCTGAGCCCGGCGGCCACTACGGTCTCGGATCGACCACCTGGCACCCGGATGAACACCACGAGCGACCGAACCATAACGGAGAGCTCCACGCCCCGCGCTACCGATCCGGATGGGTCTGCCCCCTCGGTGAACGCAAGCCTCGGGGATTCCTCCCGCCGCCCGCCAACCCTCGGTGCACGCCGCAGCACCCGGCCAGCAAACCTCCGACCGCACATCATCA
>DASYMC010000556.1:0-11863 GCA_036009255.1 Pseudonocardiaceae bacterium
CATCGCACCGGCGGCCATGAAAAATCCGAACGTGGTAACCAGATACAGCTTGCCGATCTGCTTATGGTCAGTAGTGCGCAGGTATGCCAGCGCCTGGGAGCCGATCGGCGCGCGGGGACGTACCGGGGAAGGTCTAGTGGAGGGGGGTAAGACGGCTTTCACGCGAATCTCCGCTCAAGTGGTCGCCTCGCTCAGCCTCGAGGTTGGTGCGTTTTGGCGCGACAAGGGTCGCGTTGCTGGTTCGCTACGCCCACTTGCCCGCAGTTCGCGGCCCCCTTTTCCGTGGTGATCGGCCGAGTGTGCAGAGCCGTGGGCGGGGCCACACCGACCCACCGTCACGATTCTCGGACGCTGTTCTGTCCCAGTAGGGCGATGCCGTGAGATAGCGGCAGCGCAGTTCTCCGCCGCGGATCCGCATCGTCATGGCAGCTGCTCCGGCGCTTCGGCTGTGCCGGCTGCTGCCGGGCGGCGTCCACCTCCGCTGCGATGCCCGCCGCGTGCGCGACATCACCAAAGACTGCGCAAGGCGCCACGTTTCCGGGCTCAGGTGGTCGGGGTAACACAATGCCCATGCGGGTTCTGCTGACCGGTTGGCCGAGTTTCCTGCGCGGCGAGGCCACTGCCGGAGACGTGCTCAGCATGGACCGAGTGCACCGCGCGTTACAACAGGCTGGATTACCCGTGGAGGTGGCGTGGAGTCCGGTATTGCGATCCGGAAGCCTGCACTTGGACGATGCCGATCCGGACCGGTACACACACCTGGTTTTTGCCTGTGGACCAGCGCACGGCGAGCAGGTGCGTTGGTTGCACGCCCGTTTCGACCGGTGCTGCCGGATAGCGGTTGGCGTGACGGTCATCGACCCAGCCGATCCGTCGGTCACCGGGTTCGACCGGGTAATGGCCCGGGACACCGTGACTCCGGACGGTGAGGCTGGGCGCGGCCTCCGTGACCTCTCCTCGACGGTTCGCACCGGCGACGTGCCCGTCATCGGCGTAATCCTCGCGCCCGGGCAGCCCGAATACGGCCTGCGCCGTCGCCACAGCCTCGTGCACGAACGGCTTACCGCGTGGCTGGCGGAACAGGACTGCGCTCGGATACCTATCGACACCCGCCTCGACCCGCGGGACTGGCGCCACGCCGCCAGACCGGACCAGCTCGATGCCCTTCTCCGACGGCTCGACGTGGTTGTCACCACCCGGCTGCACGGCCTTGTACTCCCGTTGCGCTACGCAGTGCCGGTACTCGCCGTTGATCCGGTGGCTGGCCGGGGGAAGGTGGGCGCGCAGGCTGGTGCTTGGGACTGGCCCGCGCTGGTCGTTGCAGAGGCCTTGATGCATGGCACCGCAGAGCTGAGCCGATGGTGGCAGTGGTGCCTGTCGGCGCAGGGCCGGGCACATGCAGCCGTGCGGGCCGCCGCAGCTTCCCGCCACGAGGAGGAACTGGTGTCCGGCCTGCTCCAAGCGCTGGCCGTTCGCCGCTACGTGGGCTGAGACTGCGATCGACGTCGTTTGGAGGAAGCGTCATGTCACAACAACACAACCCGCGCCAGCGGCGCACCCGGGAGGACTACCAGCGGGGGCTGCCCGGATACCACGATCCGACCGCTGGATTCGGCGGGTCGACCCCAGCCCGCAGCGCGCTGACCCTACGTGCAGTGCTGGCCGGCTTCGGGCTGTTGTTCTGCGCCGTCGCCGCGGTATTGATGATCAGGTCAGGGTTGACAGCAGTCGGGATAGTGTTCGTGGTGCTCGCTGTGGTAGCTCTGGTGGACCTGGGATGGGTGATCCACCGTAAGCGGCGCGGCGAGCCCGGCTGAGCGGCACGGGCCCCGTAACCGAGCTGGTGGCTGCGTTGAGGCGCTTCGGCATCGCGTGAATGAAGGCGTGCGGCTAGCGTCCCAACGCGTCGATCGTGGCCATCTCGTCGCCGGAGAGCTCGAAGTCCGCGATGTCGATGTTCTCCCGGATCCGCGACGGCGTCACCGACTTGGGGAAGACGATGTTGCCGACCTGCAGGTGCCAGCGCAGCACGACCTGTGCCGGTGTCCGGTCCCGGCGTCGCGCGATGTCGCGCACGGTGCGGTCGTCGAGGAGACCACCTTCCGCGAGCGGTGCCCACGCCTCGGTGGCGATCCTGGCACGCTGGTGGTATTCGCGCAGCGCACGCTGCGGCTTCCAGGGGTTCAACTCAACCTGGTTGACGGCGGGCACGGTGCCGGTCTCGTCGGCGAGCAGTTCGAGCTGCCGGGCGGAGAAGTTCGAGACGCCGATGCTGCGCGCGCGGCCGTCATCACGGAGCTTCTCGAAGGCTCGCCATGTGTCGAGGTCACCGTCGCGGCCGGGCCAGTGGATCAGGTACAAGTCCACGTAGTCTGTGCCGAGCCGCCGAAGGCTGGCATCGAGTGCGCGCATCGCGGGTTCGTACCCGTGACTGCGGCCCGCCAGCTTTGTGGTGATCCAGATATCCTCTCGGTCGAGCCCGGAGTCGCGGACGCCCTGCCCGACGCCCTCCTCGTTGCGGTACATCTGTGCCGTGTCGACGTGCCGGTATCCGGCCTCAATCGCGATCCGGACGGTGTCCGCGGTCCGGTCCTGCGGGACCCGCCACACGCCGAGGCCGAATTGGGGAATCGCTGCGCCATCGTTCAGGGTGACCTTTGGAATGCTCGCCATGATCGGCGAATACCCCATGAGCGGCGGCCGAACCGTGAGGTGACCCGCCCGCCACGAGGCGCGGTCACGCATCGACGCTGTGCTCAGCCGAGCTGCTTAGCACGCGAGGTGCTGGGGCCGATTTTGTATCGATCGAGGCGCGCCGTCACCGCCGTTGTTGCTCTGGCAGGAGCAGTGTTGTGGCCGGAATTGCAGCCGGTAGGTCCAAGCGCAGACCCAAATCGCCCGTGCACGGTGAGCAACGCAAGTACACCGTGGCTAGCCGCGCAGTCGATCTGCTCAGGGAGGTCGTCCCGATCAACCGCTGTGGGGCTGGCTGATCGTTGCGAAGCTGAGGAGGACGTAGTGGCGGTCAATCCCATCCAGATACAGAAATCTCTGCGCGGGGTGGATTACCCCGCCCGTAAGGAGGACCTGGTACGGCACGCCGAGCGCCATGGCGGTGACGATCAGGCACTGGATGCGCTGCGTCGGATCCCCGACCGGCAATACGACGGCCCCAACGCCGTCAGTGCCGCTGTTGCCGACGTGTCCTGACTGGAAGCCCCCTCTACATGTTGATCAGCGGGGCCTCGCGCTGCTGATCAACACGTGGAACGACCCTCGTATGGAGGTAGGGACATGCACATCAGCGGCATCATCTCGGCGATCATCGTCGGGCTCATCATCGGCGCGCTCGGACGGTTGGTCGTGCCGGGCAAGCAGTCGATTCCGATCTGGCTGACCATCGTGATCGGCATCATTGCGTCGTTCATCGGCGGCTACATCACCGTGGCCCTCGGCTACCGCAACGCCAACGGTGGCGTTCCCTGGACCATGATCATCGTTCAGGTGGTACTGGCTGCGATCGGAGTATTGATCACCGTCGGCTCCTACACTCGACGTGGCGTCAGACAGTAGGCGGCGACAGCCGCAGTGCCACGGCGGATCCCGCCAACTGTTCGGAACACAACACGCGCCCGCATCCCGGAAAGCGAGGAGGGCTGTGGTGAGTACGACGATCGCGGAGACGAAGGTGCTGGGGAACCTGACCGTCGTGAGCTGGCGAGCCGCTGCAGAGGTGGCGGTCCTGTACGTCGCGGGCGAGGTTGATCTCCTGACCGTGCAAGTCTTCCGGGACACTGTGGATCAGGTGCTGGATCGGCCGCCGCTGGTCCTTGTCATTGACCTCAGCGCCGTCACATTCTTTGGTGCCAGCGGACTTACCGTGCTCGTCGTCGCCCGTGAGCTGGCGCAGCAGAGGGGCGCGGCACTGCGTCTGGTATGCGGGACGAGAGCAGTTACCCGGCCGTTAGCGCTGGTAGGCCTCGACCACAGTTTCGAGACCTACCACGACCTCGAAACCGGGCTGTCCACGGACGGCTGGCTTGGCTTTGCCGGGTCAAGTCGTGCCACGTCACCAACCGCGGCGCTGACCGCGTTGGGACCGTCGTGCATCCGCCCAGGGATGCGCCTTAATGCGGTTGGGCGTGGCGGCGCCGGACCAGCCGGATGATCAGATAGGCGACGATGACCACGTTGAGCAGCAGGCCGCCCACCTTCAGTCCGGTGGGGTGCTTGAGCAGCTCTTGCACCTCAGGGACGAACAACAACGCGGTGGCCACCACGGTGAGGTACTCGGCCCATTCTCGGCGACGGAGCAGGCCGTAGCCCTCCACCGCCTCGATCAGCCCGTAACCGATGGCGATCGCCCCGTCGCGCTGCGCCTGCCGCGGCCCGAACCCCGCCAGGCGCGAGATCAAGCGGCCGGTCTCGCTTCGACTCGGATCGAACCCCACCTGCTCAGCAAAGCGGCGCGTGAGAGTCGCCCAGTCCGCGTGCGCGTGGGTCAGCAGGATCAGGCCGACACCAACCAGAAGCACCGCACGGAGCATCCGCTCCACCGCGAGTACCGGCAGCAGCCGGCTCTGGTCCTTCGCGCCGTCGTCCCGGGTGGATTGCTGCTGTGTGTCAGCCTTGTCCGATCGCTCCGCGGCTGGCGCCATAACGGCCTCCCATACGTGGGGATGAGCGGTACACGGCAGGAACGGGCCGCCGCTGAAGTATGCCGACTCCAAGCTCGGAGAACGTGCCAATGGCTGTGACCAGCGCTCGTTTATCGGGGTCGTGTCGGTGTCAGGCGAGGACCGGGATGAGGCCCGCGGCGAAGGCGAGATAAGCCACTGCCGCGACGGACAGGGTCTTGGCGTTGAATTTGCCCGTGCGCAGCAGGATGAGCAGGTAGCCAATTGCGACCATTGTGGTGATCCCGGAGATCACCAGTGCGGTGGTGAAGCGCCACGGGGTGAACAGCAGACCCAGTCCGCTCGGCACAGTCGCCTGGATCATCATCGCCCCGGAGATGTTGGCCAGTGCCAGGGCCGACTTGCCCTGGCGGCCCCAGATGATCGCGTTCATGATCTCGGGGAGTTCGGTGGCGATCGGCGACAGCAGGAGCGCGGTCACCGTCGCCGACAACCCGAGCAATGGGCCGATGGCGTCGAGTTGGTGAACGAACAGCTGGGAGGCGGCGAAGATGATCGCCAGTGTGATAAGGGTCTGGGTCGCCACGGCCCAGGTGGCGGGGTTACTCCGGTGACGTTGCAGCAGCAGCGGCTGGAGGTCCTCACCGGCACCGGGCTCCGCGGTGGCGCGTATCTCCCGCCAGAAGTACACCGCGTAGGCGGCGAAGAACAGCAGCCCCAGCCAGGGCTTGATCGCGAACGTCACGAGGCCCAGAGCGACTTTGACGACGAAAATCGCCATAAACCAGCGCTGGTCACGGGCCAACTTGGTGAGGTCACCAACATCGTCGCCGGTCGGCCCGCCTTCCAACGCCATCGCCTCGGCATGTGCGCGGCGACGTGCCAGCATCATCCACCCGGTCGCACCGTAGGCGACGGTGGCCAGCGCGAGTGGACCGCCCATCGCAGCACCCACGCCGATGTCCTTCTGCGCGGCGCCGGTGCCGAACACGACCGCCACGAAGGTGACCACGCTTTCCGGCAGAGCGGTGCCGAAGGCCGCCAGGATGGTGCCGACGGCCAGCGGACCGACCTTCAGCCGTTGGCCCAGCCACTCCACGGCGTTAACGAACCAGTCACACGCCAGGTAGATCACCGCAGCGCACCCGACCAGTAACACAAAATGGATCACAGGGGAATCGGTATTCCTTCCCGCGTCAGACACGGGTCCGAACTCCCCGGGGAATCCCGCAGACCTCGACCCCGCGGCAACGCACGCGCCACCAAGGGCCGAAGGTCTCGCCCACCCCAGTTAGAGGGCCCGGCCACCGGGAGCCCGCCAGGGCTCCAGCATGTCGACGACCGGCGAAGGACTACTCCCCTTCAGACTCTCCACTATATGCGGGTGTGGGTGTGCCCCTGTCCGGCCCACTCGCACCGGCGGACTTTGACCCGGTGGGACCAGGAAGGGCCGCCCCACCCGTGGGTAGGAATGACGGTGGACCAGACAGGGCAGCCCCGGCCAGAATCCGGAGCTTCCCGGCCGTCTTCTCACCCCGGAGGTAGGGACATGCACATCACCGGCATCATCTCTGCGATCATCGTCGGGCTCATCATCGGTGCGCTCGGGCGACTGGTCGTGCCGGGCAGGCAGCCGATCCCGATCTGGCTGACCATCGTCATCGGCATCATCGCGGCGTTCATCGGCGGGTACGTCGCGGTGGCCATGGGCTATACCAATGCTAACGGCGGCTTCCCGTGGGTGCAGCTCATCCTCCAGGTCGTGCTAGCCGCGATCGGGGTGTCCCTCGCCGCGGGTGCCTACGCCCGACGTAGCGTCCGACCCTAGGGTTGCGTCCAGCCAGCACGGGGGCCAGTCGCACACCACGGTGTGCAGCACGGTCAAGGCGTCCCCGTCGATCCGCTGGGCGACCGGCAGTCCGCCGGGCACGATCAGCGAACAGCGTCGCCGCCGGATCGCGCTACACAAGTCCGGCTTCTCAAACCCCGCCAGGTAGAGCTCGTCGATCCGCTCGAGGGACTGCCGCACCCCCGTAGCGGGCCGTCCTCGCCGGGTGCGATGCGCTCGAAGGCGAATCCGGCGGTCTTGGCGGCATCGAGCAGCCGCTTGGCAGCAGCCAGCTCCGGGCCCTCACCATCCCATGTCTGGGATCAGCTCGCAGCAATACCAGCTATTCGTAGGTTCCGACGTGGAGCGCATCGGCAAGCCACAGCCAGCGGAAACCAGCCGCGTCGAATGGATACTCCTCGCATCGGTACCCCGACTGATAACCGCGGGACAGGTGCCGGACGGCGTCGCTGACCCTGATCAGCAGAGGTTCAGCCGCACAGTAACTTCGGAATAGTGGATCGGCTGATTCTGGCGGTCATCGCGAGAACCGCCGTGCCACAAACCGACTGAGCTCTAACACATGGCCACTTGACCGGTAACACCATCACCTCAGCGGGGCTACCTTGGCAAGATCACCCCGCCGACCCGCACCCAACGTCGGGCCTGCGAACTGATTGGCGCCCCGATCCCGCTAACCCTGAAGTAGGCAGAGCAACCCATTTCAAGAACGGAGTTCCAGCTCAGGTACCTCCGTGAGACATGGCAATAGGTCTTAGCGTTTGTGTTCTACGCGTTGCCTTACGGGCGCGGTCACGTCCCATCGTCCGTCGCCGAGCAGGTGCAGGAACTGCGTGTGGAATGCGGTCAGCCTGCCGCGATGACCGACGCTGACCAGCGTGCATGCGGGCAGGTGCGTGCGGATCAAGGTGTAGAGCGCGTGTTCGAGGCCTGCGTCGAGTGCAGAGGTCGCCTCGTCGAGCAAAACCAGGCGGGGGCGGTTGATCAAGATGCGGGCGATCCCGAGGCGCTGTTGCTCACCAGCAGACAGGATGCGGGACCAATCGATCTCGTCGTCGATACGGTCTTCCAGATTGCCCAGCTGGACCATTCGCAATGCTCCGCGCACCTGCTCATCGCCCACCACGTGTGGGAGTTGCGGATAGGTCAGCCCGGTGCGCAGGTCGCCCAGGGGCAGGTAGGGATGCTGGGGCAAAAACAAAGCGCGGCCTGCGGTCGGCCGGCCTACCATGCCCTGAGCGTACGGCCATAAATCCGCCAGGCTGCGGAGCAGGGTGGTCTTGCCGCAGCCGGACGCACCGGTGACCAACAACGCCTGGCCAGGGCGCATGTGCAGGGTCAGGTTTTGGATGAGTGGCGCTCCGTCGGGACGGCGCACCGTCAGGTCCTCGATGTCCAGCCCATCGGGGCGATCTGTGACGGTCACCGTGGGTAGGACACGCGTCTGGCTGTTCGCATCCAGCAAACCCGTCAAGCGATTGAGGGTCGCCCGGTAGGCGGCGAAGGCGCCGTATGAGTTCCGGAAGAACGACAACGCGCCGTGCACGTGGCCGAAAGCGATGGTGGTCTGCTGCACGTCGCCGAGGGTGATGGCGTGGCTGAAAAAGCGCGGCGCCTGGATGAGATAGGGAACCACCAACGCGATTTGACTGATGGCGATGTTGAACCCGTCGAACTTCAGGAGGCGGAACACGATGCGCCAGTTGTTCTGGATAATGGCCCCGAACCTGGTAGCCAACGTCGCGCGCTCCACTTCCTCGCCGTGATGGAATGCGACGTCTTCGGAACGGTCACGCAGGCGGACCAGAGCATAGCGGAACGACGCGCCAAGCCCTTCGTTGACGAAGTTCAGCCGGATCAGTGGGCGACCGAGCCGGAAGGCGCCGAACGAGAATACAATCACATAGAGATAGACCAGGAAAACCATCGCTCCGGGGATCGTATAACCGGATAGCGACAGAGTGCCCGACAGTCCCCACAGGATCGCCGTGAACGACGCCAGCGCCACGGCGGATCTGACCGCACCCAGCGACAATCCAAGGGACTCGAGGACGAACGCGGTGGTGTCTTCCTGGATGCGCTGGTCGGGGTTGTCAACCGGGGTGGTCACGAAGTGGCCGCGATGGTAGGCACGGCCGTCCAGCCAGTCCGCAACCATGTGCTCATTCAGCCAGCATCGCCATTGGATGATGAAGGTCTGCTCGATGAGGTACTCCACCCTCGAGTGTACGAAGTAGACGGTGGTCAGCACGCCGAAGACCACCATAGAAAAGCCGAACGCCGCCGCGTTGAAGTCCTGCATCGCCGTGAAAAGCCCGTTCGTCCAATACGACAGGAGAACGTCGAGACGCACCGCGAGGACGGTCATCCACAGCATTACTAACATGGTGATCAGCGGTCGCCAGCTTTTCCACTGATGATCAGGTCGGAAATAGGGTGAGGCGATTCGCCAGAACTGCCTTCCCCAGGGAGTAAATCGTACCAGCAGCGAGACGACCACGGCGAAGGCGGCCACGGTGATGACAAACACCGTCCCAGACCAGATGAGGCTCGCGCTCCATTCACGTTTCCAGTCGAGCAAGGTGGGCAAAACATCTCCAAGGATGACAGCCTATATCGAGATAACGGTACCGACGACGGTCGAGGAGTTCAGGTCCCCGCACGCGTCAGCGAAGAGAAGAGTCGGAGGAGACCTGGCTGTCACAGCTGGCAGCCACGATCAGACTGAGGCGAGGTAGCCCTGGGGTGTTGTGCCACTGGCAACGTCATCCCCGGCAACCAGAAACGACCACACATCAGGCGCCCAAACTACCCGCACCCCGCCCTCGGCAGGCTCCGCGGGGCTATCCATTCGGTCGTCATTTACCCCGCTGAGCCCGCTCGATGTGGGACCCGGGTTAGCGAGTGATACCGGTGTGTCCCAGCGAGTAGCGTCCGGGTTGCGGCCAGACGCTCCGTCCATGCGAGCCGCTGCCTACCGGAATCTTCCTCATCATGACGCCGTCGACGGTGGACAACACGGAGACGACGTTGTCGTAGCGGCCCGAGAACCATCACTGGGTGCCATCGGCGGTGAGTTGGCCATGTCAGGAATACCCCCGCTGGAGATGTGCCCCTTGATGATCGGCGACGCGGTCGGCGTTGAGTACGCTGACGCTGCCTTCTCCGCGGTTGGTGACGGACAGTCGCTTCCCGTCGCGGGACAGGTAAAGTTTGCGCACGCCAGCGATCTGTTCGGCCTGAGTACTTCTTTTGCAGTCCTCCTCGACCTTGCCACGCAGGAGCAGATTCGTGACCATTCGGGCGGCTGGTTCGGTCATAAGCTAAGGCATGGGCGGTAGTGGCCCGGTAGCGGCCGGTCTGGTCGCGTTGATCGCCAGCTCCCGGCTGATCGTCGAAGGACTGCGTCCCAGACGCACAGCGATCGACCGCAGCGGCTCACCAGCCGTAGACAAATGCCCAGGGGTGTAGACAACCTCTGAGTTCTCGGCTCCCCATGCCAGCAAGATCAAGGTACATAAGTGCATCCCACCGCACCGCGGGATGATTGTCTCTTGGCCGCTCCCGGCGCGGTGGAGTCGAAATGCCTGATGAGTCTGCCTTACCGGTCGGTCTTCACAGCAAAGCTGTGGAGCGGGTAAGGGGGCCGGAGCGACACGCCAGGGTGCGCTGCAATGAGCGGCTGAGGGGACCGGGACCTTCACGATCCGTGATCGAGGCCAAGCGATCGTAATCGTGTGCTGAGCAGGCGTCTGGCGGCCCCTCCGGCAGTGTTGGTGCCGGCTGGCTCTCCGGCCGTTGGGGCTGGCGATGGGATATGCCGCAGCTCCGTGGCAGTCGCTTGGCTGCGCGAGATCTCCAGTAGATACGCAGTGGTGGTCGCCGCTCTGACCCACGACACGGCTCGCTGGCGGTGGTATCAGCCGCCGGTCCGGCGTGCTCTTCCAGAAGACCGCTGGCAGGGGGGATCGCACGAAAGTGCCAACAGGAAGGGGCGCGATGCCAACTATCGGCGTTAACGGCCTGAGCGATCAGCGGGTTTTCGCTCCACCTGAGGTGGCGATCGACCCGGACGCGTTCAACGCTTTCGAGGCTGCGGGTTGGGAGGGCAAGGCTTCGAGCTACGACTTTGTTGGTGGCATCACGAGCAGGCTTGTCCAGCCGTTGTTGGATGCCGCCCGCGTCGGAGGGGGGATGCGGGTGCTCGATATCGGCACTGGTCCTGGCTATGCCGCTGCCCGGGCGGTCCAGCGCGGAGCGTCTGTGGTGGGGGTGGACGTGGCGCCGGCGATGGTGCAGCGGGCCTGTCGGCTGCATCCCGACCTGGACTTCCGCCAGGCGGACGCCCAGTCGCTGCCGTTCGAGGATTCCTGCTTCGACGCCGTGGTGGGCAACTTCGCGATCCTTCACTTGGGGTGTCCCGAGCAGGCAGTCGGGGAGTTCGTGCGGGTGCTCAAGGTGGGTGGACGGCTGGCGCTGACGGCGTGGGATCTGCCGCAGCGGGCGCGTTGGCTAAGCGTGTTCCTCGATGCGGTCGCCGAGGCGGGCGTGACCGCACCGGCAGACGTTCCCGCAGGTCCTGCCTTCTTCCGGTTCTCCGTCGACGACGAGTTCGCTGCCCTGCTACGGGACCGTGAGCTCACCGATGTCGAGGTCAACAGGATCGTGTTCGATCACCCGGTGTCGACTGCTGGCGAGCTGTGGGACGGTGTCCTGGCCGGGACGGTCCGGATCTCGGCGCTGATCCTGCGCCAGTCCGAGCCAACGCGCCAGCACATCCGGGCCGTGTTCGACCGGCTCGTCGCCGAATACCAGCGCGGTGACCATCTCGAGTTGCCGGTCTCAGTCAAGCTCGCTGCCGGTACCAAGCCGTAAATGTGTGGGTGCCGAATAGCTCATCCAGAGCGGTGACCTGCGGTGTCGCTCGACGGTGGCTGTCGGGCATGATCGTTGGCCGTGGCGGTACGACTGCTCTATCTCATCTTCCGGCAGCTGGTGGTGTGGCTTGGGCTGCTGGCCCGTAGTTCCAAATCGAAGGACGTGGAGATCCTTGTGTTACGTCACGAGGTCGCCGTGTTCCGTCACCAGGTCAGGCGGCCGCGGCTGTCGTGGGCGGATCGGGCGGTGTTCGCGGCACTGATCCACGAATATGCCCAGGTCGCATGCCGGGGCTAGCGAGCGAAGTAGTCCCGGGACGGCAAGGCGCCGCGACAGCGCTTGTCGAGCAGCCCGAGCAGAGGCACTGTTGCGTCGGCGGATCACAGCGAGCGGGCAGGCTAGGCTGATGCGTCGTCGTCTTGCCCGAGTGCCCGCGCCGGTCCGTGGCGGGTTCCAGGAGCTGGCCGGTGACCGCTAGGCCGCCGACCCGTTCCTGAAC
>DASYMC010000557.1:0-2850 GCA_036009255.1 Pseudonocardiaceae bacterium
AAGGTGTTGTACAAGGTCTGCGCGGCGGGCTGAGTGCGGTCAACGCACCCGCTGGAGCAGACAGTGACGCTGCCTTCATCGAAGGCGTCGCCACCCGGCACGGTCGAGGCATCCGGGAGACCGAAGGTCAGCAGCCAGCCCGACATCCTCACCGCGAAGCCGCCACCGCGCCCTGATCCACACCCACGGAGGACGTCCCCCCGGCTCACCTCCTACCCGCTCGCCGGGGCATCTGAAGCCGGTGGTGGGCACGCTATGAACACGACGACGACTTCTTCCGGCTCCTCACGATCTTCCCCGGCACGCGGGACCTCCCGCAGACCTACCCAACCGTCAGCACCGCCGCCTGCCCCCAAACCGTCGCCCTCACTGGCCTTCTTGACGGGACCTGGCGAGCGCAGCTGGGCTCAGCCCGAACTCGCAGAGTTGCCTCAGATAGGTCAGATAGGTGGGACGGATCCGACCCACCTATCTGAGGCACCCAGCCCACGACGCCTGACGGTGACTTACCTTCGATGGGACAGGACATCCAGGACGAAGCCGCCGAGGGTCAATACTCACGAGGCTCGACGGGCCGCCGTCCCGAAGTGGCAGTCGATCACCTCGACTCGGGGCCGCCAGCGCTGCAGCCAGGCCTGGTAATAGCAGTGTCGCCAGGACGCGGTCGCCCGGGGGCGCGGGTGATCACCGCGACCGAGTGGGCAGCGTTCATCGCCGGTGTGCGTGCCGGCGAATTCGACTGAGCCCAGGCGTAGGAGCGAGTGGCACGGGAAACCGGACCGTGCCGCTCGCGACCTGCACGCCCGATCCCTGATGCGGTCTGTGGACAGACGTCGCGCACCCGTCGGTGTCCCACACCGACGGCGAGGCTCTACACCGCCTCCTGTTCTCCGACCGGCTCCCGCGCCGTGCCGACTATTCCAATTTTGTTATCGACATTGAAATTGAGCGCCAGGGGCTTTTCATATCTCAAGGTCGTAATCACGTCATTGAACTGACGTGTCGGAAAATTAACAACGGGAGTCTGGCCGCCTACGTTTGCCGGGCACAGAGACCGTCTTTGATGAAATTTAGAATGCTGACGTTAACACCCGCACCTACGCACGTAATCTGCACATCGACGGTTGGATGTTCGCTGAGATGGTTGACCGGGTAAAATTGAAGGATGCCATGCTGAGACCTCCATTACTGAGCCGTATGCGGCACTTCCACCACACGGAGTGGCCAGTGCAAGCCATTACAGGAAAGAGGGGAACGAACAGCCGGCTAGTACGTCTTGCGTCTCGCCCCATCGGGTGAAATCGTTGCGGCGGCATGCTCTCACTCCACCACCGCGCTGGCGCCCGGGAGATCAGCCTGCTCAGGATCAAGGGAACGTCACCCCGCCGTGGCCTGGAAAACACTGCCAGATGCGCTCTCACCAGCGGAACACCATGATCACAGGTAGTGGACAAGTCGGATACCTCGGCTACATCTTCCGTTGGGGGCCTTCGAGCCTCATCGAAGACCGCGGGTGTTGGTGAGGTTCGTGTTGGTGAATACCTAGAGGTGCTGCGCATCGTCGAGTGCGAAGGCCAGTGGGTCGAGGCCAGTATCACGAACTGGACGGTCGCAGTCTAAGAACACAAGTACGGGCCCTTGAAGGGCGAAAGGGCGTAGAGATGCCCGAACCCGCCGTCACTGACCGAGCGACAATCGCGGCGCACCTAGCGGCCTTCGGTTCGGCCAACGTGCGCAGCCTCTACCAAGCCTGGCGATCCGCCATCACGGCGATCGAAACCGAGGAAGCAGCACTGCGATGGAAAGTGAACGACGACTACCCGGGGCCGCGCAGTATCCGCGACCTGAAGGGATCTCCGGAGGTGCTACAGCCCGAGGAACTTGCAGTGCGTCAAGCGCTGGCGGACGCCATCGCCGAGGAACTCGGCCACCGGTAGCGATGTTTACGGTAATCGCCTGCACTCGGAGTGCAAAGCGTGCCGGTGAGGCAACACGGCCAGCCGCAGAGACTACCAGGTAAGTGAACTCGGGCATCGGCACCGGCTGGCGCGTTACCTCAGCGGCGCTGGCTCGCGCTTTCGAGTGAGGCTAGGCTAACGATCCCCTGGACGGTCTCATGATCCGTCTACTGACCGTTTATGGGTCCCCGTTCGGGTTTCCTCGGCCGCTCCGGTGTGGCGGGGGCCCGGAATACAAAGCAAAGTGAAGATCTGGTTTTATTCTGCCGAAAGCTGGGAGGCGCAGTCCTGTCTGTCTGATCTGAGGGGATCGCGCGGGCGAGGGGACTGGGAGATAAGGGAGCACTACCATGCTGTTCGGCCTAGGTACCCGACGAATGGGGCGCGTCGGAACGTGGCTGGCGTTCGTCTCGTCGATGGTCGTCCCTACCGCGGCTACCGCGGCGGTGGTCCGACCAGGTCGGCCCGGTGGGCTGAGCCGGGGGACCGGCGGAGGCGGCGCTCTAAGAATCGCCTCCGTCGGTTGGTGCTGCACTTGTAGACCATGACCACGTGGAGGGATTTGGGGGATCGCGTGGACGAATCGTGGTCTGACGATTTCGAGGTGCTGCATTGGGTGGTCTCGATCAAGCGGTTGTCCGTGTCGGACCTGGCCGACTCACCAGCGTCCGACGGCACCACGCTCAGGAAGCGCAGACCGATGGAGGTCAGCGGTGGCTGACGCGGGAGACATGCCTGAGCTGAGCCCACCGATGATGGTGACCGGCGCCTGGTTGCGATCAACCTCGTCACCAGCTGGAAGACCACCTTGTGTGCGCTGTGTGGCAGTCGGCTGGTCACAGTGATCAGCGTGGTGGGGCCGCTGTGGCTGGCCCACCGCCACAGCACCCCC
>DASYMC010000558.1:0-1783 GCA_036009255.1 Pseudonocardiaceae bacterium
CGAACAGCAGCGGGCGCATGGCAGCTCTCGACCAGCGGAACGTGGAAGGCAGGACCGGCGACGGTTGAGGGGGCACGGCATCGCCGGTCCTGCCGCTCGGGGGCGCTACAGCAGCGCCAGGTTGTGCTCGGCCAGCGCGGCACGTGAACACGGCCAGGCGCAGCCGCAGACCCCGCACAGGTCGTGGCCGTTGGTGTGTTCGTTCAAGACCCGGGTCGCCATGGCGCACAGCCGCATCAAGTCAGCGAGAAGTAGTCGCTGCCATCCTCGATGCTGCCGCCGAGCCGGCCGGCGCGGTCCATCGGGCTCACCTCGTCGCCTGGGCCAACCGCGTCGGACACGGGTAGGGCCAGTGGCAGTTGGCGCACCGCACCCGGCCCAGGAAGGCCGTGGGCCGGTGACGCGAAAGCCAGGTGTCCTGGCCGGCCGGCGCATGCGCTGACAGCCGCTGCGTACCCATCGTCGGCATGGCTTTGGGCCTGCCATTCATTGACATCATCACCTTTAGCGGCGTGGTATTTGAGGGACACCGGAACGAGCGGGGTCGAATGCGGGATCAGCCATTTGCATTCATCCCCAGCCCGGCACTTGTCCCGGTGCCGTGCCGCTTACTTTGCCGCACCTGCCGTGACGGCCTCACCCCGCGTAGACGCCCATTCCCCGGAGAATTACCCACCGGGTGGGGAGGCCCTCCGGGGCCCGTTTCCAGGGGCGGCGCGCAGGGGTACCGTCCCACCTGCGCAAAGACCGGCCGCCGGGGACGGCGCACGTGACCAATAGGGGCTGTCATGGCAGTGCCGCAGAGTCAGAAACAGGAACGTGAATGGCTGTCTCGACTGCTCCGTGCGCAGGGCAAGTCGTGGGTGGAAATCGCTGCGGTGTTCCGCCGGCGGTACCGAATGAACCCACGACTGGCTTTCCGGCTGGCGCACGGCTGGAGCCAAGGGGAGGTTGTCGACCAGTGGAACAGCCGCTGGCCCGACCAACTCAAGACCTTCAAGAACATCTCGTACTGGGAGTTGTGGCCGGGCGGGACCGGCCATGCTCCATCATTCGACAGCCTCGGCAAGCTGGCGCAGCTCTACCAGTGCAGTGTCGCGGACCTGCTCGCGGACCTGCCCGACCACCGCAGCGACGATGCCCACCAGCCGGCGTCGGGTGCGAGCGGCCCGTCCGGCGCATCGGATACGGCCGTCCCGTTGCGCCGGGCAGAGGCCGGGTCCGGTCTCGGAGCACTGGCGAGCGGGACTCCCGACCGAGGGCCGGTCATCCGCCAGGGTGAGGCCCTGGGACTCCCGGTGCCGATGCTGTCACCGCCAGCGTTGGCGAGCATCCTCTCCACCAGCACCGGTGCCTCGCTCACCGACCAGCTCGGCGCGTTGCTCGCCGACCCCACCGCACTCGTGGACTGCGTAGCAACCGGGCTATCGTGGCGACTCGGACAGACCACCTATGACCAGCTCACCAGCTGGCTGCGGATTTGGGCTGAGACCATGGACCGACGCGTGTTCCTCCGGGCACTCGGGTGGGCCGCCACCGCGGTCGCAGGGGCACCCACGTTCGGTGGGGTGGGTGTCGACGAGCTCGCTCGGTTGGAGCGGGTGGTGGCCGGTCCGCACCGTGTCGACGGGAAGATCATCGCGACCATCGACGCCGTCCTGTCTGCCGCACGGCGTCAGGACGATGCCCTCGGCGCGCAGGCGGCGCTCGACACCGTCCTCGCCCAGCAAAGCCTCGCCCGGCTCCTGCTGGCCGAGTGCCCGCAGCATCTGCGGTCACGCCT
>DASYMC010000559.1:0-2586 GCA_036009255.1 Pseudonocardiaceae bacterium
TAGCGCGGCGCAACGCCTCGCGGGCCACCAATGGGTTCGGGTACGTCATCTCGAACATGATTCGGCCCGGTTTCACATTGGCCACCCAGTACTCGGGCGAGCCCTTGCCGGATCCCATCCGGGTTTCCGCCGGCTTCTTGGTCAGCGGGCGATCCGGAAAGATCGTGATCCACACCTTGCCGCCACGGCGGATGTGCCGGTTGATCGCGATACGAGCAGACTCGATCTGCCGGTTGGTCACGTAGGCCGACTCCAGTGCCTGGATACCGAAGTCGCCGAAGCTGACCTGGGTTCCGCCGGAGGCCATCCCGGACCGACCCGGCGAGTGCTGCTTGCGGTGTTTGATCTTACGTGGAACGAGCACGTCTCAGCCCTCCCCGTGCTCTGCGGTGTCAGCAGGGTTCGCGGTCGGCTGGCTCGGCGTGGTCTGCGGAGCGTCAGATGGGGCCGCGGCAAGCTCCGCGGCCGCAGCGCGGCCCGCCTCGGTCGAGGTCCCGGTCGTGCCGGTCGCCCCCGAGCGGCGCCGGGCAGGGCGCTCCCGCCGGGGTGCTCGGGCCGCAGCGGCCGCGGCGTTCGCCGAGTTTTCCGCCTCGCGCTCACGACGCCCACCGACCACGTCACCCTTATAGATCCACACCTTCACGCCGATCCGACCGAAGGTCGTCCGGGCCTCGAAGAGCCCGTAGTCAATGTCAGCCCGCAGCGTGTGCAGGGGAACTCGACCCTCCCGGTAGAACTCCGAACGGGACATCTCAGCTCCACCCAGACGCCCCGAGCATTGCACCCGGATGCCTTTGACCTGGGGGGAACGCATTGCCGACTGGATGGCCTTGCGCATCGCGCGCCGGAAGGCGACCCGGTTGGACAGCTGCTCAGCCACCCCCTGGGCCACCAGCTGAGCCTCCGCCTCCGGATTCTTGACCTCGAGAATGTTGAGCTGCACCTGCTTGCCGGACAACTTCTCCAGCTCGCCCCGGATCCGGTCGGCCTCCGCACCGCGCCGGCCGATCACGATCCCCGGACGGGCGGTGTGGATATCCACCCGCACGCGGTCCCGGGTGCGCTCGATCTCGACTTTGGCGATGCCCGCCCGCTCCATGCCCTTGGACAGCAGCCTGCGGATCGCGACGTCTTCCTTGACGTACTCTCCGTACTGTTTGTCCGCATACCAGCGGGACTTCCAGTCGGTCGAGATACCGAGCCGGAAGCCGTGCGGGTTGATCTTCTGACCCACTAGCGGGCACTCCTTGTCTGGGTGGCCTTGCTGCCGCGGGACCGGGCCGCGCTCCGGCGTTGCGCCGTCTGACGCTGTGACGTTTGACGTTGGGGCACCGCCTCGACCTCCACCGTGATGTGGCTGGTGCGCTTACGAATCCGGTAGGCCCGGCCCTGTGCACGCGGACGGAACCGCTTGAGAGTGGGTCCCTCGTCCACGAATGCCCCGGACACGATCAGGGAGTCAGGATCCAGCCCGAGATTGTTCTCCGCATTGGCCATCGCGCTGGCCAGCACTTTCGAGACCGGAGCGGAAGCGGTCTGCGGTGCAAACTCGAGCACCGCGAGCGCCTCCCGTGCGCTGCGACCCCGGATGAGGTCGATCACCCGGCGCGCCTTCATCGGCGTCACGCGGACATACCGAGCCCGCGCCACCGCGCGGGAGGGCTCCTGCGCGGCCGTGGCGCCGGCCTGGTTAGGGGCGTCCATGCGCTGCTACCTCTTCTGTGTTGCGGTTGATCCGTGGGTAGTTCATCTGCTTAGCGCCGCCGGGCCCGTCGATCGTCCTTGATGTGTCCCCGGAAAGTGCGCGTCGGCGCGAACTCACCAAGCTTGTGGCCGACCATCGACTCGGTGACGAATACCGGAACGTGCTTGCGGCCATCGTGCACCGCAATGGTATGACCGATCATGTCCGGGATGATCGTCGAGCGGCGTGACCAGGTCCTGATCACCTGCTTGGTGCCGGCCTCGTTGTGCGCGTCCACCTTTTTGAGCAGGTGGTCGTCGATGAATGGGCCCTTTTTCAGGCTGCGTGGCATATTCCCTCCCTCCTGCTCAGCGCTTCTTGCCGGTGCGGCGACGGCGAACGATCAGCTTGTCGCTGGCCTTATGACGCCGAGTACGACCTTCGGGCTTACCGGCAGGGTTCACCGGGTGACGGCCGCCGGAGGTCTTGCCCTCGCCACCGCCGTGCGGGTGGTCGACCGGATTCATCACCACACCGCGGACGGTGGGTCGCTTGCCCTTCCAGCGCATCCGGCCGGCCTTACCCCAGTTGATGTTGCCCTGCTCGGAGTTGCCGACCTCGCCCACCGTGGCACGGCACCGGACGTCGACGTTGCGGATCTCTCCTGAGGGCATCCGCAACTGGCCGTAGGGACCGTCCTTGGCCACCAGCTGGACTCGCGCGCCGGCTGAGCGGGCGATCTTCGCTCCACCCCCCGGGCGAAGCTCGATGGCGTGGACCACGGTGCCGACCGGGATGTTGCGCAATGGCAGGTTGTTCCCCGGTTTGATGTCGGCCTGGGAACCGTTCTCCACGGTGTCACCCTGACGCAGCTTCTCCGGGGCGATGATGTAGCGCTTCTC
>DASYMC010000560.1:0-4614 GCA_036009255.1 Pseudonocardiaceae bacterium
CAGGCCGGTGGCTGTCTGCCGACGCCCCTCCTCGAGGGGTGGGCCCTTCGGGGCTCAGCCACCGGCCACCCTCAGTCAGTCGTCGTCCGCTCACGATCCACGCCTGCGCCGTTCGAACCCGAGGTCGATGAGACGAGGAGCAATGCTTGAAACCTAATAGCTGTCGGGCCACCGAGCCCTCCTATTAGGGAGCTGTATGACCCCGCAGGCTCGTGAACTGCGCAAACGCTGCGAACACGGAGGTTCGATTGACGATCACGTGCGGCATCGACTGGGCCGAGAGCCACCATGACGTGGCGTTGGTGGACGGGACCGGGAAGCTGGTGGCCGAGCGGCGCATCAGCGACGACGCCGAGGGCTTGCGGCGTCTGCTCGACCTGCCGGCCGAGGCCGGTGACACCGCGGGGGACCCGATCCCGGTCGCGGTGGAGACCGCCCGCGGTCTGCTGATCTCCTGCCTGCGGGCAACCGGGCGCGCGGTACTCGATCAACCCGATGGCCGTGGCCCGTTACCGCGAGCGCCACCGGGTCGCCCGGGCGAAATCGGATCACGCGGATGCGGTGGCGCTGGCCAACATCCTGCGCACCGACGCCGACTGGGTACTGACCGCGAAGGCCGCGGGTTCGGTTTCGGGTGGACTGAGTGTCAGGATCGTGACGTCGCGTCTGTGAGGCTGTAGGTGGTGACTCGGACGTCACCCTCGCCGCAGGCGCGCTCGGCGCCGGTGATGAGCAGGTCGCGGCCTACGAGCCAGCTGACGCCGGGCGGCCGGATTCCGGCTGCGGTGAAGAGCAGCTCGACTCCGTAGGGCTCCGCCGGGTCATAGGTGAAGCGGATCGTGATCGGGGCGCTACCGACTCCGCCATCTGCCGGTGCGGTCCCTTCTACCTGGCCGGCACCTCCTGAGGAGCGCCCTTGTGAGTGGAGTGGGCGCCGGGGCGCCAGGCCGCTACCCCTCGACATGGCAGACACCAATGGAGCACGGATTCTGACCGAGGGCTGCTCGAGCAGGGGAGGCCAGTCCGCCAATGACACGTGCGGTTGTCGTTTACCTGGCTCACCGCGGGGTATGTGGGGCAGGCCTCGCCTGGTCCAGCGCCCGCGATTATCCTGGAGTTCCCCGTGACCGAAGTTCAGCCCGCCCGGCTCGTGGCCGAGCCGCTGAGGATGTATCGGCCGTCCCCGCGCGGCGCTCGTTTTCTGCATATGCTGCGGACGACGGATCCGAAGGACATCGGGATCCTCTACCTCGTCACGGCCTTCCTCTTCTTCGTCGTCGGCGGTGCCATGGCGCTGCTGATGCGCGGCGAGCTCGCGCAACCCGGCTTGCAGTTTCTCTCTCCGGAGCAGTACAACCAGCTGGTCACCATGCACGGCACGATCATGCTGCTGCTCTATGCGACTCCGATCCTGTTCGGGTTCGCCAACTACATCCTCCCTTTGCAGCTCGGTGCCCCGGATGTGGCGTTTCCCCGGCTCAACGCCTTCTCCTACTGGCTGTTCCTGTTCGGCGGGGTCATGGTGGTCAGCGGGTTCCTGACTCCGGGCGGCGCCCCGGACTTCGGCTGGACCGCCTATACGCCGTTGTCCTCCGTCACGCGGTCCCCGGGCGTGGGCGCAGATCTCTGGTTCGCAGGGCTGGTCGTGACCGGGCTGGGCACCATCCTCGGTGCCGTCAACATGGTCACGACCGTGGTCTGCCTGCGCGCGCCGGGCATGACGATGTTCCGGATGCCGATCTTCTGCTGGAACATCTTCGCCACCTCCATCCTGGTCCTCATCGCCTTCCCGGTCCTGACCGTCGCGCTGCTGGGCCAGCTCGCCGACCGGCACTTCGGCGCCCACGTGTTCGACCCGGCCAATGGCGGAGCGGTGCTGTGGCAGCACCTGTTCTGGTTCTTCGGCCATCCCGAGGTCTACGTGGTCGCGCTACCGTTCTTCGGGATCGTCACCGAGATCATTCCGGTGTTCAGTCGCAAGCCGCTCTTCGGGTACAAGGGAATGATTTTCGCGACCATCGTCATCACCGGTTACTCAGCCGTGGTGTGGGCCCATCACATGTTCGCCACCGGTGCGGTTCTGCTCACGTTCTTCGCCGCCACCACGTTCATCATCGCCATCCCGACCGGCGTGAAGTTCGTGAACTGGATCGGCACCATGTGGAAGGGCAAGCTGACGTTCGAGACGCCGATGCTGTTCGCCGTCGGGTTTCTCGTGACGTTCCTGCTCGGCGGCCTGACCGGCATCCTGCTCGCCTCGCCACCACTCGACTTCAACTTGCACGACACCTACTTCGTCGTCGCGCACTTCCACTACGTACTGTTCGGCACCATCGTGTTCTCGGTCTTCGCCGGGATCTACTACTGGTTTCCGAAGATGACCGGGCGGATGATGGACGAACGACTCGGAAAGATTCACTTCTGGACCATGTTCATCGGCTTCCACCTGACGTTCCTGGTTCAGCACTGGTTGGGCGCAGCCGGCATGCCGCGTCGCTACGCCGACTACCTGCCCACCGACCAGTTCACCGGTATGCACCTGGTGTCGTCCATCGGTGCGTTCCTGCTCGGCCTCTCCACGCTGCCGTTCATCTGGAACGTGTTCCGCAGCTACCGATTCGGGCGCGTCGTCACCGTCGACGACCCCTGGGGGTTCGGCAATTCCCTGGAATGGGCCACCAGTTGCCCGCCACCTCGGCACAACTTCACCGAGCTGCCGCCGATCCGCTCCGAACGCCCGGCATTCGAGCTGCACTACCCGCACCTGTCGAAGCGATTCCACCACGAGGCACACGTCGGCCAGAAGCCCTCACCCTACGAGGTCGCCGCCCAGTCCGCCGGGAAGGAGTCCCAGCCTGACTCCGACCCCAAGTCCCGGTAACCACGGCCAGTGGGCCAAGGGGGCGAACATGGATGAGGATCACCACGAGCTGCTGTGGCTGCAGCAGCAGGTCGACCAGGCAGTCGCCGAGGTACGGCACGATGAGGTCGGTTCTGTGTTCTCAGTGGCCCTGTTCTGCGCGAGCCTTCCCATGCTTCTGGTGCTGGCAGCCCTCCTGCTCCACTGAGCCTGGTCACGGGCAGCAGACGCGCCTGCTCCGGAGCAGCGCGCTCCGATCTGGACTCGCCGACGGAGCACCCGTCGACCCGAGGTGTTCGGTCGAGCGGGCCGGAGGAGTACGACGACCAGCTGAGCGTGACGTCGTGATGACGACTGTCGCGATACTCCGATCGAAAGGGCTTGCAGAACATGAACCGCGCGGTGCTGGCTCGGGTTCACGGGGTGTTCAACGTGGCGAGCGGGTTATGGCCGTTGGTGCACATGCGAAGCTTTGAGCGGGTGTCCGGCCCGAAGGCCGATCGTTGGCTGGTGCAGACGGTGGGCGGACTACTCGCTACAAACGGCCTGACGCAGCTCGGCGCCGGGTCCTCCCACGAGGGCCTGGCCCGCGCGCGCCAGATCGGGCTCGGCACGGCCCTGACCATGGCCACGATCGACCTCGTTCATGCACCCAGGGGCCGGATCAGCAAGGTTTACCTTCTGGACGCCGTAGTTGAGATCGGGTGGGCCCTCGCATGGCTCGTCGCCGGTTCTGGCCCCGCCACCAGGCCGGTGAAGGTTCAGTGTCCGGCCGGGGTCGGTGACTTCCTCTTCGGCGAAGGCTAGCTCCGAGCAAGATCACAGGGCACGTTTAGGGCACAAGACGACGTGAAACGTCACGAAGGGGCGCATGACGTTTTGGGCATATTTGCAGCTCAGGGCGGTTGTTGCGAGAAGCTGATAAACATCGCGAAGCCTTGATCTTCGTCCGGCTTACAGGCCGGCTCGTCCACCTCAGTGTCTGAACTGCGTAAACAGGCTGTGCATGATCCACTAGCTTGTCGTCCCTTCGTCACGCTCTGTCGCTGTCCTGTGGGCAACTCCGGGCTGAAAGCTGGTGGCGCGAGGCCACGCAGTCGGGTCCCCGCGACGCAGTTGGGCGAGCCCGAGGGTCAGCAGCGGTAGCACGACGACGACGACGGCGAGCGCTAGCGGCACGGCAGCGGATGGAGACCGCGCCCGAGCGCAGGGAGCCGGCGCTCGAGTGCCGCGGCCCGGGCTTTGCCGCGGCCCTCGGCGACCGCCTCGGCCGAATTGACGAACACCACGGTCAGCCACAACCACACCGTGATCACCCTCGCACCACGTTGACCTGCGGGCGCGACGGCACTTGCACCTGTCGGTCTGCGATGACAGCTTCGGCAGCGCCGGCTCCGGGTTCGGGGATGGACCATGCGATGTCGTGGGCCGCGGGTCAGACGGTGGTGTCGGCGGCGAGCTCGGCCAGCGCGAGCGCGGCGCGGGTGCGACCGACGGGTTCGGCCTGGACGTTGACCACGGTGGTCTCCTCACGGGCGGAGCGGTAGTAGTCGCCGCCGAAGCGCTGCCTGCCATTCTCGCGGGACAGCTCGGTGATGTTCCCGGTGCCGTCGCGATCCATGAGTTGCTGGAGCTGGCGGGTCTGGTCGGGGTCGGGCATGTCTACCCACGCCACCGCGACGAGAGCGACGTTGCCGCGGTTGTCGCGAATTTCCAGGAGGGCCCGGAACAACGCGGTGCAGGGGTGGGCGCGA
>DASYMC010000561.1:0-13732 GCA_036009255.1 Pseudonocardiaceae bacterium
GACGCGGTGGTGATGGCGGCCGCGGTGGCCGACTTCCGGCCGGCAAATGTTTCCTCCAGCAAGATCAAAAAGGCGACAACTGATCCGGATCCGGTGTCGCTACTCATCAACCCTGACATTCTGGTCGAGCTGGCGCATCACCGCCACCCGGGCCAGGTAGTGGTCGGCTTCGCGGCCGAGACCGGCGACTCCATAGGTGATGTGCTCGCCTATGGTCGGGCCAAGTTTGCCGGTAAGGGCTGCGATCTGCTGGTCGTTAACTCTGTGGGCGAAGGTGGGGCGTTCGAGGTCGACGAGAACAGAGGTTGGCTGCTCGGCGATGACGGAGTGGAGTGCGCACTGCCCGAAGGTCCCAAGAGCCTGCTGGCTTCCTACGTCTGGGACGCCGTCACGGCCCGGCTCAATCGACGCTGAGGACCGTCTTTGCGATCAATGTGGCTTGGTGCAGCCGCCCAGCCCATAACGGAAGCTCAGCGCGGTACGCAGAACCGCAGATGGGTGATGGTGTCTCGCTGACCTGGCCGCTCGCGGCAATCGTGTTGTAGCGCGCGGAGGTTCCCGACATGTCAGTGATGGTAGGGGCCGACATGTCGACAAGGTCGTCATGGAGTGGTCGGTGCGCTCTGGTAGACCCGCCAACGTGAGCGTCGGCCGGTCCCCTCGGGGACAGCGCATCCCGGCCACGATGCTGCCCATCGCCCGGGTGTGTGTGGATACTCCGTTGGCCCATCTCGACCGTCCTTTCGACTATCAAGTGCCCGCTGAACTCGGCACGGCAGCGGTGCCCGGTGTGCGCCTTCGGGTGCGTTTTGCCGGGCGGCTGGTGGGCGGGTGGTTGCTGAACCGGGTTGAGCGATCCGATCACCCGGGCCGGCTGGGCTGGATCGACCGGGTGGTCTCCGCCGAGCCGGTGCTCAGCCCGGAGGTCGCCGCTCTGGCCCGGGCAGTGGCCGACCGATGCGCAGGCACCATGAGCGACGTGTTGCGGCTGGCGGTGCCGCCACGGCATGCGCGCACCGAAGCCGAGCCGGGCGTGGTGGCGGGAGGCCAGCCGCAACGGCCCGAGACGACTGGTTGGCGGCGCTACCTCCGCGGATCCACCTTCCTGGACGCGCTGCACCAGGGGCGTTCCGCGCACGCCTGCTGGCAGGCATTGCCCGGGGAGGACTGGCCCGCCCGGCTCGCCGAGGCCGCCGTCACGGTCGCGGCCGGCGGACGCGGTGCTCTGCTGGTGTTGCCGGATCACCGGGACACCGCGCGGGTACACGCCGCGGTGGCCACCCTCGCCGGGCCCGACGCCGTGGTGACCTTGGCGGCCGAGGCCGGACCCGCGCAGCGTTACCGCCGTTGGTTGGCGGTGCGGCGGGGTGCGGTGCGCGTTGTCGTCGGCACCCGCGCGGCGGCCTTCGCCCCAGTCGCCGACTTGGGTCTGATGGTGCTGTGGGACGACGGGGACGATCTGCATGCCGAGCCGCGCGCTCCCTACCCGCATACCCGGCTGGTGCTGGGTCAGCGTGCCGTGCTGGAGGGCGCGGCGCTGCTGGTGGCCGGCTACGCGCGAACCGCAGAGACTCAGCTATCGGTCGACACCGGCTGGGCGCATGAGATTGTGGCTGCCCGGGACGTGCTGCGGGCCGAGGCACCGCGGGTGACCGCGATCGGGGAAGACGGCACCCAGCTGGCTCGGGACCCCATGGCCCGCGCGGCACGGCTTCCCGCGGTGGTCTTCGACGCGGCCCGCGCAGCGCTGGCCCGCGACCGGCCGGTACTGGTGCAGGTACCCCGGCGTGGTTATGTTCCCGCGTTGGCCTGCGGGCAGTGCCGGGTTCCGGCTCGCTGCCGTCGCTGCGTAGGACCGCTGGCGCTGCTCGATGCCGGGCAGGTTGCTTGCCGGTGGTGCGGCGTTCCGGAGGCTCGTTACCTGTGTCCCGCGTGCGGTTCCGCCCGGTTGCGCGCGATGGTGATCGGTGCCCGCCGCACCGCCGAGGAGCTCGGCCGGGCCTTCCCCGGGGTGCCGCTGTATACCTCCGGTGGGGGTAGCTCCGGTGACAGGAAAGTCCTGGCAGACATCCCGCCGGGACCGGCACTGGTGGTCTCCACTCCCGGAGTCGAGCCGCTGGCCCGCTACGGGGCGGCGTTGTTATTGGATGCCGCCGCGCTGCTGGCCCGTCCCAGCTTGCGCGCGGCGGAAGAGGCGCTGCGCCGGTGGATGGCCGCGGCAGCGATGGTTGAGCCGGCCGCCGAGGGCGGTCAGGTCATCGTGGTCGCCGACGCTTCGTTGACCCCGGTACAAGCGCTGGTCCGATGGGATCCGGCTGGTCACGCTCGCGCCGAGCTCGCCGCTCGCACCGAGCTCGGTTTCCCTCCCGCGGTGCGGATGGCAGCACTGGATGGCACACCGGAGACGCTGGCGGCTCTTGATGTGCCTGCTGGCGCTGAAGTGCTGGGTCCAGTGCCGGTCCCGGGGGAACCCGAGGGGGAGCGTGAGCGGCTGCTCTTGCGGGTCCCCCGCTCCGAGGGATCCGCCTTGGCCATTGCTTTGGCCGCGGTGCAAGCCGGACGCAGCGCCCGCAAGCTGCCTGACCCATTGCGGGTACAGCTCGATCCGGTGGAGCTGTCGTGAGTGGCGTCCCGGGAACTCCGGTGTTGGTTAAGAGGCATAATTCGCGGGTGGCTTTCCAACCCGTCCGGCTCTTCGGTGATCCCGTGCTGCACGCTCGCACCGCCCAGGTCGTCCCCGAGTCTGTGGTCAAGCTCAGCCCGCACCCAGTGCTGGGCAAGGTGCGCTGAGCGGTGCGTCTCGTCTTTGCAGGGACGCCTCAGGCGGCGGTGCCCGCGCTGAGATTGCTGTTGGACTCCGATCGCCACAGCGTCGCCGCGGTCATTACCCGGCCGGATGCGCCCGCTGGACGAGGGCGGCAGCTAGCCCGATCTCCAGTGGGAGCACTGGCCGATGAGGCGGGGCTTGAGGTGCTCAGCCCCCGGCGCCCGTCAGAACCCGACTTTCTCGCTCGGCTGTCCGCCCTTGCCCCGGACTGCTGCCCGATCGTCGGTTACGGTGCGCTGGTTCCGCGGTCGGCGCTGGACATCCCCCGGTACGGCTGGGTGAACCTGCATTTCTCCCTGCTGCCGGCCTGGCGTGGCGCGGCCCCGGTGCAGGCCGCGATCCGGCACGGAGACGAGATCACCGGAGCGTCCACCTTCGCGTTGGAGGAGGGGCTGGACACCGGTCCGGTGTACGGGACGGTCACCGAAGTGATCCATCCCAGCGATACTGCGGGGGAACTGCTGTGCCGGTTGGCCCACGCCGGTGCCGGCCTGCTGCTCTCCACCCTCGACGGTATCGCTGACGGATCCCTACGCCCGGTGCCGCAACCGGCTGATGGCGTCTCCTACGCGCCGAAACTCTCCGCGCAGGACGCTCATGTGAACTTCGGTGCTCCTGCTTTTGCGGTGCGCCGTCAGGTGCGCGCGGTGACACCCACCCCCGGTGCATGGGCTCTGTTCCGGGGTCAGCGCGTGGGTCTCGGGCCGATGCAACGTGCCGTGGTGGAGGGTCTGAATCCCGGCGAGCTCCGGGTGGCCAAACGAGAGGTGCTCGTGGGCACCGCCACCGAGGCCGTGCGGCTGGGTGAGATCACTGCGCCCGGCAAACGGGCGATGGCCGCGGCGGACTGGGCTCGTGGTGCCCGGCCGGAGCCGGGGGAGCGATTCGAGTGATGTCCAGCCACCAGGACATGCTGTGACAGTGCCGCGTAAATCCTCCCGGCCTTCCCGGCCCGGGCCCCCCCGGCGGCGCTCCGGGCCCAGCCGGCCACCGGTGGACGATCCCGCGCGTCAGACTGCACTGGACGTTCTGGCCGCAGTGCGGAAACGTGATGCCTACGCGAACCTTGTGCTGCCGAAGCTGCTGCGGCAGCGAGGGATC
Source organism: Pseudonocardiaceae bacterium (assembly GCA_036009255.1). GTDB lineage: Bacteria > Actinomycetota > Actinomycetes > Mycobacteriales > Pseudonocardiaceae. The sequence goes on from DASYMC010000561.1 coordinate 3,929, forward strand.
AACGGCCGGGACGCTGCGCTGGCCACCGAGCTGTGCTACGGCACATGCCGTGCCCAGGGGTTGCTGGATGCGGTGCTGCAGTCCTGCACAGACCGGCCGCTGTCCGAAGTGGACGGCGAGTTGCTGGACGCCCTGCGGTTGGGCAGCTACCAGCTGCTGCGCACTCGGGTGCCGCCTCATGCCGCGGTCGCCACGACCGTGGATCTCGTTCGTGCCGGTCGTGGCAGCGCCGCCACGGGCTTCGTCAACGCGGTGTTGCGCCGCGTCGGCGAGCACGACGAACATGGTTGGGCGCAGGCTCTCGCGCCGGCTGCCGACGAGGATCCGGTGGGCCACCTGGCGATGGTGCACTCGCACCCGCGGTGGATCGCGCAGGCCTTCGCCGACGCATTGGGTGGAGATCTGGACGAGCTGGCTCAGGCGTTGGCCGCCGACGACGCCCGCCCGCTGGTGCACCTCCTGGCGCGCCCTGGGCAGATCAGCGCTGCCGAGTTGGTCGCGTCGACCGGCGGCAGGTCCGCGCCCTACTCGCCCTACGGCGTGCACCTCGCCGGCGGCGGTGACCCGGGTGAGCTGGCACCCGTGCGTGAGCACCACGCTCAGGTCCAGGACGAGGGCAGCCAACTCGTCACGCTCGCCTTGGCCGCGACGCCGCTGGATGGCACCGACGCCCGTTGGCTGGATCTGTGTGCTGGACCGGGCGGCAAGGCGGCCCTGTTGGGTGCCCTGGGTGCCACTCGGGGGGCGGCCCTGGATGCTGTCGAGAAGGCCGAGCACCGGGCCCACCTGGTCAGTCAGGCCTGTGTGGGGCTGCCGGTGACGGTACATGTGACCGACGGCCGGGATAGCGGGCTTCCGGATCGGGCTTATGACAGGGTGCTGGTGGACGCACCGTGCACCGGGCTGGGGGCGCTGCGTCGCCGCCCGGAGGCGCGCTGGCGACGGCAGGCCAGCGACGTTCCCGGGCTAGTACGGCTGCAGCGGGAGTTGCTGGTGGCGGCGCTGAGGCTCACCCGTCCCGGCGGCGTCGTCGCTTATGTCACGTGCTCGCCCCACTTCGATGAGACCGTGGGAGTGGTCGCCGACGTGGTCCGGCGCACTGGCGCCGAGCAGCTCGATGCCAGGGCCCAGTTTCCCGGTGTGCCCCGGCTCGGGGAAGGACCGCACGTGCAGTTGTGGCCGCACCGGCACGGCACCGACGCGATGTTCTGTGCCGTGCTCCGTCGTTAACTTCGCCCCCGTCCCGACACGATAACCATCCATGTGGTTGTCACCGGTTGTTCTGCGACGACTACAAGCATCCAGGAGATTTCGCGCGTGTGCTGTGGGCGAGGATGAGGGCGCCTGCTGGGCCGGCTAGGGGGCCGAGCTCGGCTGGGACGATGAAGTCATACCCGGTGTGCTCGGGGAAGGCGGGATATCCGGCCAGTGCTCGCGTGAGGGAGGCGCGCAAGAGCGGGAATAGCCCCGGCAGGTCGGTGAGGCCCCCGCCGATCACGATGCGCTGCGGTGCGGTGATGTAGACGATGTTGCGGAGACCTGCGGCAAGATAGGCGGCCTCGAGCCGGGTGGCGGCCCAGAGCGTGTCACCGTCGAGTTGCTCGGCCGAGCAACCCCAGCGGGCGGCGATCGCTGCGCCGCTGGCCATGCCCTCCAAGCAGTCGCCGTGAAAGGGGCAAGTGCCGGCGAAGTCGTCGCCGGGCTCGCGCGGCACGCTCACGTGGCCCATCTCGGGATGCCCCATCCCGTGGATGACCTCGCCGTTGACCACGGCTCCAGCGCCGATGCCGGTACCGGCGGTCAGATAGACGAAGGTGTCCAGACCACGGGCGGATCCCCATCGGCCCTCGCCCAACGCGGCGGCGTTCACGTCGGTGTCAAAGCCCACCGGCACACCCAGCGCGCTCCGGATCGGCCCGACCAGGTCGACGTCGGACCAACCCGGCTTCGGGCTGGTCGTGATGAACCCGTACCGGGGATGCGATCGGCGCAACTCCAGTGGACCGAACGAGGCGATGCCGATCGCCGCCAGGGGTCCGCCGGAGGACGCCTCCTGCTGGAAGAACGCGAGCACCTGTGCCAGCGTCTCGACCGGCTCACCGGTAGGGATCCTGGTTCGCGCCACAATGTGATCAGGATCGGACCCGATCAGGCAGATCACTTTCGTCCCGCCGGTCTCAACCGCTCCCAACCGCACGGGTGTCACCCGCCCTTCATCACGGTGGGTGCGGTGACGGGCAGCTCCGGGAAGTTCGCCGGTGCCTACGTCGGCTGGCATACCCGGGTCGGACCCAATCTGTGTGTCTCCTGCAGGCTGCATGCCGGATTGAATGTCGTTACCTTGTCTACCACGGGGTTGACGGCGCGTGGTGGTAAAGGCTTCGTCGGATCAGGTGTTCCAATATACAGCCATCCGAGTAGCGACTCGGTCCGGTCGAGATCGAGCATCGTCCGGGTATCTGCCGACTCGACATACGATCCTGTCTTCCACAGTGAACCGTATCCCCGATCGTGCAGTAACAACATCATCGAGTTGGCCACACAGCTGGCACTGGCGAGTTGTTCCCACAGTGGAATCCGATGATCTACGCGAGGGCAGAAGACAAGGGTGGCCAGCAGCGGTGCGCGAAGAGTATCAGTCGCAGCCTTTTTGGACTGTTGTGCCTGGCAGTCGGCGGCGAAAGAGGCTCCTAGCGCCGAGCGGCCGTGACCACGAACGAGAATCCATCGCCATGGCCTCAGGCGGCCGTGATCCGGAGCCGTGGATGCCAATTCCAGTAGACGAATGAATTCGTCGCTCGATGGCGCGGGATTGATGAGGTTGTGCTCGCTTCTTCGGGTTCGAATCGCGGATACCAGTTCCATCTCGAAGAATCCTCCTGAAGGGAGACCTATCAATCAGTGCGCGCGAGCCCTCGGTGCGAACACGCCGGATTGCTGTTACTGCCCTGACGTGCTCAGTAGGAGCCGTCGGATGCAACAGTACGGTCGGCCGTGGGGGCCTCTGCCTGAAATGAGACCGCGGACGGGAAGACGCCGCTCACCGGTAGCCCCGCGGCGACGAGAAGGTCCCTTTTGCCCCAAACGTCATCGCTTTGACTCCACTCAGACCAAGACGTTTCTCAGGAAGAATCCTCGCAGTTCAGCTCATTGGGCGACCATGGCGGAAGAGCACCTGGTCATCACGTCGCGGCGGGGAGCCCCGTCCATGCCGCCACACGCAGGCTGGCGCAGTCTGGCCCTACATGCCGGAAATGGCTGGACGCGCTAACGTGCACCGTGTGTCACACCAGCCGATGATTGCGCCATCCCTGCTGTCCGCCGACTTCGCCCGGCTGGCCGATGAGGCCAACGCGGTGCCGGGCGCCGACTGGTTGCACGTGGATGTGATGGATGCGCACTTTGTGCCCAACCTCACGTTCGGCCTTCCCGTGGTGCAGAGCCTGATGAAGTACACCGACATCCCGATGGACTGCCACCTCATGATCGACAATCCGGATCGGTGGGCGATCGGGTACGCCGAGGCCGGCTCGTACAACGTCACCGTGCACGCTGAGGCTGCGCAGGACCCGGTGAAGCTGGCCAAGGACCTGCGCGCGGCCGGAGCGAAGGCAGGTCTATCGATCAAACCGAAGACGCCCCTGGAGCCATGGGTCGAGGTGCTGAAGCACTACGACACGTTGCTGGTGATGAGCGTGGAGCCGGGCTTTGGTGGACAGTCGTTCATCCCTGAAGTCCTGGACAAGGTGCGTGCCGCCCGCCGGCTGGTGGACACCGGCCATCTCACAGTGCTGGTGGAGATCGACGGCGGGATCAACGCCGACACCATCGAGGCCGCCGCGGAGGCCGGGGTGGACTGTTTCGTCGCCGGTTCAGCGGTGTACGGAGCTGATGACCCCGTGCGGGCCATGGAATTACTCCGGGCCCAGGCCCGGGCATGCGCCGGCCGGTGAATGCGCCAGCCGAGAAAGCTTGAGCCGTGTTCACCGGCATCGTCGAGGAACTCGGGGAACTACTCGCCCGGGTCGAACGGCCAGATGCGGCGCGATTCACCATCAGCGGTCCACTAGCCTGTTCTGACGCTCGGCCGGGTGACTCCATCGCGGTGAATGGCGTGTGTCTGACCGTGGTCGACGTCGACGGCACCGTGTTCACCGCCGACGTGATCGGCGAGACGCTGCGTCGCTCCAGCCTGGGTCCGGCGCGCGTCGGGGATCGGTTGAACCTCGAACGCGCGGCGAAGCTGGGTGACCGGCTCGGTGGGCACCTGGTGCAGGGTCACGTCGATGGCACCGGAACCGTGCTCTCGCGAACTGCACCGCAAGAGGCAGCTCCCTGGGAATTGGTCCGGATCGGGATGCCCGCTGGGCTGGCCCGATACGTGGTGGAGAAGGGGTCCATCACGGTGGACGGTGTATCGCTGACCGTGATCGAGGTGACCAGCGGCGAGTTCGCCGTGGGGCTCATACCGACCACTCAGCAGCTGACCACACTGGGCCTGCGCAGCCCTGGCGAACTGGTGAATCTCGAGGTCGACGTGATCGCCAAGTATGTCGAGCGGTTGGCATCGAACTATCGGGGCTCTGACCAGCGATAATACCCGATATACGGGGTCAACCAGCCGAGCGGCGAGCGCAAGAGTCCGCCGACCGCGCACCTGTCGGTGAGGTGGTGATCTTCCCGTGACGGTATGTGTTCGTCGAGTGCTTTGTCGGGTTTCCCTGACGTCGGCAGATATCCGCAGCCGGGCATAGGCTCCGGCGCACTCGGCCTCCAGCGGCGTGACCATCATCATCAGGTGCCCGCATTGCGCCACGTAAACGCCGACCGGGTGGTTGCGGCCGATGTCGACGGCGTGGCCTGCCAGTCCAGCACCGCCAGGCCCTAGCGGATGGCGATCACCTCGGGCACCACACCAGCAGGGCGAGCGCGAAGCCGAATAGAGCGCCTACAAGGGCACTGCCGACGACAAGCACTCGGATCGTTGCTCGATGGTTCACGGCACGACCAACGGGAAGCAGGCGCAGGTGCCGTCCCAGGCACCCCACCTGGCGACCTCATCGGGCGTCAACGGATGGTCGCAGCCGGCGCCCCAATACCCGCAGTCGCATCGGCATCCGGGCTCGTCACAACCGAGCCGGTCGGGGCCGTCACAACCGAGCCCACCGCGCCGGGCCGCGATCAGGCCGTCGAGGTCGTGCCGTACCTCGGCAATCCCGGCCCGCACCCTCGACAGATCGTTCTGGCACTCGACCAGCTCGGCGCACAACTTTCGCAGGCCGGCAAGGAAGTCGTCGAGGGTCGGCACGTCATTGGCCGGTGTGTCTGCCTGCTCGGGCAGCTCGATGCGCCAGGCTGGGAACATGATCAGGTTGTGTGCCATGGTGGGCTCCTACACTGTGCAACAAGGGCTAATCAGGGCCAATGTGTAGTGCGTCGGCATGCTGGCTGCGTTATGACTGTTCCATGTATGGAACATTTCAGGCAAGTGGAAGGGGTCACCGGTGAGCACTGAGGAGGCGTTAGTGAATCTGCTCGGAGACCGACGTACCGCTGACCAGCGCGCCGACCTGATCGCAGCAGCCCGAGAGGCGATGCGCCGGCGTGAGAGCAACACGACCGACGGCGGCGCGGTCATCGCTGCTCTGGTCGAGCTGGGCCTGTCCTATCGGGACATCGAGCGGGCTACCGGCATCCCGCACGTCACCGCGCACCGTTGGGCCACGCCACCTAAGCGCGCCGATTCCGACCAGCAAGACGAGGGCTAGCGCTGATGTGCCTTCGCCAACGCGTCGGCGATGAAGTCTGTGCGTTGAGTCGGCCGGCGTGCGGGTTCCTGGCCGGGTAAATGTCTAGTGAAGAAAAGGCTTCGGAGCCTAACGGCGAGTCGTCATCGAGATGGCGGGCGTTCGGAAAAACGTGGGACGAATTGCGGTGGATTAACATCGCGGTAGTCTTGCTCCCTATGTTGCTGCAATTGATCATCTGGGGACTGTTCTTATTCGTCGTCACGCGATTGGCGTTCTCGGGATACTGGCGCACCCACCTAGAGCTCATGCATGCCCGACGCTGTCGGGCATGCATGAGGCGACGCCCTCGGAGGGCTAGGCCAGGGTTCGCGCACAGCATGATCAATACCCAACAGCGTCGATCCGCTCAAACATATTGCAGACCTAGCCGCTCTATGACCACCTGCGTACAGCCTGCGTAGCAGGCCGCACAGGTTGCCCAGAATCGTGAAATATGTCGAGCGAATCATGTCGCCCTACATCGGTTCTGTGCAGCACGAACACTGACGATCGCCGAACTTGCCCCGGATTGCTGATCCGCGCACTGGGTTCTGTCTGGAATGCGCGGTTACCTTCCTTGCCCAGGAATCACCGGCTCGGCGAGATCCACTTCGGTGGGTCCAAACCGCGGAATCGCCTGCAGGTAAGGCTCGGGATCGCCGGACCACTTCCAGCCGGCCATCTGAGTTCGGCTGCGACGGCCGAGTGCGGCGCGCCAGAACTCGTAGGTGTCCACTTCGATCGTCGTTGCCGGGTTGCCGGAACCCACGGTAATCCGATGCTTGCCGTCGAGAATCGTGAGTTCACCGAGGTGACCCAGCTTTTTCACCAGGAGGGGGCGAGCCAGCTCCAGTGCCGCGGTCCATGCCGGCTCAGGGGGCCGTCCGGCGCCTACGGCACCCCGGATGTCGGCCTCGTGAGCGAGCACGTCATTGACCCATGCGATCGCCAACGGGTGGGCCGCTATTCGTGGCTCGATCTGCTTCGCGGCGCTATCCCACTCGGCAAGTATCTCCTCGAGCGGGCGGCCACGGCGCCGCTGCACCTGCGCGGCGGTCTGCTCGTCGTCCGGAACGGCTCTCAGCGTGGCGGCAAGTTCATCGGCGGCATTGGCAGCTAGATGCGCCAGTGTGTCGTTGATGGTCCACTCTGGGCAGGCGGGCACGCGGCAGGCGCGTTGCTCCTCGCTCACATCCCGCACCAGCGCACCGATGCGCTCGCGTGACTCCCGGTACAGGGCGGCACAGTCGATCAAAAATTCTCCCCCGGCGGCTGCGAATAACTGCAATCTAACCCTGAATGCGCTGGTTACGACCTTACCCGCCAGCGGTCGAGGTTGGCGTGGGCTGGGGCGTCGAAGACCCCGCGGTGACATGCCGGTGAGGCTCGGTAAGACTCGCCAAGTATGTCAGGTGGTTGGCCTGGCCACATCTTGGTTGTGGCAGCGGCAGGCTGGGGGATGATGCGGGGGAGGAGGACAGATGACTTCGAGCGCCTTTGCCGGCATCGATCGGGCGGTCGCCGACGTGGCGGCCGGACGCCCGGTGATCGTGGTGGACGACGAGGAACGCGAGAATGAAGGCGACCTGATTTTCGCTGCGGCCCGGGCGACTCCCGAGCTGCTGGCTTTCACCGTCCGGTACACCTCGGGATACATCTGCGTGCCGCTGACGGGTGAGGACTGCGACCGGTTGGACTTGCCGCCGATGTTCCACACCAACCAGGACAAGCGGGGCACCGCCTACACCGTGACGGTGGATGCCCGCGCGGGCGTGACAACCGGAATCTCGGCGGCGGACCGCGCCCACACCATCCGGCTGCTGGCCGACCCGGACGCCAAGTCGGTCGACTTCGCTCGCCCGGGCCATGTCGTCCCGTTGCGGGCCAAAGAGGGCGGGGTGCTTCGCCGCCCTGGCCACACCGAGGCCGCGGTCGATCTGGCCCGCCTGGCCGGGCTGCCGCCGGCTGGGGTGTTATGCGAGATCGTCTCAGCAAAGGATCCCGGCGAGATGGCCCGGCGTGACGAGTTGGAGGTCTTCGCTGCCGAGCACGATCTGGTGTTGATCACCATCGCGGACCTCATCGCCTACCGGCGGCGCTTCGAGAAGCAGGTGGTGCGGGTCGCCGAGGCCCGAATCCCGACCTTGCACGGTGAGTTCACGGCGATCGGGTTCGACTCGCTACTCGACGGCGTGGAGCACATCGCGCTGATCACCGGGGACATCGGCGACGGCACCGATGTGCTGGTCCGGGTGCACTCGGAATGCCTGACTGGCGACGTGCTCGGTTCGTTGCGCTGCGACTGCGGCCCGCAGTTGGACGCCGCACTAGCCGCCGTCGCCGCCGAGGGTCGCGGGGTGGTGCTCTACGTGCGTGGTCACGAGGGGCGCGGTATCGGGCTGATGCACAAGCTGCAGGCCTACCAGCTACAAGACGCCGGTGCCGACACCGTGGACGCCAACCTCGCCCTTGGCATGCCCGCCGACGCCCGGGATTACGGCACCGGGGCGCAGATCCTGGTGGATCTGGGAGTGCGCTCGATGCGGTTGCTCACCAATAACCCCGCCAAGCGGGCCGGACTGGAGGGCTACGGCCTGACCATCACCGGGAGGGTCCCACTGCCTACTCGGCCGAACCCGGAGAACCTGCGGTACCTGCGTACCAAACGGGACCGGATGGGCCACGACCTCGATGACCTGGGTCCCACCGGAGCGTTAGGGCCGTGAGCGGGACTGGTCAGCCCGCCCTGGAGGTACCTCGCTGCGCGGAACTGCGCCTGGGCATCGTTGCGACCCGCTGGCATGAGCGGATCACCACCGCCCTGCTGGACCGGGCCAATGCCGCCGCTGTCGAAGCCGGGATCGCTGAACCGACGGTGGTGCGGGTGCCAGGAGCCGTCGAGTTGCCCGTGGTGTGCCAGGAACTGGCCCGCCACCACGACGCCGTGGTCGCGCTCGGGGTAGTGATCCGCGGGGGCACTCCGCATTTCGAGTACGTCTGCGACGCGGTCACCGCCGGGCTTACCCGGGTCGCGCTCGACGAGGGGGTGGCGGTCGGCAACGGTGTACTCACCTGTGATACCGAGCAACAGGCCCTGGATCGGTGCGGGCTTCCCTGCTCTGCGGAGGACAAGGGATTCGAGGCCTGCGTCGCCGCCCTGCAGACCACTCTCGTCCTGCGGGAACTACGTCAGGCCTCCCGGAGCGCGCCGTGACGCCCCCACCCGGCGTGTCGCGCCCTGATGCGCGTTGTGCAGGTCCCTGGTGCACAGGCAGCGCGGCGTGAAGTCCGCCGGGGTGCAGTTCGAGGTCAGGCCGCGTAAGGTCCGTCGGGTCGCGGTGGCCGCCGCCGTGGTGCTGATTGTGGTGTTCGCGGTGGTCGCGGCACTGCTGCGACAAACCCCCACCGGGGTTTACTTCCGGCTTTCCGACCAGGTAGCCATGGTGCTGGTGGGGCTGCTGCTCGCCGGTGCGGCGCTGCTATTCGCCCGGCCCCGGGTGCGCGCCGGTGCCGACGGCGTGGAGGTGCGTAACCTGCTCGGAACCCGCACGGTGCCCTGGGAGTTGGTGCTCTGGGTGTCCTTTCCCGATGGCGCGCCGTGGGCTCGCCTCGAGCTCCCGGACGACGAATACATCGCAGTAATGGCAATCCAGTCCGCCGACGGCCGACATGCGGTGCAAGCCATCCGAGCCCTGCGTGAGGTACACGCCCAGCACACCCCGCCGTGCCGGGACGGGTCGGCGGCGGGCGGCGAGTGAGGGGTACGAGGCGGTCCCGTTGCGGCCAGCAGGCGTCGGTGTCAAGCACCAGCTCTGTCACGCTGTCCCTCAGCGCCGACGGCGAGGATTTCGCCCGCCGGATCATCGATATCGAAGAAGGGCTTTACCACACTCTCGACGCCCTCACTGCGGTCCAACCAGTCGAGCAAGCACTTACAGCCCCGCGCACGCTGGTCAACGCGTTTCCCGTCGCCGAGGTGCTGTGCCGACAGTCTCAACGAGCCGCCGAAACGAAT
>DASYMC010000562.1:0-7825 GCA_036009255.1 Pseudonocardiaceae bacterium
CCGGCCAGCCAGGCCACCGCCGGCTCGGCCTCCGTCGGCGCCAGCGCGCGCAGCACCGCGGCGAGAATATCGACCTTGGCCCGCCGCGACCGGGTATCGCTCACGGCGGCGGAGGCGGCCACAACGTCGGCGAACAGCACGTCACCGATTCAATCAGCCAGCACCGGTGGATCCAGTAACCAGCCGGATGCGCTGCACCTGTCAGCATCCGCAGATGCGCCGGGAAAGTATTAAGCTTGGCCGACTGGACGCAATCCCCCGCACCGGTATGAGGAGGCCAGCATGGCGATCAATCCCGCGACTACCGCCGTCGTGCTGATCGAGTACCAGAACGACTTCACCTCCGAGGGCGGCACCCTCCACACCGCGGTCGAAGCCGTGATGGACAAGACCAACATGCTGGCCAACACCAAACGAGTAGTCGACGCCGCCCGAGCCGCCGGCGTGACGGTCATGCACGCCCCCATCACCTTTGCCAAGGGATACGGCGAGCTCAGCGCTCATCCCTACGGGATCCTGAAGGGCGTCGTCGACGGCCAGTGCTTCGTCAAGGACAGTTGGGGCGCCGCCATTGTCGACGAGCTCTCGCCGCACGAAGGCGACATCGTGATCGAGGGCGAGCGCGGCCTGGATACCTTCGCCAGCACAAATCTCGATTTCATTCTCCGCAGCAAGGGAATCACGACCATCGCGCTCGGTGGCTTTCTCACCAATTGCTGCGTCGAATCGACAATGCGAACCGGCTACGAGCACGGCTACCAGGTCGTGACCCTCACCGACTGCATGGCGGCGACGTCGGCCGAAGAGCACGACAACGCCATCACCTACGACTTCCCGATGTTCTCGAAGCCGACGACCTCAAAGGACTTCATCGGCGAGCTCGCCTGAATCGGCAGAGCCTCCGGGCGCTTGCAATCCCACGAAGACCTCGTCCACGACGGTGCGCGCATACTCTGCCGACAGCGGCTGGTGGCTGATCAGCAGCCGGTGGTAGATCCCCCCGTGCAGCGCGTCGGCCAGCCCGGGATCGTGCTGGCTGTCCGCGAGCAGCCCGACGAACGGCTTGCCGAACGCCGGCTCGGTGAACAGGGTGGGCCACCCGGGAGATCTGCCCCCGCAGGTCCTCCCCCGCCGAGCCGGTGTCGGGAAACGACAGGCGGGGGAGTTACGCCTACGGCCCGGTGAACGACGCCGAGTCGACCCAGCTACTGCACCGAGCCGTCGATCTCGGTGTGACCCTGTTCGACACCGCCGACCTCTACGGCTTCGGCCACAACGAGCAGCTCGTCGGGCGCGCCTTGGCCCCGGTGCGCGACCGCGTCATCATCGCCACCAAGTTCGGCATCGTGCGCAAGCCGGGCAGTGACTTCTCTGGCCCGAGCCCGGCCGACGGGCGCCCGGAATACGTCCGCGCCGCATCGACGCCTCACTGAGCCGGCTCGGCGTCGACCACGTCGATCTGTACCACCAGCACCGAGCCGACGCGGCAGTGCCCATCGAGGAGACCGTCGGAGCGATGGCCGAGCTGGTCACCGCCGGCAAGGTCGGTCACCTGCCGGGACCTGGGCATCGGGATCGCGGAGCTGGACGTCCTGCGCCCGGCGGGCGGCCGGGTGGCCAACGAAGGCGAGATCAACCGCACCACAGCGGCGAGATAGCTCTCCACCCGGCACTCCGGCTATCCCGTAGCCGCTGCCAACTGCCGCTGCGCTTGTTCGTCGAGCTCGATGCCGGCGACCGCGAGGTTCTCCTCCAAGTGCCGCACCGACGACGTGCCGGGAATCAACAAGACGTTGGGCGCGAGCCCCAACGTCCAGGCAAGCGCCACCTGTACCGGGGTGATGCCGAGCCGCTCGGCGTTGCTGATGACGTGCTCGTTGCCCAGCACCGGATTGGGTCGGACGAAGCCCGAACCCAGCGGGAAGAATGGCACGAACGGAATTCCCCGCGAGGTGCACTCGTCGAGAAGGGGCATCGAGGCGCGATCGACCAGGTTCAGCGGGTTCTGCACGCACGCCACATCCGTCTGTTTCAGCGCGCGCAGCAGGTGCTCGCAAGTGATGTTGCTCAAGCCGACGCCCCCGATCAGCCCCTCATCGCGCGCCTCGATCATCACAGCGAGCTGGTCGTCGAACCGTTGATCGGGCGCCGCGTCGTCCATGAGCCGCAGGTTGACGGCCGCCAGCTACTCGACACCGAGGCTGCGCAGGTTGTCCTCGATGCCCGTCCGCAGCTGCTCAGGCTCGTCGTAGGGCAGCCACCCACCGGAGGCATCACGGCGCGCACCGACCTTGCTGACCAACGCCAGGGTGTCGGGGTAGGGATGCAGCGCCTCCCGGATCAGCTCGTTGGCGACGTCAGGACCGTAGTACTGCGAGGTGTCAATATGGTCGACTCCCAGGTCCACCGCACACCGCAGCACCGCGAGTGCCTCGCCACGGTCACGTGGCGGGCCGAACACACCAGGACCGGGCAGCTGCATCGCGCCGAAGCCGATGCGTGCGACGGAGAATGCGCCGAGGGAGTAACGCATGTTATCTCTCACGGCTTGCGCGCCACGGCGCCGTAGGCGTCAATAGGCTCGACCTTGCCGACCTCGGCGGTGTCCGGCCGCCACAGCGTGATCGGCACCAAGCCGGGGTCGACCATCTCCAGGCCCTCGAAGCACTGGCCGATCCGCTCGGGACTGCGCAGGTTGTAAGGAACAGCTCCGCTTTCCGCGAGCGTCGCGCTGCCCTTGATCACGGCCGCGCTGGTGTCGGTGCCGTCCCATAGCGCCAGGTAGCTGCCAGAGGGGACGGCGGCCATCACCCGTGTCACGATGGATCGCATGTCGTCGACGTCGATCACATAACCAAGTACGCCCATGAACATGACCACGACCGGCTGGTTGAAGTTCAGCACGTTGCGGGCATCCGAGATGATCAAATCCGGGTCGTGGATGTCGGCGTCCACGTAGGCGGTCACACCCTCAGGTGTGGTGTTGCGCAGCAGGGCGCGGGCGTGCACCAGCACCAGCGGGTCGTTATCGACATAGACGATCCGGGACTCAGGCGCGATCCGCTGAGCGACCTCGTGGGTGTTCTGCATCGTGGGCAGGCCAGTGCCGATGTCGAGGAACTGGTGGACCCCGGCCTCACCGGCCAAGAAATGCACAGCACGGATGAGGAACCGCCGGGACTGCTGGGCCATGGTAACGATCTCCGGATACACCTGGGCGACTGCCTCACCGGTCACACAGTCCACCTCGTAGTTGTCGTTGCCGCCCATCCAGTAGTTCCAGATTCGGGCCGCATGCGGCACATCAAATTGGATCTTGACGGCCAGCTGCGAGCGCGGATCCGCGGACCGCTCCTCGACCATGTTGACCTCCTAAGGCAGAGTTCGTGTCTCGGGGAATCTTCGCAGCCAGCGCAAGACTCTCCCGGAGGATTGCTCGGTGGTGAGTAACGGACTGAGGGTCGTGAAATCTCTGGTGAACTCGGCGAGGACTATGGCCGTCACCAGTCCGCAGGCCGGTGCGGCGCAGGTAGGGCCGGGAGCAGCGCCACGAGATGACCCGCCCGCGGAAGGACGTGGATGACCGGCCGATTGGAGATTGACGGGGTCTCCAAGCGGTACGGTGATGTGCTCGCGTTGCAGGAGATGACTTTCGAGGTCCGCGCCGGTGAGCTGTTCGGTTTCGTCGGCAGCAACGGCGCTGGCAAGACCACCACGATGCGGATCGTGCTCGGGTGCTGGCCGCCGATCGGGGCGAGGTCCGGTGGGATGGCCGGACGATCGACCTCGAAAACAGGCGGCGCATCGGGTACATGCCGGGTGGATGCGCCGGAGGCGCCGTTCGCGGCGCTGTCCTCGGTATCGGGCACGCAGGTGCAGACCTCGACGGTGCCCGATCGGGTCACCGGTGAGCGGCAGATCCGGGCCGGCACGCTGGATGCGCTGGTGGTCGGCGGCGCTGGAGCCAGCCCCGGAGCTCGACGCAGGGTGTGGTGGAGGAGAAGTCCAGCCGGGTGGTGGAGTTGCTGCTCTCCACGGTCCAACCGTGGCAGCTGATGGCAGGGAAGGTGGCCGGCTCTGCGAACCGGCGTGCGCGTCTGGCTGCGCGAGGCGCTGCGCGGCGGCTGAGCGCAATCGATCACCGAGGCGGAACGTGGCGGCAGGATCGTCGCCCGAGGCGGTCGGCAGCGTCGGCGGGGCAGCGCCCACTGATGTGGTTGCGGCCACCGCCGACGACCTACCGGACTTAGTAAAGGCCTAGGAACCTGCCCCTGTGGACGTGGCCGGAGTAGCCGCAACCGTCGTTGTAGCAGTAGTAGTCGCCGTAACGGCGGTAGTAGTAGCCAGTACGGCGGTACTTGCCATCGCACTCCCAGTCGAAGCAATCACAGCCACCGCCGAATTCATAGCCGCCACCCTGCGCGAAAATCTGTGCAACACTCATGCCCGCTCCTTCGTTCGATAGAGCAGTAATGGACGCCAGTAAACCTCGACAAGCCTGGTCAATTGCGCATGCAGCTACATAAAAGTGGGCGATCGACCACACTGTGAAACAGGGATGTGATCGAATCGTAAGGTGCGTGCCGGAGAAGTTTTCTCACGACATAGCGCGGCCAGTGCCCCCCGGTATCACCGGCAGCTCGTCATCGCACAGTCTGCAATCCCCCAGGTTGTCCGACACGGCCCCCTTACTCCCCGTGGTCACCTGCATCACGAACGTAAGCGATGCCCCCGGCGATCTCAATAGGAATTCTTCACCATCGTCATCGGGTCATCGGCGCCGCGTGCCAGCTAGCACCGCGGCGCAAAGCGGTGAGTCGCTTCGAACAGCTACCAGCCCCAGCTGCCGGGGACACCTTTGAACGGGCCGACAATCCCGGCGGTGATCCAGCCGCCGTAGAACTCGCCCGGCTGCGGTGTCACCGGCTCATCGTCCAGGGTGACCTCATCGAACCGGCCAGCGTAGACGGCTGCCCTATCGGTGAGTTGCGGATAGCGAAGCTCGGGCTGCGGGTACCACCACCCGACCTCGCGCAGCGGCGCGACGCCGGGTACGTGCAAATCGACGTAGCACGCCTCGCCCTTCCACTCGCACACCGTGAGCCGCGGCGAAGGCATCAGCGGCACCCGGAACTCCGAGCGCGGCACGTAGTAGGTCGGCGGGTGCGACGTCTCCAGCACGCGCACCAGGTCAGTGGTGTCGAGCACCAGCGTTCCTCCGTGCACGATCCGCGCCCGCCGGGACACCCGCTCCGCTCGGGGCGGCCGAGGGTAATCCCACACCGACTCCTGACCGGGGCCGACCGGGTGCAGATCAACGGGTCGATTCCGCCGCTGAGCTGCACGTTTCCATCTCATGGGTGGTCAACCTCTCGAGCCGTTTGTCGCCGTCCCGTGCCCCCAGTGTGCCCCAACAGTGATCACCCAGCCCGCACTCCGCTCCTGACCGGCCCGGCAACCCGACGACTCAACGCCGCCGGGAGGCACGTCGCGGGCGAGTTAAGTTCCGAGTCAGGTCGCCACGACGCTGGGACCCAACTTGGCGCGAAATACCCGGTTTTCGGGCGGTGTGCACGTGCGTGGTGCTGCCTCCCCCGATCGGCACCAGCTGGAATTAGGGATTTTCCCGGGACACGGCCGGCGATGGCGCCGCGATGCACCGGTCATGAACGAGAACCGCGTCGAACTGGACTATTGGGCGCTCAGCGGGTGGATGGCACTGGGCGCGATGGTGTCGCTGATCCTCATCGTGAGCATCAGTGCGGCGTTCCCTCACCTTTTCCTCCGCTGAACTTGCAGCTCGCCAGTGCACGGCCGCCAGTACCTGCCGTGGACTACACGCGGGCCAAGACTGTCCTCACTGGACGGCGAAGCAGCCGTGCGCGCACGCTCAGTGAGCCGACCGCGAGTCGATCGTTGCTGTCCAGATGTGTGCCGATCGGCACGTTCCTGGGTGTGTGCGTTCGGTAGCGGCCATGGGGTGTCCCATCGACAAGTGCACGGCTAGGCGACGCGCCGGATCACGGCCAGTCCCCTGGTGTAGATCCGGCGCTTGGCCACCGGGTGACCAGGCTGTGACGACTCGATCAGCATGCCGTCCCCGGCGGCCATCGCGACGTGTCCGACACGACCACCGTAGGAGTAAAAGATCAGGTCACCAGGCCTGATCTGGGACAGGCTCACCCGGGCACCGACCCGCGACTGCGCGGCGGCCGTGCGGGGCAGGTAGAGGCCGGCCTGGCGGTAGGACCACTGCACCAGCCCGGAGCAGTCGAACCCGCCCGGCCCGCTGCCGCCGCTGCGGTAGCGGGTGCCGCGCTGCGACAGGGCCGCGTCCAGCGCCCGCAGCGCAATGAAATCGGCGTGGCCGGCGGGCCGGGCCGACGTGCTACTGCCAGGCAGGGATGCGGCGACCGCGCTATCGGCGAAGGCCAGGACACCGCCGGCCGCCAGGGTCACCGCCGCCAGCGCAGTCGGTAAGTGGTGATGCGAGGTCGGTTTGGCGTGCCTTCCACGAGACGGTTTGGCGTGCTTTCCACGAGACACTGGAGTACCCCCTCGGAGGTTGCCCAGCCCGGAGTCTGGGGGGCCGTGGGTGTGTGAGTGCCTCAACATCCCTGCACAGATCAAGTTCCGGTTGGCGGAGGCCCGCCGGTGAACGTCGCTCAACGGTCTGCCAGGAGCGGTGAACGGTCGGTAATCGGGTGCTGCTCTCGGTGATCGTGACCAGAGGTGTGCCACGCGACGCCCCACCACTGGCTATTGGCCGCCGCCGCTGGTGCGCTCCCGGTGCCGCTCGTGCTGCGGGTTTACCGGCAGCGCATGGCCAACAGCGAGGACCGGATGCGCATCCGGCTAGCGCCCGGCCGTCAAGCTGGCCACTGTGGCGGGGCTTCGGCATCCTTGGGTCTCTTGCCAACCCCGTTCCCGGTATCCAACCACCAGCAGGTGTGGCATAAGCCACATTGGACGTAGACGAGATTGGCGTCGGCCTTGAGCAGGTACAGGCTGTCCTCGTTCGGGCAGTGCGAACACGGCCGCCACACCTTCCGGCCGACGTCGACCGATGGATCAAGAGCCATTGAAAGCCTCCGTGCTTAGCTGTCGACCGAGAGAGATCTGCGCCGGTATGGCGGCGACGTATCCCTGCGGGTCCATATCACGTCCGAAGTCGGAGTCGTCCCTGCCGGTGATGTTGCCTGTAGTTCCTGCCTTGCAGGGCGCGTACCCACCTCGACGACCTCCCTAAACTTCAATTACCGGCGCCACATCACAGTGGGTCATTTCCCGCTGTCTGGCAGGTCGATTCCTAATGCCCTGCCGCCCGACCAGCACTATGATCGACAGGCGCACTCAGCGAACACGTGCCACGCTCAGTACGGCACCGAACCGGTGGGGTTGCTACCGTTTTGACACTGGGAGGCGGACACTGTGGGAATCGACGACAAGATCGAAAACAAGGCTGACGTGCTTAAGGGGAAGGTCAAGGAAACTGCCGGCCGGGCGAGCGACGATCCGGAGCTGGAAGCCGAAGGCCGTGGCGATCAGGCCAAAGGCCACGCCAAACAGGCCGGGGAGAAAGTCAAGGATGCCGCCAAGGACGTCCTCGGCAAGGACAGGCAGTAGTCCCTGGGAGGCGTCCGCCGCGACACTCTATGAGAGGTGTGAACCGACACCAGGACCAACCCTGGATCCCGCTCGCGCTGCTCGACCCGAGATTCGTCTTCCTGAGCGACTGCACCTGGCGCGACGGCGTCGTCCACCAGGACGGTGATGTTGTCCCAGACATCGGTGGCTGTGTCCTCGTCACCGGCTGATCCGGGTG
>DASYMC010000563.1:0-1678 GCA_036009255.1 Pseudonocardiaceae bacterium
AGACACCTCGCGACGGGGCGTGAAGCGTCTGCAGGCTCACAGCACCGGCCATCCGCAACCGACTCCTCCGGCACTGGATCTAGCCCCCACTGGGACTAGAAAGTACTGGATTGCGGCACATCTCGAAAGGCCATCCGAGGCACGCCGTCAGCTGGCCATCAGTGATCCGAACAATCCGAAGGTCGATCCCCCAGGAAGTTGTTAACTAAGCGCACTATCAATTCGCCGGATCCGCCGGGAAATCGATATCTCCCCGGCGGGCCACTGCGGGTCCAGTTCAGATCACCACCCGATCAGGCCTCGCCGGAGGTGGCCCACAGGTTGATGCCGGCCTCCACCGCGTGCTCGTCGATGCGCGCCAGCTCGTCGGGACCGAACTCGAGGTTGTCCAGCGCACCGAGGCTGTCGTCGAGCTGCCGGACACTGCTCGCGCCGATGAGTACCGAGGTGACCCTGGGGTCGCGCAGCGCCCAGGCCAGGGCCAGCTGCGCCAGCGACTGCCCGCGGTCGGTCGCGATGGCGTTCAACCTCCGGATGTGGTCGAGGTTCTTCTCGCTGAGCAGGTCCGTCGACAGCGAGGCGTCCCGGCTGGCCCGCGAGCCCTCCGGGATGCCGTTGAGATACTTGCTGGTCAGCATTCCCTGGGCCAGCGGCGAGAACGCGATACAACCGACGCCGGCGTCGCCGAGCACGTCGAGGAGCTGCTCCTCGATCCACCGGTTGAGCATCGAGTACGACGGCTGGTGGATCAGGAGTGGGGTGCCGAGCGCGCGCAGGATGTCCACCGCCTCCCGGGTCCGGTCCGGGCCGTAGGAGGAGATCCCGACGTACAGCGCCTTGCCGGCCCGCACCGCCGCATCAAGCGCGCCCATCGTCTCCTCGAGCGGCGTGTCCGGGTCGAAGCGGTGGCTGTAGAAGATGTCGACGTAGTCGAGCCCCATCCGGCTCAGCGACTGGTCCAGGCTGGCCGACAGGTACTTGCGCGAGCCGCCGCCCTGCCCGTACGGGCCCGGCCACATGTCGTAGCCGGCCTTGGTGGAGATGATCAGCTCGTCGCGGTAGGGGCGGAAGTCCTGGGCGAACAGCGTGCCGAAGTTGCGCTCCGCACTGCCGTAGGGCGGCCCGTAGTTGTTGGCGAGGTCGAAATGGGTGACGCCCGAGTCGAAGGCTCGGCGCAGGATGGCCCGCTGGGTCTCCAACGGCTCCTTGTCGCCGAAGTTGTGCCACAACCCCAGCGAGATCGCGGGCAGGTCCAGCCCGCTGCGGCCACAACGGCGGTAGGTGGCGGAGTCGTAGCGGTCCGGCGCGGCGAGATAGGTCATGGTGTCCATCTTGGTTCGGCCGGCCGACCTGTCAAAATTCCGGTGAGCTAGCCGGACTGTCCCGGTAGTGCTCGATCAGCGTGCTGGCGGCGCGCTTGGCGCGCGCCGCGGCGGCCGCGTCCCGGCGGGCACCGCCGACCGCGAACGCGCCTCGACCAGCAGCGCGCCCCCGGCGGCCAGCTCGGCATCGCCCAGCCCGGACTCCAGGAGCAGTCACGGCCGGAGCTCACGCGGATCTTCACGGGGGTGGGCTTCACCGACGTCGAGGACCGACCCACGATCGCGGGATGCAGCGCCATCCTGGCCCGCAAGCCAATCTAAGCCTCGACGTTGCATCATCGATGTGACCGCTAGCG
>DASYMC010000564.1:0-9145 GCA_036009255.1 Pseudonocardiaceae bacterium
CCAGGACCTCGGGCTGCTGTTCTGCTGGGAAGACGGTCGACCGCCACACCCGGACACCATCACTGCCCGCTTCAACCGACTGGCTAAGGCTGCTGGGCTTCCCCGCATCCGGCTCCACGACGTTCGACATAGCTATGCGACTGCTGGCCGGCTGGCCCGGGTTGACACCAAGGCGTTGAGCCAGCGAGTTGGACACACGTCGGTGAGCTTCACGATGGAGACCTACATGCACGGCGACCTGGAAGCTGACCGTGAGGTAGCTCATGCGCTGGCATCGGTGATCCTCGCTGGCCTACCGGGAGGAATTGATGCTGGTGAGACGGCATGATAGCGGTGAGTGCGTTACCAAATCGGTTACCACCGGGCACAAAACAGGCCCGGCCTGCGATGAGACCGGGCCTGTTTTCCCTGGTAGCGGGGGTAGGATTCGAACCTACGACCTCTGGGTTATGAGCCCAGCGAGCTACCGAGCTGCTCCACCCCGCGTTGGTGAAGACCACCCTACGCGCACAGTGACCGGCGGGGCAAATCGCGTGGTCACCAGTCAGCCACCGCCGCCGGCTGGCGCTGGAGCGGCGGCGCCACCCGCTGCCCTGGACGCCGCGTCGAAGCGTTTGGAGGCCGCGTCGAGGTCGGCCAGCGCCTTACCCTGCTCCTTGAAGTCGCCGGTACCCTGTGCCGCCCGCAGGCGTCTGAGCGCATCGCCGATGTCGGTGACGGCCTGGCGCATGTCCTGATTGGCGCCACCGGCGCCGGCCGCTGCGGGTGGCTGGACGCCACTTTGACCGGGTGCGCTGGTCTGCTGCCCGGGCGAGACAGTTGCATCACCGGCACCCGCACCGAAGACCTGATTGAGTGCCCCGCGCAGGGTCGGGTCGTACCCGATCCGGTCACCGTAGGCAACCAGCACCCGGTTGAGCTGTGGGAACGTCGCTTGCCGGTTCGCTCGCTCGATGTAAACGGGTTCCACGTAGAGCAGACCACCGCCGACCGGCAGGGTGAGTAGGTTGCCGAAGCGCACGTCGGTCTCGGACTGCCGTAACAGGTTGAGCTCCTTGCTGACCTCGGCAGAGGATACGAACCTGTTCTGGACCTGCTCTGGGCCCAGCGTCTGGGATTCGCCGGGCAGCTCAAGCACCCTGATCTTGCCGTAATTCTGCGGTTCGCACCCCACTGAGATATAGGCGGCCAGGAACGGTCGGCGCAGGCTGACCAGGGCGCTGGTGAGCTGGAACTCCGCAGGCCCCGCCCCGTTCGGCGGCCCGGCCAGCACGTAATAGGGCGGCTGATCGACACTTGGCTGGTTCAGTGTCGGATCAGCAGGCACGTTCCAGAAATCGTCATTGGTGAAGAACACCGACGGGTTGTTCACGTGATAGCGAGCGAGCATCTCCCGCTGCACCTTGAACAGGTCTTCCGGGTAACGGAAGTGCTGCCGCAACTCATCGCTGATGGCCGTATTGGGCTGGACGGTTCCTGGGAAGGCGTTCATCCACGTTCGCAGCACCGGATCGGTCTCATCCACCGCATACAGCGTCACGGTGCCGTCATAGGCGTCCACTGTGGCCTTGACCGAGTTGCGGATGTAGCTGATCTCTTCGTCCGGCAGGCGGACCACGCCGGTCAGCGAGTCGGTGGTCGCTCTGCCCAGCAGGGTCCGCTGCGCGTATGGGTAGTTGTCCAGAGTCGTGTAGCCGTCCAGGATCCACTGGATCCGACCATTCACCACGGCGGGGTACGGGTCACCATCGACAGTGAGCCAGGGCGCGACCTTTTCCACCCGATCCCTCGGATGCTGGTTATAGATGATCTTCGAATCCGGCCCTATCGCCTGGTTGAACAGGATGTTGCGCTCGCCGTAGTAGGAGGCGAATAGCAACCGGCTCGCCCAACTCCCCAGCTTTACACCACCCTTGCCCTGGTAGGTGTAGTTCTCCGGGCGCCCGTCGAACTCCCGGGCGTTGGCCCCGGGATTTCCGCCAACGATCGCGTAGTCGTCGATCAACTCGCCGAAGTAGATCCGCGGCTGCTGCACCGGGATATCGCCTTGCCGTGAGGTATCCGAGACGGTGAAGACCGGGTAACCGCCCTCCCCCGAACCGGCGTCCGCCAGTGCTGAATTCACGGTGTTGGCCGGGGCCGCGACGAAGCCGTTGCCGTGGGTGAAGGTGAGATGCTGGTTGATCCAGGTGCGCTGGTTCTCGGCCAGCGACGCGGACTCCAATTCTCGTACTGCGACGATGTAGTCCTGTTTCTTGCCGCCGATCGTGTAACGGTCGATATCGAGCTTGTCCGGGAAGCCGTAGAAATTCTCCCGCTGCTGCAGCTGAGTGAAGGTCTGGGAGAGGACGCTTGGATCCAGCAGCCGGATGTTGGGGATAGTGACGTTGTCGGCGCGCACGTCAGCCGGGGACACATCACTACGTCCGGAGTATTGCGAGTAACCGACCTGCCGGTCGGTAATGCCATAGGCCTCGCGGGTCGCAATGATGTTGCGCTGGATGGAGGGCGCCTCCCGCTCGTTGGCATTGGGGCGGACCACGAACTGTTCCAGAACCGCCGGCCACGCGGCACCCACCAGGATGCTGGACAGCAACAGCAACGCGATGGCGATTGCAGGCAGTTGCAGATTGCGCAGCACCGCGCCGACGAAGAAGGCCACCGCACAGATCACCGCGATGCATGCCAAGATTATCTTGGCCGGGAGCACCGCGTTCAGGTCGGTGTAACTGGCCCCGGTGAACAGTGGATTGCGCCGCGAGAACAGCAACCCGTACCGGTCAAGGAAGTAACCCATCGCCTTGAGTAGGACGAATACACCGGCCAGCACCGCGAGCTGGACTCGGGCCGGTCCAGAGAGTTGACCGCCGCGGCCAGCCAGCCGCAGCCCACCGAACAGGTAGTGGGTGATCAATGCGCCGATGAAGGAGATCACCACGACGACGAAGGTCCAGCCCAGGAGTTCGCGATAAAACGGCAGCTCGAAGGCGTAGAAGCTGACGTCCCGGTGGAAATGGGGGTCGGACACGCCGAAGCTGGAACCGTGCAGGTAGGCCTGCACTGTCTTCCAGTCACCCAGCGCGGACAGGCCGGCGATGAACCCGACCAGCAGCGGTACACCGACGCCAACCAGCCGTAACCGCGCCAGGATCGCGGTGCGGTAACGCGCCACCGGATCATCCGGTCCTACCACCGGCACAAACACCGGCCGGGTGCGGTAGGCGATCACAATGTTGAGCGCGAGCACACCACCGACCGCCAGGCCGACGATCAGAAATTGCACCAGTCGGGTGGCCAGGACAGTGGAAAACACGGTCCGGAAATTCACCTCGCCGAACCACAACCAGTCCACATAAGTATCGATCAGCCGCGAACCGACGATGAGGATCACCAGCGCGGCAGCTCCGGCGGCGATCATCATCCGGGCGCGACGGGACAGGGCAGGAACTCCGACGGGGGGCCGGTTGGCCACAGGACACGCTCCTGGCGACGACAGCAGTGCAGTACGGTGCGGACTCCTCGGGTGACCGGTGCCACGCCGAGTTGGGTCCTGCCTGTCCAACTCTACGGAGGGCCCCGGGGTTCCGATCCTGGTGGCCGCACCACTACTGCCGGTTCCCGTCGCGATGCGATCATGGGCGGGTGAGTACGCCGTCACCGCATCCATCCGCGTTGTCCCAGGCTTTGCCTACCACTGCGCGCGAAGTCGAGGAATTCGTCGCAGCTGCTGGATGGGATCAGCCGCCGCAGCTGTTCGCGCTGGTTGCCACAGCCGCCCTCCTGGCCAGCCAACCGGATCTGGTCGATCAACTCGACGGGCAGGTCCCGCTTACCCCGGTCGCCCAGGACGCCCTACCCGAGGGTGAACTCGACGCGGCGCTGGCGGGTATCGAATGGCCTGACTCGGTGGCCGGCTGCGCGTTGGCCCAGGAGATCGTGGTGCTTCCGCCGACGGCGGAAGCTGATCTCGGCGAGCTACCTGATGACTCCGCGCAGGCTCGCCGCGCGGCTGCCGGACATCCACAGCGCCGGGAAGGCAGGCTGGTGGCGGCGGTACTTCGAGACGGCTTCGGCGCCTGCGTGCTGCGGTTACGGGCAGCTGGTACCGACCAGCTGTGCGACGAGCTGGTGGAGGACCCGCAACTGGCCCCGAACCTGCTCCGCGCGCTCCTGGCGACCTTGCGCTGAGCGCCGCTCAGCAGTGCGGTGGCTGCTGACCGGCTCGAATCTCATCAAGTGCGTGTACCGCATCCGTCAGAGTGCCCACCCGCACGAGCCGCAGACCGTCGGGAGCGCGCTGCGCCGCCTCGCTGCAATTTTCCGCGGGCACCATGAAGACCGTTGCTCCGGCCTCCCGAGCCCGAAGCATCTTGAGCGGGATGCCACCAATCGGGCCCACCTGGCCATCGGTGGCGATCTCGCCGGTGCCCGCCACGAAAGTGTTGCCGGTCAGCGCGCCCGGCGTCAGCTTGTCCACGATGGCCAGCGCGAACATCAGTCCCGCCGAAGGGCCGCCCACATCGGCCAGGGTGATGGTGATGGTGAAAGGCACCTCGGGCCGCTCGGTCAGCGCGATACCCAAATAGCCGCGACCCGGTTGGGCGCCGGTCCCAAGAGTGATCGCGACCTCCTGCGACGGAGAGTCGCCGCGCTGGAAACGGAGCCGGACGACCTGCCCGGGGTGGCTACCAGCAAGCTGCTCGACCGTCTGTTGCGCGGTCCGCAGCTCCCGGCCATCGAGCGCCAACAGCCGGTCCCCGGCGACCAGCCTGCCGCTCGCGGCACCGCCAGCGACCACCTGACCAGCCACGACCGTGGTGGGATAACCGAGATAGCGCAGCGCCGCAGCCTTGGCGTTGGCCTCTGAGTCCTGGAACATCTGCTGGTTCTGCTTCTCCACCTGTTGCGCAGACAGCTCCGGGGGGAAGATCTCGTCGCGGGGAACCAGGGCGCTGTGCCCGGACATCCACAGGGCGAGCGCCGTATACAGGGTTACGTTGTCGACCACAGACACCGTCGTCATATTGAGGTGCCCGGTGGTGGGGTAGATCTGGGTGCCCTTGACGTCCACCACCGTCCTACCTGCCACCACTCCGAGGGTGTCGAACGTGGGTCCCGGGCGGAGCGCGACGTAGGGCACCGTCGCCAACGCGCCCAGCAATCCCAGAGCCGTCGCGAGGCTGAGGCTAACCAGCAGGGTCCAGGTGCGGCGGCTCACGGCCGAACAGCGTACGTGCTTGGTGTCCGCGTACCGTAGAGCTATGAGTGATGTGCCCTTCGGCTTCGGCTCCGACGATCCTCGGGACCCCGACCGGAGGAAACCTGACGAGGGCGGCAGCGGCGGTAATCCTGACCCCGCCAGCCCCTTCGCTGCCTTCGGGGCCGGTGGGTTCGATGTCGGGGCCCTGGGACAGATGCTCACCCAGCTAGGTCAGATGATCAGCCAAGGTGCCGCCGGCGGCGGTGGCCCGGTCAACTATGACTTGGCCAAACAGATGGCGTTGCAGAAACTGTCCACGACTGGCCTGCCCTCCGCGCAGCAGGCCACGGCGGTCACCGATGCGGTGCACCTGGCCGAGCTGTGGCTGAACCCGGCGACGGCGCTGCCGACGGGGGCGCACAGCACCGCCGCCTGGGCGCCTCGGGATTGGGTGGAGTTGACCCTGCCCACCTGGCGGCGGTTGTGCGACCCGGTGGCCCGGCGGATGGCCGGTTCATGGATCGAGGCGCTGCCCGACGAGGTCCGTCAGACGGCCGGTCCTTTGGTCGCGATGGTCGAGCAGATGGGTGGGATGGCGTTCGGTTCGCAGCTCGGCTCGGCGCTGGCACAGCTCGGAGGCGAGGTGCTCACCTCCACCGACATCGGCCTTCCACTGGGCCCGCTGGGTGTGGCGGGATTACTGCCTGCCGCGATCGAGCAGTTCGCTGCCGGGTTGGAGCGCAAGAGCCCCGAGGTGATCGTTTTTCTGGCGGCCCGCGAGGCGGCGCACCACCGCCTGTTCGGCCACGTGCCGTGGCTACGTCAGCGGTTGCTGGGAACCGTCGAGCAGTTCGCGCACGGCATCCAAGTGGACACCGACGCCCTGCAGGACCTCGCCCGTCAGGTCGACCCGACAAACCCGCAGAGTATGGAGCAGTTGCTCACCTCGGGTGTGCTCGAGCAACAGCACAGTCCCGAACAAAAGGCCGCGCTGCGCCGGCTGGAGACGTTGCTTGCGCTAGTCGAGGGTTGGGTCGATGTCGTGGTCGCGGAGGCGTTGGGTGAACGCCTTCCCGGTGCCGAGGCGCTCCGGGAGACGCTTCGCCGGCGGCGCGCCTCGGGCGGCCCGGCCGAGCACACCTTCGCCACGCTGGTCGGCTTGGAACTACGGCCCCGCAAGCTGCGCGCAGCCTCCGAGCTGTGGCGCAAGGTCACCGAAGAGCACGACGTCGAGCGCCGCGACGCCCTGTGGAATCACCCAGATCTGCTGCCCACCGCCGAGGACCTGGACGATCCGGTCGCGTTCGTCGATCGGGCTGCGAGGCACGCCGCCGATCTGGACGACCCGATCGCCGCCCTCGAGCGAACCGCGGCGGAGGCTCCTCACGAGCAGCAGCCCCCGGACGATCCCGAAGGCTCCGGCGCAGGGCCGGCCCAGCGTTCTACGGAGTAATGCGGCCCGCTGGGCTGTCGGTTCTTCCGCGCCCAGGCGTTTCCGCACCGCGCCATAGCTGTCCACACTATGTCCACAGTTGTGGGCAACCTGTGGATGGTCAGTTGAGCATCCGGATCGGGACGGCCAGTATTCTGGCATGATTCCGCCGAGCACCACCGCCGCACCATCCACCGGCATGCTCCCCGACCCGGCCGTTCCCGAACGGCTGCGCCTAGCGCCGGGCCGGGCCGCGCTGTGGCGTTCTCCCACCTGCCTGCAGCTCGGGCTGGATGATGAGCGGGCCATCGTCCTGGACGATCTGCCCGAATCACTGGCAGCCCTGCTCAAGCGAATGGACGGCGTGCGCAGCACCACTGAGCTGCTCACCGAAGCGCAGACCGCGGGCTCGACCCGTCGTGAGGCGCTCAGCATGCTCGGCGACCTGCACCGGTTGGGCCTCGTGCAGGAGGCGTCAGCACCCGAGGGCGGCCGTCCGGGCTGGCACCGTATTGCGCTGGCCACCGAGGCGGCCAACTGGTCGGTGCACAGCTCCCACCCCACCCGATCCGTTCTGCGTCAGCGACGCAAAGCGGTCGTGCGGGTGGTCGGATCCGGCCGAGTAGCAGTAGCGGTGGCCACCGCGCTGGCCTCCGCCGGAGTGAGGTGTGTGGAGGTACACGCCACCGGAACGGTCTGCGCCGCAGACCTCGGCACCGGCTACCTGCCCGACGATATCGGTAGGCCCCGCTCAGCGGCGGCCGCCGATGCCGTGCGCCGCTGCGGCCCGGAAGTGATCGGCGCCGCTCGCCGCCGGCCAGACCTGGTCGTGCTCAGCGACGTAGTGGTTCCGGAGCGGGCAGTGGTGACCGAGCTGCTCGGGAGCCGGATTCCCCATCTGATCGGCTACGCCCACGAGGGCATAGCGGTAGTAGGTCCGCTGGTGTGGCCCGGACGCAGCAGCTGCCTGCACTGTGCCGACCTACACCGTGCGGAGGTGGATGTGGCCTGGCCGAAACTGGCCGCGCAGCTCGTCGGACGGATCCCGGCCGCCGGGCTGGCCTGTACCCAGCTCGCGGGCGCATTGATCGCCGAACAGGTGCTCGCCACTATCGCTGGGCCCGGCGCCGGTCTGCCTACCCCGCCGACGTGGGGCGCGGCGCTGCAGCTGGACCCGGTACGCGGCACCATGCACCGCCTGCCTCGGCCAGCCCATCCACGCTGCGGCTGCGGCGCCGGATGATGTCCCCACAATGATGTCCGGTACCAGCTAACAATCCCGCTACTTCGCAGAATTCATGCCGTGGGGACACAATTGGCGCGTGACCGACATCCCGCGCCGAGCAACGCAGCGAACCGCCCGGCTCGCGAGCCTCCCGCTTGGGGTGGCTGGGAGGGTCGCCGCAGGCTGGGGCAAGCGGCTCGCCGGGCAGAACGCGAGCGATGTGAACGCCGAGCTCAGCGCGCGCACTGCCGAGCAACTGTTCGCCGTACTCGGCGAGCTCAAGGGCGGCGCGATGAAGTTCGGTCAAGCGCTGAGCGTGTTCGAGGCGGCGATCCCTGATCAGCTGGCCGCACCGTACCGGGAGGCCCTGACCAAACTGCAGTCCGCTGCGCCGCCGATGTCCCCGCAGTCGGTGCGGCGCGTCCTCGATGAGCAGCTCGGCACGGGGTGGCGACGCCGCTTCGCCTACTTCGCCGACGAACCCGCTGCAGCCGCCAGTATCGGCCAGGTTCACCGGGCTGTGTGGCATGACGGCCGTGAGGTCGCGGTCAAGGTCCAGTATCCCGGAGCGGACGAGGCCCTGCGGTCGGACCTGCGGCAGCTGCGGAGGTTCAGCCGGCTGTTCCAGGTGATCGTGCCCGGTATGGACGTCAAGCCGCTGCTCGCCGAGCTGCAGGACCGGATGGTGGAGGAGCTCGATTACCGCGACGAGGCTGACAACCAGCGCGCGTTCGCTGCGGCGTTTCATGACCACCCCGACATCGTCGTCCCCGCGATCGTCGCGAGCGCGCCGAAGGTGATGGTGTCGGAGTGGATCACTGGAACTCCCATGGCGCAGATCATCCGCAGTGGCTCGCGGTCTGAGCGGGACGACATCGGGACCAAGCTCTCCCTGTTCCACTCCTCCTCCCCCACCATCACCGGGCTGCTACACGCCGACCCCCACCCGGGAAATTTCTTGCGGCTTGATGACGGGCGGCTCGGTGTGCTGGACTTCGGTGCCGCGGCGAAGCTACCCGGCGGGACCCCGCGCACCCTCGGGGTAGCGACGCGGTTGGCTGTCGAGGAACGTTCGGAGGAACTACTGGAGCTGCTGCGCTCGGAGGGTTTCATCCGCCCTGGCATGCAGATGAGCGCGGAGGATGTACTGGCCTACCTCAGCCCGTTCGCAGATCCGGTCCGCACCGAGACGTTCCACTTCACCCGGGCGTGGATGCAATCTCAAGCCGAGCGCGTCGGTGACTTCTCCGGCCGGGACTTCCGGACCGGGCGGGCGTTGAACCTGCCG
>DASYMC010000565.1:0-1823 GCA_036009255.1 Pseudonocardiaceae bacterium
ATGATCCGTATCCCCTCGCTGGCGAAGACCGCGTCGAACATGCTGGTGAACTTCGAATCCCGGTCCCGGATCACGAACCTGAACTGTTCCACACGATCGCCCAGGTCCATGAGCAGATTGCGGGCTTGCTGGGCGACCCAGTCCGCGGTGTGATGTGCGGTGACACCGAGGATGTGGACCCGGCGGGTGGCGTGCTCGACAACTGCGAAGCAGTACAGCCTGGTGAGGAGCACGGTGTCGCAGTGAAAGAAGTCGCAAGCGAGAATTCCGTGTGCTTGGCTGCGCAGGAACTCCGTCCAGGTAGGGACCAGCGTCGTGGGGACGGGTCGATTCCGGCGCGTTGAGGATCGCCCAGACCGTGGAGGCGCCGACCTGACGGCCCATGCCGGCGAGTTCTCCGGCAATGCGTCGGTATCCCCAGTCTGGGTTCTCGCCAGCGAGGCGCAGAATCACCCGGCGCAGCGATGGTGACGTGGGCGGGCGTCCGGACCGCTGGCGCCTGCGAGTCATCGTCGTCTGACCAAGTCGACATGCCAGCGCAGGAGCGTGCCAGGCGTGACCAACAGGGTCTGGCGATGAGCCTTGGGAAGTAGTCGGGCCAACGCGCTGGTGTTGAGATAGGCGTCGCTGACGATGCAGACACCATTCCGCATCTGGTCGCCGCGGTGGCCGGGCAGGGGTGCCTGAGGCCTCCGCAGGAGTGTGATCGTCAGCCGATGCTTACTGGGTGACCAGTGGCCCTGGGTGAACGGCCCCCCACCCGACGACGCGGACCTCCCGGATGCATCGACTAGCTCAAGCTTCCTCAATCAACGGGAAAGCAACCGAGGAAGATCGAGATGTTACAGGTAGATAGCTGCGCAGGTGTCCAGCGCGCCCGGTGGGCTGCACCTGCCGGTACGCGAGGAGCCGGCGGTGTTGGTCACTCGGGTAGCGGAGGTCATCGAGGCCGTGGGGCGGATCGGCACCGATCTCGCGCCGCCGTTAAGCACGCCCCGTCGCCCTACCGATGGGCTGAGCCCGGAGTTGCTCGCGGTGTACGAGGCGCTGCCGGTCCGGGCTTGCCGGTACCCGGAGCAACTGGTGGGTGATAGCGGGGTACCACTGCATCGGGTGCGGTCCGCGCTGTCATTGCTGGAGTTGCAGGGACTGGTCTCGTGTGGAGTGACCGGCTGGTGCCGGATGTCGCCGAATCCCAGGCGTGGCGGTGCTTGACCTCCGGCTGCCAGGAGCGCACTGTCCTGCCGGTGAGCGAGGAACCGCCGGCACCCGACTCACTACCGGACGACCTGGCAGCGCATCGCGACCGTTTCGCGGCCCATCTGCGTTCGGTACGCGGCTTGTCCCCGCACACCGTGCGGGCCTACTGCGGCGACGTCAGGGCACCTGCTGCACCACGCGCGCCGAGCAGCTTGACGCGCTGCTCATCAATAACCACCGCCCACCCGTTAAATACTCTGGCCGCGCGCGCCCGCGTGGAATCGGCCCCGCGCCAGCCTAGGAATCCTCGTGGCGAACGTGTGTTCACTCCGTTCTCATGTGATGCTGAACTGCTCAGTAGGACTCTGATAGCGCTGCCAGCGAGGCAAGATCAAGGTACATAGCCGAACTATTGGGCACCGCGGGGTGATTGTCTCTTGACCCATACGGCTGTGTTGGAGCCGAACCACGTTCATGGTCGCCACCGGCGTGTCGATGGATACTGCATCGGTTGGTGACCACAGAGCTGAGGCCCGGCCAGCGGCGTGAGCGCGTGTTTCCATGGCCGTGCGGCTTCGTCGACGGAGCGCCCGATTGTGCTACGCGGTTGTCCGGATGGCCAT
>DASYMC010000566.1:0-4584 GCA_036009255.1 Pseudonocardiaceae bacterium
CGTGACTTCCATGGGCGTTTCCAGTCGTTGCCAGGTCGGTGTCACCCATTGTCGGCGGGTGCGCCGCGTGCTCAAGGTCCGACTTCCGGGCTTTTCGCTGACGACGCGATCATTGTGAACAGTGACCATCTCGACCTCCGCCCACGTCGGCGTCAGCGCGACCGGCAACATTCTGTTGCACCGACGAGAAGTTTGCGAATCAGTAACCGCAGTTTGATGTTGACAGAGCGCATCGGCCGATGTCAAGGGTGATCACTAGTCCGGTCGGTATACGTCAGGTGTCGTACGTCCTCTGTTCGATGACCGGACCCAGTGCCGACCCTATGATCAGCACGTGTCAGGACCGACGTTTGCGTGCGGAGCGTCCGGCGCTGGTGATAGCCCGGGCACGCGGTTGGGATCACGAGTCCTACCCGATCACCCCAATCACTCTGTGCCGACCTGTGTCAGCAGCTCCTCACAGGTTCGGACCAGGACTTCGGCCGCGTCCCGCACGGCTCTCGTGGTGGCCGGATGTGAGGCGCGGAGCTGCCAGCGAGCCAGCTGCTGTCCGGCAGCCTGGCGTACTTCACCAATATCAGCATTGGCTCCCAACCCAAATCTGGCTCTCGGCTCGGTACCGGCAGCCCCCAGCAGTTCTTCTGCCATCTGGCGTTCGTCGGAGGTCAGCGGCAACATGCCGGATCGCAGCTCATCGAGAAGATCAATTTCGGCCAGCTCATGGGCTTCCGAACGGACTTGCTCAAGCTGGTAGCGCAGCCGAATCGACCGATCACCGCTCAGCGGCGACGAACGCACAACTGCATCGAGCACTCGCAGCGCCGAGTGGGCCTTGATCGTTTCGACCCGTCGGATGTCACCCACCCCCATCATCCCTGGCTGCACCGGCTCGTCTAGCTGGGTCTGTACCGCACGCAGCCGTCCACTTTCCGCGCTCCCGTGATAGAGTTCTTGAGCCTCACGGACGACTGCACGCAGTTGGTCGAGCAGGGGCTGTTCGGCCAGGTGCGTGCGGAGCTTGGTGACTGCGATGCTTTCCACGGTGGCGGCCGGACGGGCATCGCGAGGCAGCGGAACAAAACCTTCGATTGTCGTGCCGGCACCCGGTACCGAACGGATCAAGATCTTGCCGCCGACCGCGGTGATCCGGGCCGTGACGTTACGCAGCCCCCGCCCACCACGACCGGGTCCACCCCCCGCCCCATCGGTCTGGGAGGTGAAACCCGGGCCCTTGTCGCGGACTGTGAAGCGCAGCGTGCTTTGCACCTCCCGGACTCCGACTGCGATGGTTGCACCTGGTGCGTGCTTGCGCGCGTTGTTGACCGCTTCGAGGCAACAGAAGTAGACGGCCGTCTCGACTTCCGAGGGAAATCGTACGCCGGACAAAGCGTCCGGTGACGTAACGACAATCGGTGGGTGCGCACCGGACAGCTCCGCGTTGAGCGCCGCGACGAGTCCGCGCTCGGATAGCAGGATTGACGACACCCCACTCGCGGTGTCCGCAAGTACGGTCTCCGCGGTATCGATC
Source organism: Pseudonocardiaceae bacterium (assembly GCA_036009255.1). Classification (GTDB taxonomy): domain Bacteria; phylum Actinomycetota; class Actinomycetes; order Mycobacteriales; family Pseudonocardiaceae. Next base: position 1,529 of record DASYMC010000566.1, read on the forward strand.
TGGGTGGCGAGCTGACTCAGCCGATCCCGTGCCTGGTCGAACTGGCCGCACACGAGCTCGTGTTCGACGAGGCCGAGCGCCATCCGCAGGGACACCAGATGGTGCTGCGCGCCATCGTGCAGATTCCGCTCGATCGTTCGCCGCTCGCTGTCCATTTCTGACACAGCCTGGCGTCGGGAGACTGCGATCTCCTCGGCGTGTGCGAGCGCCGCCCGGAGCTGTCGTTCGAGCTCAATTTCGAGCCGGCTTAGTTGCAGGATGGCGCCTAGGCTGTCCGCGATGTCCTCGAGCAGGTGACGGCGCTGGGTGTGCAGGCCCGCCAGCGCTACCCGATCCACCGCGAGTGTGCCGATCGGCTCGCCACCCGCTCGGATCGGTAGCGCGACAACTTCATCGGTATCCGCAGCGACGTCGCCGTCCACCCATGTATAGGCGCGGTCCTGCATGCCAGGGCGGATGACGGTCAGCCGGCATGAGTTCGCGCCCAGCCCACGAGCGATAGCCTCGGCGACTCCGGCGAGGTCGGGCGTCTCTGTCGAGGTGATGCGCGACCGCGAAGTCAGGTCGGCCAGGACGCTGTAGGGCGTCGGCCTGCTCCCGTACAGCAGCCGGTCCACGAGTCGCTCGGCGTGCGCGTACAGCGGCAGGAACAGCAGCGCGACGACCACGGTGGCCAGGGCTGCCGCGGTGGCCGGCTGGCTGTCGGTCACACGAACAGAGACGGCCCGTACGACGACGAATGTGCCCCCCGCGAGCACGACGACGAGCGTGGTCGCAAGACCGCGGCTGAACAGTCGCTCTGCAGTCCACAGCCGATTGCGCTGCGCGGCTATCAGTAGAGCGACGGCGATGGCGGCTGACCCTAGGCGGGAGAACCAGAACAGCGGCGCGGACACAGGAACGTCGGCGAAGGGACGTGTGAGTTCAGCGGTGGGGTCGACGACGGTCAGCCCGGGCTCGTTGAGGTGCTGCAGCAGCAGGGTAACGATGCACAGCACGGCGAAAGTGCAGAATGCAGCTGCGAGCACGCTGAACAGCAGGCGTGCTTGCGTCCGCTGCTCAGCAGTGGCCCCCTGCCGGATGCGGCGGGGCAACGCGAGGAGTCCGACGATGGGGACGAGTAACCCGAAGAACAGCACAGAGCTGATTGCATAAGGCGGCAGAGTGGTACCCAGCCCGATCGCGCCGAAAATGCCGCCATATGCGATCACCACGAGGCGACGGTGCCGCCCGAGCTCGGGCCAATGTCCCACCGCCCGGCGGGGAACAGTAACAGTGCGAGAAGATAGGCGGCGCAGGCTACGACATGCAGCAGCGCGTCATGCAGTCCCGCGATGCTCTGCCCTGTCGCAGTCTGCACCACCAGCTCTGCGGTGTCAGCCTGGAGATTGAAGGCGCCGGCTGACCCAATCAACCCAAGCGCCAGCAGCCGGATGACCCAGCTTCGACCACCGACACCAAGCAGAATAACGGCGACGGTGAGATTCAGGACGCTGAAGGCGTAGTCGAGTAGGGCCTGAGCGGGAGGCTCGCTCCTGGGCCTCGCGGCCAGGATGCCACGAGCCCACGAACTGCCGTCCGATGCGGCGGCGGCGAAGGTCGCAGACATGCCGGACGAATGCGTTGCGACCGCCACGATACCGCCGACGGCCAGCGACCCGACCGCCACCACGCCGCAGGCTGCGAACAACGCCCAGTAGGCGACGGTGGGGAGGCGTTCCGACGGCTGACTGATCATGGCGAAACTTCATGGGATCGCACCAGGCTGGGCCGCCGTCTGGTCAGGTCGTCCACCAACGGCTCGAGCTGATCGGGCAACCAGGCTCGTAGTGTGATGCCGCCCGCGCCGCCTTCGGTGATCTCCACGTCACCGCCCAACGCCGCCAGCCGGTCCATATCGACGGTCAGCGCCATGAGCACCTCGTCGGTCGCCGTGGCGGGGGTGGGATCCGCGATGCGGACGGCCAGTTGCCCTCTGGTGTGCTCAAGGTGCACGTGCAGTGGCTGTTCGGCCGGTCGGTCGGCGAGCTGGTGCATCGCCGAGGCCGCCAGATAGTAGATCCCCGATTCGACCTCCCAGGCCAATCGCTGGGAGAGGCTCCCGGACAGGAGCACCGGTCGCGACAGATCGGTCGCCAGTTCGTCGAGCGCGCCATAGGGACCGTGGGCCCGCAACACCGTCGGGTACACCCCCCGGGCGATCACGCGGAATCGGTCGAGCAGCTCATCCAGCCCGGTCCGGGCTCGTGCGACGGCATGCTGCGCGCGCTCGGCCGACGCCACGTCATCGGAGAGGAGCTCTTGTGCGTCGGCAAGTTCGGTGCGTATCGCGACGAGTCGATCGGTTGTCACGTGGGTGAGTTCGGCGATCAGTCGGCGGCGTTCGACATCCCGTGCCCCGGTGAGTCGCTGCCGAGACGCCTGCAGATCGGTGGCGAGTTCGTCGGCCCGCCGCACCCGTTTCTCGAGTTCAGCGTTCAGCTGGGCACCACGCAGTAGAAGTCCCGCGCCGTTAGCGACGTCCTGCATCAGCCGTTGGTCGGCCGGCGTGACGGCAAGTCCCGGCTTGCTGATCGTGAGCGCCGCCCGGAGCATCGATCCGTCCAGCACAGGTACTACATGGTCCACATCCGGCAGCGCCAGCAGGGCTGCCAGGCTCGCGGTGGTGCGAGCTTTGGCGCCCTCGACGACGGGATAGGACGCGGCGCTGACCAGCTTTTCCTCTACCGCCAACCAGATGACGGCGCATTGAGCTCGAGTTCCATCGGCCAGCACTTCCGCCAGGCCGGGTAGGGCCTGCTCCACCGAACCCACCCGGATACGGGCGGCAGTTTTCGCGAGGGCGGAGTACGGGGTGGTCATTGGGTGATGCGTAACGCCCTGGGCCAGCCGGTCGATCCTGGGTAACGCGATTGCAAGGCCAGCGACACTCACTGCCGCCGCCACGAACGGCAGTAGGAGTGCGGCCTGAGCGGATTCGACGCCGAGACCGACGCCATCGACATGACGGCGAATACAGCCCCCACCAGGCAGGCGACCAGCAACAGGCACAACGG
>DASYMC010000567.1:0-20766 GCA_036009255.1 Pseudonocardiaceae bacterium
GAGACGGAAACTGAGACGGAGACGGAAGAGCGCCACACGCGTCCACGAGTTCAACTGGTGGTCTTGCTGGTAGTTGGCGGTAGCGGTGGGATTTGAACCCACGGAGGGCGTGAACCCTCACGCGCTTTCGAGGCGCGCTCCTTCGGCCGCTCGGACACGCTACCGCCGACGAGGGTAGCGGATTTGGCCGCGCAGCTGCGCGGCCAGGTCCTCACGGGCGCCGAAGGCGCATGAACCCGGTCAGCAGAGCAGCGCACTCCTCGGCGAGAACACCTCCCACCACTTCGAGGCGGTGGTTCAACCGGCGGTCCCGGACGACGTCCCAGAGGGAGCCGACCGCTCCCGTCTTGGGCTCCCAGGCGCCGAACACCAGCCGGTCCACCCGGGCCGCCACCAGGGCTCCGGCGCACATGGTGCACGGCTCCACGGTGACGGCCAGCGTGCAACCCGAGAGCCGCCAGCCAGTATTCAACCGGGCCGCTCCGGCGCGTAGGGCTAGCAGCTCGGCGTGTGCGGTGGGGTCCCCGGTGGCTTCGCGGGCGTTGCACGCGACGGCCAGCTCGGCACCGTCAGCGTCCACCAGCACGGCACCGATCGGGATATCCCCGGTTGCCGCTGCACCACCAGCCACCTCGAGCGCGCGCCGGACCAGCGCCAGATCGGCACCGGTGGCCACCGTCATCCCGGTTGCTTCTCCAGTAGCTCGGAGAGCTGCGGCCGGAATCCGCACCGCTGGGCAATCATTTCCAGCTGCTCGTCCGGGTACAGATCGACCTCGTCGATGATCACTTGCATCTCCTCCGCCGGCAGCCCGACGTCCGCAAGCAGGCCGAGGTCGCCCTCCGGCCAGACCTCGTCGGCGTCCACAGCGTCCTCTTCGGGGACCTCGACACGCAACAAATCGAGGACGTCAGCGGCGACGTCGTAATCCAACGCGGCGACGGCGTCGGACAACAGTAACGACACCCCTCCAGGAACGGGTCGTACCACGACGAAGAACTCGTCATCGACGTCGAGTAGACCGAAAATCGCCCCAGTGGAGCGCTGCCCACGCAGCTCAGTGATGGCCGCGTCGAGATCTCGCAAGGCCGCAGTGTCGAGTTTGGTGCACTGCCAGCGCCCGTCCTCGCGAACCACCGCGACGGCGAAGCCGGTGACCGTCATACCCACAGTATGCGCCGTCTACCACAGTACGGAAGTACGATCACGTGTCCAGCCCCCCAACGCCAGGATAAGGTGCGAGAATACCGGGTCGTGAGCAGGCTCAGCCCCCGTCACCAGCGGCGCGCCGGAAGCATTTCCGGACGCGGCTCGACCAACCTCGGTACGGCCAGTCTCGTGTGCGCGGCCAAAGCCCTGCAGCCGCGCACAGTCGCGCTGCGCCGTGTGCTACACCGGCATCCGGAGCAGGGGCTGCATCTCCCCCAGACTCAAGCCGCAGTGTTGCAGGCCTTGGCCGGGTTCCCCGTACAAGTGCACCCCGGTCGCGGCGACACCACGTCGGTGATCGGGGTCATCGAGGGGGCCAAGCCAGGACCAACCGTGCTGTTGCGGGCCGACATGGACGCGCTCCCGGTCACTGAGCAGTCGGGGGTGCCGTTCAGCTCGGAGCTGTCAGGCTCGATGCACGCCTGCGGGCACGACACTCACGTCGCGATGCTGGCCTCCGCCGCGCGGCTGCTCGCCGAGCGGCGCGAGGAGCTGGCCGGGCGGGTGCTGCTGATGTTCCAGCCCGGTGAGGAGGGTTTCCACGGGGCGCGGCACATGCTCGACGAAGGCCTGCTGGAGATCGCTGGGACTCCGGAACGGGCGCTGGCACTGCACATCACGTCGACTCTCGATAGCGGGCTGGTGCAGACCAGACCAGGCGCCATCATGGCGTCCTCGGACGTGCTGCGGGTGACCGTCACCGGCCGCGGCGGCCACGCCAGCGCCCCGCAGAACGCCGCGGATCCAGTACCGGCCGCCGCTGCGATGGTCGGCGCGCTTCAAATCATGATCACCCGTGTGCTCAGCGTCTTCGATCCGGCGGTGCTTACCGTGACCCGGATCGCCGCAGGCACCACATCGAATATCATCCCGGAGACCGCGGAGCTGGAGGGTACGATCCGAGCGCTCTCCGAGCACACCCGCATCACGGTGCACGAGGAGATTCGCCGGGTCTGCGAACACGTCGCGGCGGCCCATGGCTGCGTCGCGACCGTGGCCATCGAGCACGGCTACCCGGTCACCGTCAACGACAACGAGGTGAGCCACCGAGTGATTGACCTAGCCCGCTCGGTGCTCGGCGAGCACAACGCCGAGCCCATGTCGGACCCGCTGATGGGCGCCGAGGACTTCTCCTACGTGCTGGCCAAGGTGCCCGGCGCGATGGCGTTCCTCGGCGCCTGCCCCGCAGAGCACGAACCGGACACCGCGCCCGCGAACCACTCCAACCGGGCGGTGTTCGACGAGGAGGCGATGGTGCACGGGGTCGCCCTGTATGCCGGCTTCGCTCTGGAGGCGCTGAGACCATGAGCGAGCGCACTCTGAGCGTCATCGGGTTGGGTCTGATCGGCGGGTCACTGCTGCGCGCCGCCGACGCGGCGGGCTGGAAGGTCCGGGGCGCCACGAGGTCCGAGACGACCGCCACCGCGGCTCGCGACGAAGGCTTCGACGTCACATCCTCGATCGAGGATGTGGTGTTGGGCACCACAGACGACGATCTGGTGGTGCTCGCGGTACCCCTGCCCGCAGTAGTCGACGTGCTGCCGGTACTGGCCCGCCGCGCCCCGCACTGCCGGCTCACTGACGTGGTGAGCGTCAAGCAACCCGTTGCGGCGGCGGTCGCCCGACACACCCCGCAAGCGCGCTACGTCGGCGGGCACCCGATGGCGGGCACGTCCGACTCAGGCTGGGCGGCCGGCTCGGCATCCCTGTTTACCGGGTCGTCCTGGGTGGTCGGCAGCGACGAGGGCGCCGACCCGGAGGTGTGGGCACAGGTCGCCCAGCTCGCGTTGGACTGCCGAGCGCAGGTGGTGCCGGCCGGCGCCGCGGACCACGATGCCGCGGTCGCCCGGGTCTCGCACCTGCCGCACGTGCTGGCCGCCGTGCTCGCCTCGGTGGGCGCTGACGGCGGACCGTTGGCGATGGCGTTGAGCGCGGGGTCGTTCACCGACGGCACCCGGGTGGCCGCGTCCAACCCGGATTTGGTCCGCGCGATGTGCGAGGGCAACCGCGACGCGCTGCTCGACGCGGTGGACGACGCGCTGGGTCGGCTAGGCGCCGCCCGCGGCTCGCTGGCCTCCACCGGCGCGCTGGAAGCCACCCTCCGCGCTGGCCATCGCGCTCGCCAAACGTTCGACAGGGCACGGAACGGGGGGCACCGCGATACCGTGAACGTGGAGATCACCGCTCCCGGAGCAATGGCTCAGCTACGTGAGCTCGCTCAGCAAGGCGCCCGCGTCGTCTCCGTCCAAGACACCCGCTGTCGGGTCCAACTGTGACCGTCGCGCTAAGGGCTCATCCACCCCCGCCTCCCGGAGGCAAGAGGGGCCACTGTGACCGGTGGGGCGCGTAGCCCGTTGGCCGGCCACACCGGCTCACCCGCCTGAAAGAGCTGTTGAGGCGGAGCTGTGGCGATAGGCGAGGTGGAACCGAGCCAGGCGCTGGCCGATAACCCGTACAACGCAATCGTGCAGTTGGTTGCGGAGCGGCGTTCGGGGCGGGGGCCGCTGAGTGGGGTGCCCGTCGCGGTCAAGGACCTCATCGACGTGGCCGGGGTGCCCACCCGGTGCGGCAGCGCAGTGCTGGCTCAAGCCCCAGCCGCCCGCGAGGACGCCGCGGTGGTGGCCCTGCTGCGTGCCGCAGGCGCAGCGGTCCTGGCCAAGTCCCACACCCACGAGTTCGGCTACGGGCCGACCGGGGACGTCGCCGCCAGCGGCCCGTGCCGCAACCCGCACGATCCGCAACGGATCACCGGTGGATCCTCCAGCGGATCGGCGGCCCTGGTGGCCGCCGGGCTGGTCCCCCTCGCGGTGGGCACCGACACCGGCGGCTCGGGGCGGATCCCAGCCGCACTGTGCGGGGTGGTCGGGCTCAAACCGGCGCGCGACGCGCTACCCACCACCGGGGTGTTCCCGCTGTCAGAGACGCTGGACCACGTCGCGCTGCTCGGCACCGACGTCGGCATGGTCGCCAGCGCGTTCAGTGCGCTGACCGGGCGTCGGATTGATCCCGAGGTCCCGATTTCAGGCACCGTGATCGGGCGCCCCACCGACCCGTACTGGCGGGTCTATGACCCCGAGATCGCCGCCGCGGTGGATCGCGCCGCCGGCGCACTGAGCATCGCCGGTGCCGTATTACGCGAGATATGCATGCCCGGGATCGACGAGTTCGCCGCCACCTACCCGGTGATCGTCGGCGTGGAGGCTCTCACCACCCACCAACGTTGGCTGGCGCAACGCCCCGGCGACTATCAGCCGGCCACCGCAGCACGGCTGCGCATCGCCGCCGAGTACACCGCGGCCGACTACGTCACCGCGCAGCGCACCCGGCGCCGGCTGGTCACCGAGCTGACTGCTCGGATGCTCACCAGCGGCATCGATCTCCTCTTGACCCCGGCCACGCCGCTGCGGTCCACCCCGATCGGCGCCCGGCGAGTGAGCGCCCCAGACGGCACGAACGTCGAGGTCCTTCCCGCGTTGCTATCCCTGACGCTGCCCTTCAACCTGCTGGGCTGGCCGGCGGTGTCAGTGCCAGCGCCGGAGGTAACCGGTTTACCGGTGGGCATCCAGCTGGCCGCCGTGCGGGGCGGGGAACAAGCGGTACTCGCCGCCGGCGCCTGCATCGCCGCCGGCGCGTCACGCCCGGTGGGCTAGTCCGGGGTAGTCGAGAACCAGACCGTCGGTGTCGACGGTGAACTCCACGTCGTATGAGTCGCTGCTGAGACAGATGACGGCGGGCTCACCCACCGAGACGGTGCGGTAGGTCTGCGGGACCCGGCTCACTTCCAGGCTCGGCAACGAGACGAACACCATCGCGAGGCCATGCTTGGTAGCGGTGCGGTGCAGGGCCAGGCGGCGTACCGGCAGAGCGTTGAACAACGGGCTGCATTCGAGATCGACGTCCAGAGCTCCGCCGAAGTTGGTCCGCGCGGCGCCCTGACCATGGTCGACCAGCCAGATGCCCTCCTCTGATCGGGTAAGGGTGACGTGTTGCTCACCTTGAGCGCGAGTGGTCCGGACGGTTAAGCGCTGGACCACTCCGACCTCGTCGGTGGCCAACGAGTACGACGCGGAGTAGGCCTCAATACCGTCCTGCTGGCAACTCACCAACGATCCGGTGGCTCGCAGGCCATGCTCACCGAGAACGACCCGAGCAGCCTCCAGCCGCAGGCCATCCGCTCCGACCCAAGCCAGCATTCTGGCGACGTGCGGCACCCGGCGGGACGCCCCGCCGGGGAGCCTCTGACCAGTCTGGGGGGTGCTCACCGGCCGGCCTGACTGACTTGGCGCACCGCATCCCGAAAGCAGTAGTCCCGAACGAAACAATAGTCCAGTTCCACCGGAGCCTCCCTCGTGCACTGGTGGGTCCTGCCCGGCAGGCGACCGGCTACGGGTGCAGCCTACCTATGCCGGATGATCGCACGGACAGGTACCGGACGACTTGCCGGTTTCCCGAAATGGCCGCAGAATGTGACCTGGTGGGAGCCATCCGATAGCAGGTATGCCGATGTCGGCCGCGAGGAGTACTCTTCACCGCGGACGGGAGCCCGGGGGCAGTGTCGTGCTGGCTGCTCGTCCGGAATAACCTGTACTACGTCGATCTCGCCGAGGGGCGCCCGAGCATGCGGGTTTACTCCGCTGTGCACGTACGTGGCGCGCTCCTACCTCGGCTGTCGGCAGCCCGTGTAACCAAACGAAGAAGGACCACATGCGCGCGCCCGTCTCCGACCGCCGACCGCGGGCCGGAATGACCCTTGCTCCCCGCCACCGGCAGAGCCGACCCCTGCCGATGAGTGCCGTGGCCGTGCGTCGCGGCCAGTTCGGGGAATTTGAGCTGCGCCCAGTGCGGGAACACACCGTCGAAGCGCTGACCCCAGAGGAGACCCCCCAAGAAAGTTGAGCGCGCAACCTCGTGGCGGCGAAACCCCCGCTGCGGGAAGTCGGCAGCGATCCGGACTACCGCTTCACTCTCGCCAACGAGCGCACTTTTCTGGCGTGGTTACGAACGTCGCTGGGACTCATCGCCGGCGCCGTGGCACTCACGGGTTTGGTCCCTCAGTTCGGGCCTAAGCCGGTACGGGTGGGACTCGCCGCGTTCCTGCTGGTGATGGCGCTGGCCTGTGCCGGAGGAGGCTACCTCCGGTGGGAGCGGGCCGAGCGAGCACTGCGCACCAACAGCTCGCTGCATCTCGGCGTCCTGCCTCGCCTAGTAGCCCTCGGACTGGCCGCGGTGGTGCTGGTGGCCCTAACAGTGATCATGCTCGGGGCAGCGGGATGATCACCGGCAGCCCCGGGTCCGGGCAGCCACCTTCCGAACATGCGCTCTTCGACCTGAACGCAGCGGCTGAACGCACCTCCTTGGCCTGGCAACGGTCCGGTTTGGGGATGGTCGGTGTCGGTGCACTGTTCATCCGTGGCCATGCGCTTCTTTCCGTGCTCGTCGGGTGCGTACTCGTTGGGACCGGCATCCTCGTGACGACGCTGCTGGGGCCGTGGCGTTACCAGGCGATACTGGCCCGCGTCCGGGCGAAGAGATCCCCCAGCAGCCGGTGGGTGATACTGCTCGCGGCCGTGGTGCTCTGCGCCAGCGCAGGTGCAGGTTTCGGGGTCATCGGTCTGCGCTGAACGGCCGCGAATGCGACAACAGACTCGCGCTTACGCCTCGCGGCGAATGCCCCTACGGTAGCGGCATGCTGACAGTCACCGAGGCAGCAGCCCGGGCCATCAACTCACTCATCACCAAGAATGAGATGCCGGACGGGGCCGGCCTGCGAATCTCGCCACAGAGCCAAACTACCCGGGCAGAGGGTCTGGGGTTATCCATTGCACGGGCCCCGGCCGACGATGACACCGTGCTGGATGCACACGGCGCCAAGGTGTTCCTGGCGCAAACCGTCGTGTTCGACCTCCACGAGCAACAGCTCGACGTCGACGAGGTCGGCGAGCAGGTGCGCTTCTTCGTCGAACGCAGGCCCAAGGACGCCTAAGGGTCGCCGCCTGCCGGTCAGAGGTGCAGGCCTGGAGGGGGCTGGTCGGTGACCAGGATCCGGTCGACCGCGGGGTGCCGGACGCGCAGGACGATGAGCGCGTAGTGACCGGCCACCGCCGGTGGGCTGGCCCCGGAGATGGCGCCCGCCGGGTAGTTGCCGCGGTAGACGACGAGGCAAGCCTTGGGCCAGCCGGGCCGGGCCGGACGGTGCGGCCCGGGCCGCGCAGCAGTCGAGGGCGCTGCAGGCGGGGTCGCGCCCAGCTTCCGGCTGAGAGCATCGGCATCGTCCCTGCTGATTCGCCGGACCACGGTGAGGGTGCCCTGCTCGTGGACGACATTGCGGGCCAGCGGTAGCACCGCGGCGCAACTGGAGACGTTACTGGTCGCCGAGGCGCCGCTACGTGGCCCGGAACAGGCCGCCGTCAGGGTGCACGCGACCACGAACCCAGCCACCGCGGCGCGCCGCCACCACCGCAAGGTGCTCATGACGCCGACTCCGCTTCGGTAACCACGGCAGCCCCCGGGTTCTTGGTATCCACGGGGTCCTCGCGGGCTCCGGCGACCTGATGAGCCGGGGTCCGCGAAGTCACTCGCAGCGCCAGCCACGCCAGCCCCCCGGCGGGAATGCAGCCCCAGTAGGCGATCAGGCGGTAGAGCAGCACGGCGGCCAGGGTGATGATTTCGGCGCCGCCGAAGGCGACCAGCGCAAGGGTGATGCTGCCCTCCACGACACCGATCCCACCGGGAGTGATCGGTACGCTCGCCGCGATCTGGCCGGCGCAATACGCGAGCAGCAACCCGGTCCACGGTGGGGTGGTGCCCAACGCCAGGAAGGCGATCGCCAGCACCGCGACGTCAGTCACCCAGGAGACCAGCATCAGACCGAACGCCGCCATACCAGCGGCAGGAGTCAACCGGACGGTGCGCAGTTGCCGCGCCCAGTCCCTCAGGCCTGTTCTCCACTTCGAACTTTCAGCGCGACTCGGTGGGAGCCGGCGAGCCGGCGCCCGGCGCCCGGTCGGTAGCACCCGGGCGACCCTGCGCCGGAAGGCGGGCCGCCGCAGCACTGCGTAGGCAGCGCCGAGAACAGCCAATGCGCACAGCAGCCCGCCACTGATCGCCTGCAGGCCGGGAACGGGGTCGTCGTTGCCGGCGATCGGGACCGCGATGATGGTCAGCACCGTGATCGACCCAACGTAGAGCACCGAGGACACCGCGAACATCCAGCCGGCAACCACCGAACTCACCTGACGACGGCGCAACACACCCATCATCACCACGCCGGAAGCAGCGAATCCGAACGGCAAGCAGTACGCCGCTGCGTCGCCGGCCAACGTGGCCGCCGTCAGGACCATCGGGCCGACCCCGCCACCAGCGCGGCGCAGCACCACCGCGGTCGCGCCTCCCCGTGCCGCATAGGACACCAGCTCAACGAGGACTGCCACCAAGAGCCAGCCGGGCTGGACCGAGGTCAAGGTGTCGGCGGCCGTGAGCAGCTCGTCGCTGCTGTCGTACAACACCCGTACGGCCAGCGCGGCCGCAGCGAGCCCGACGATCACCACAGCTGCCCTGCGCCACCGCCGCTGACCGCTCAGTCCGCGCAGGCCTGATACCACCGCCATACCTTCCTATACGCCGGGCTGAAGCCGCAGATCCATCCTCGATTCTTACGTTGGCACAACCAGCATGCCGGACCTCGGCAGCGCCAGATTTGGCATGTTTGCCGAGCTCATCCGCAGGGTAAACTGCGAAGGATACCGGCCGGCTCCGTCGGCGTAGGTCCGGGTCAGTCGGACCAGCGGATGCCCAAGCGGGATCTGGGAGGAATCATGATTGTTCTCGGTATTATCTTACTGGTCGTCGGGTATCTGCTCGGTATCGGGATTCTATGGACGCTCGGGATCATCTTGATTGTGGTCGGAGCGATCCTTGCGCTGCTCGGAGCGATCGGGCATCCGATCGGCGGTCGGCGTTACTACTATTGACGGTGCGGCGTCGGGCATGATCACCCCTGTGCCCCTCGCCCAGCAGGACAACCCTCCATGGTCGGCACCGCCGACCTGTCCGTAAACCCGCTGTTTACCCGGGAGCCGCTAGCTTTCCCCGCGACCGGCTCCCGGAGGCCGGGATAGACGCGAGCTGGCCTACCAGCTCGTGCACGACGAGCTCACGCTTGACGGCGATGCCCGGCTCAGCTCCTGCGGACCGATCTCCGCACGCGATACCCCTCGGAGCTGTCCTGTCGCCGAGTTCGACAGCTGAGCTGCTCCAGACCGGAGTAACAACCCTGCTGTCGAACTCGCCGACAGGAGAGTCGCATTTCCCCAGGTGAGACGGATGTGATCATCCCTCAGGTGTAGCAACCCTCCGCCGGCTACCTCACCTGATGTATCCCCACTGCATGAGCTGGGGTAGGCCGAAGATGGTCTGTGGAACGGATGTCTGGCCTCTTGGTGTCCGACATATTGGTGCGGCACGAAGAACCTGGACACGGTGGCTGGTCAATCAGCAAGAGGGGCATCCGGTGGCTACGCTTTCACTACTTGACTCAGACGAGTCGTTGGCTCCAGTCGGGGACCATGCAGTCGCCGATGTTCGAGCACTCACCAAGCGACTCACGCTGGCGATCGAGACAAAATCCATTGCGAGTCTCGCCGCGGTTTCGCAGGACAAGGGAGATGACCGCAACGCCCTGGTCAGTGCAGCCGTCGGTGGTGATCCCAACGCGATTGATAACGTCTTGCGTTGGATCCGTCCACTCGTGGTGCGGTATTGCCGCTCCCGCGTCGGCGGTCAGGAGAAGACGTTCGCCTCGGCGGATGATGTAGCCCAGGAAGTATGTCTCGCGGTCCTCACGGCCCTACCCAAGTACCGTGACGAAGGACGGCCCTTTCTCGCCTTCGTGTACGGCATTGCCGGCCACAAGGTGGCCGACGCTCACCGGTCAGCGGCGCGCAACCGCGCAGAACCGGTCTCAGAGGTCCCCGATGCCACTGACCTGGCTGATGGTCCAGAGGAACGGGTCATGCACGGCGAGATCGCCGGGCGGATGAGCAGATTGCTGGAGTCGTTGTCAGGCAAGCAACGGGAGATCGTGCACCTGCGGGTCGTGGTGGGCCTGTCCGTGGAGGAGACCGCTGAGGCTGTGGGATCGAGTCCAGGTGCGGTCAGGGTGGCGCAGCACCGGGCACTGAACCGGCTGCGGGCCGTACTGACCTCGAAGCCATCCGCTGACGTCACAGAGCGGGTCAACGCGAAGACTTCCACCGGCAGAAGCGCGGATGACCTGGGGTCGTTTACCGAATGGACGGCCGATGGGCGGGCGGTGTGGTAGAGGTGAAGGTGCGTCGCGGGGGATGTTCGAGCTACCTCAGTTCGTGTAGTCCAGCTACATCAGATGAAGTATCCTGGGAAGCCTTCTACATCTGTGGGATGACGGTGGATCACTCAACCGTGGCCCACTCAATAGCGACTGACGCCACCGTGTGCTATGGCGGGTTGCCTCAAGCCAAGACAGGTGGAAGAATAATGTCAAATGTCCAGTTGTGCTCAACGTGCGCTGCGACCGAGGAGAACACGATGATCACCACTGAGACGGCTCCGGCTGATGGGGCACCAAGAAGCGTCCGTGGCCCATCTTCAGTCAAACGTGCCGCGATAGCAATCCCAACATTCGCCCTAACCGCTTTTTTCATCTTCGCAGGAGCGCCTATTGCCACAGCTGCACAAGCGTATCCGAGCAATAGCGTGACGGCCGTCCTCCCCACCTTGGACCCGGGACCCTGCAGAGGAGACAAGCCTGGTCCCTGTCCTGGCATCATGTCTGCCCAGCAGAGTGAACAGAGCACAGCACCGGAACCACAACAGCAGCAACAACAAACACCATAATCGTGGTGGAAGAGCGAGCTCTGGGGACAGTCACTATAACGCTGAGTACCCCCCACCGTAAGGGAACCCGATGAGACTCCCGGGTTGGATACCGAGCATCCCAATCTCACCGTCAGTCAAACGGGATGCGGCTCTGATTTCGGCGTTTTTTCTCTTCAACCTATTCTTCTTCGGCTCATGGTTCAAGATAAGCGAGGTGGCGACCAAGCCCTGGACGATCCTCGTGTGGCTGTACGCGCTCGGCATGCTCCTACCGCTAGCCTGGCGAGTCAGAGCACCCCTGGTGGTCTTCGGTATCGAATGGGCGCTCACCGTGCTCGCGTGGCCGATCGAGCCCCTTTACAGGCTTTACATCCCGGTCGTGGGTGTTCCCGTTGCGTTATACGCCGTTGCCGCGCATTGCCCTAAGAAAACGTCTCTACTCGCCCTGCTTGCGTCGGCCGTTCCCGTCGGCCTCGACGCCTCGTTGTCGTTCCGCATCTACGAAAACTTTTCCTATCAAATCCAATCATTCATAGCCAACACGATTATTCTTGTCGTCGCAACCGTTGGCGCGTGGGCACTGGGCCGGGTGACCCTGGCCAACCGGCAGCACGTCGAGGAGCTCGAGCGCGAGCGTGAGACGGTCCGGGAAGCGGTGGCCGCGGAGCGCAGCAGGATCGCCCGAGAACTACACGACATCGTCTCCCACGCGGTGACCGCGATCGTGCTGCAGGCCGCCGGAGCCGCCCGGATCGCCCATACCAACTTCGCGCAGGTCACCCAATCACTAGCCCACATCGAGGCCACGGGCAAGCAGGCCATGGCCGAATTGCGCCGGCTCCTGGGAGTGCTGGAGGCCAGCAACCCCGACGCCTCTGGCTTCGACGAACTGGGACCGCAACCTGGACTGGCGGATTTGCCATTGCTGCTCACGTCGCTCCGGGATACCGGTATGCCGGTCACCGTTCATGTCGAAGGCACACCACGTAGTCTGGATCCGAGTATCGATCTGGCTGCGTACCGGATTGCGCAGGAAGGCCTGACCAACGTTTTAAAGCACGCCGGCATGAACTCCCATCCACAGCTTCGGATGGTGTGGGACACCAATAGCCTGCGCATCCAGATTGACAACGACATCAACGTCGCGGCCGCGAGTCGCGGGCAGGCGCTATCCGTCGGGCGTGGGTTGGTGGGCCTGCGCGCACGAGCGCATGCAGCCGGTGGGCGGCTGCACGCCGGGCCCCATCACAACGGTGGCTACCGGCTGACTGCGACGCTGCCCCTTCCGGACACCGCGCATCGGGGCACCCGCAAGGGCACCGTTGCGCGCGCCTCCAGCGACGGCCGCGGAAACCAAGGGATGGTGTCAGCGTGATTCGAGTCGTCGTGGTTGATGATCAGCCGCTCGTCCGGGCGGGCATTGTGATGCTGGTCAACGCTGAAGAAGACATCGCCGTCGTCGCCGAGGCCACTGACGGCAAGGACGCGTTGACGCAGATCCGCGCCCACCGTCCCGACGTGGTCCTCATGGATGTGCGCATGCCGGGCACGGACGGCGTCGCCGCGACTCGCGCTGTAGTGGAGGAGGGCCTCAGCGCGCAGAACGGCCAACCCGTCGGGGTCATCATTCTCACCACCTACCACATCGATGAGGCCGTTTACGCCGCGCTACGCGCCGGCGCCTCGGGGTTCCTGCTCAAAGATGCCGCCCCGGCCGAGATCGTCAATGCGATCCGCTCGGTCGTCGCCGGCGAAGCCTGGCTGGATCCCGCTGTCGCCCGCCGGCTCATCGACGAATTCGCCGCCAGGCCGGAGCCGCATACTCCCACCCCAGCGGAGATGGCCCAGTTGACGCCACGCGAGCGGGAGGTTCTCTCCCTCATGGCTCGCGGCCTGTCCAACGCCGATGTAGCCCTAGAGCTGTTCATCAGCGAAGCCACCGTGAAAACGCATCTTGCCCGGGTGATGATGAAGCTCGGCGTGCGGGAAAAGGCGCAAGCCGTGGCTGCCGCGTATCAGACCGGGCTCGTGCAACCGCCGACCCGATAACTCCGGCCCCTGACTGGGTCCTGGCTGATCAGGCCATCGCTAGGGGCTCGACGTCCCATAACCGCGCCGGCGGTATGAGACCGGTGACGATGGCGGGGGCTCCTTTAGCCATCAATGTCCGGGCCCGGTCGGGGGCCCGTATCAAACTCGCCTGCTGCCGATCGAGTACCCGCAGCGCCTGATTGGTTTGATTTTCGATATCAGTCATCAGGGCGCGGTGTCGCTGGGCGCGGTCGACATTGGTGCGGGAGATGCGTGGCACCTCGAACATCGCCTGCCGGCTCCCCTTCCAGCGGCCACCGGCAGCGAGATCCTTGAACTCGCGCAACAGGGCCACAGCTTTCCGGTTCGCTTCGTCGGTGATTTCCCTCAGTCCCCGGTTCAGTTCCTCGATGCGTTCGTTCTCGGCCTGGAACCGGTTAAGCAGCTCTGCTTCAGTTTCGGCGATGAGCTCGGCACGACGCTGTTGCACCGCAATTCGCAGCGCGTTGAATCGCTGCCGGATCGCGACGCGGAGTTCACGGTCCGTCATGTCTCCTCCGTCCGCAGCAGGCGGTCGACGACCTCGACAATCCCACGTTGTGCAAATCCGGTCGCCTAATCGGTCATTTTTAGGGTGTCACTCTTAACTCACTGGCGGACAACCTTGAGGTGACCGTACGGCCTCAAAAGGTGTCGGCACAGCAAACCTCAGATGAACGCGTCAACGCCGAGAGCGAATTTTCACGAAGAGCATGGAGATCAGAACGACGAGTTACTTCGCGCTTATTGCGCAGCGCGCACTATTGTTCACTTGTCTGTTGCGCCGACGCCGGTGCGAAGTTCGGCGAGCCGCCCAGCTATGCCGCGAGAGCGTTCCAATGGCGGCGTAACCGAGCCGGCGTTCTCACGCATGCCGGCGAGCAGCTCAAGAAGGGCATCTCCCGCCGAGTGCTGGGGTCGCCAACCCAGTGCGTCGCGAGCGCGCGAAGTATCCATCAGCGGTAACGTCAGGAGCAGGTCCACCATGCCTGGCTCGGTGGGAACCAGCCGAGCGTGCCACGCCAGCGCCGCGAGCGCCCGGAGCACCCCCGCTGGCAGCGGCACCATCCGGGCGTCGAGCAGCTTGGCGAGTTGGGATGAATCCAGCACCGGATCAGCCGCCAGGTTGAAGGCGCCTGATGCCGCGCGGTCGACCGTCGCCAGCCGGAACGCCTGAGCGACATCGTGGCTGTGCACGGCCTGGAACAGCAGCTCCGGCAGTTGGGGTACCAGCGGGATGAACCCGGGACGAAGCAACGGAGTCGGCAGGAAAGGCCCCGCAAACAATCGCCGGATGCCACTGGCTGCGGCTCGTTTAAACACGAAACCGGGCCGCAGCCGAACTACCCGAATCTGGGGATGGCACGCCGCGAAGGTGTCGAGAACTCGCTCGACATAGGCCTTCTCGCGCGAATATATGCAGGTGGGCACCCCGTCAGTCGGCCATGTCTCGTCGACCCGGCGATCTTTCGGCCCGGGCGAGTAGGCACCGACGGATGAGGAGTACACCACTGCGCCGACACCGGCCGACGCAGCAGCGTCGAACACTCGGGACGAGGCGACAACATTCGCCTGCCAGGTCGCCCCCGGGTCCCGTGAGGGTTGGATCAGCCAGGCGAGGTGGATAACGGCATCTACGCCGGCGAACGCCACACTCAGGTCGTCGGATGCGACATCTGCGCTGACCCAGCGCACCTTGTCCAGCTCGGCGCTCGGCCGGCGCCGGGCAACGCCGACGATCTCCTTGATGGCTGGGTCTGCACGCAACGCCGCCAGAACCGAGGTACCGAGGTTCCCGGAAGCACCGGTCACTGCCACTCGCATGTCGCTCACCCCTGCTGGCTACCCGCCGCCGTGTTCTCCAAACACCACGCAAACGTCCCGGAAGCCCGCTCCGGGTCTGATACGTTTTCGGGCGATGGCTGGATCAGAATGGCCAGGTCGCCCGGTCCGCGGTGTGGCAAGCGCCGCAGGCACCGGCAAGGGTGGCAGGTGGTTGGTGCATCAGGGGTTGCTGTACGGGTCGAAGCAGGAGTTCCTGGCCGGCACTGTCCCCTTCATTCAGGATGGGCTGACGCGTGGCGACACGGTCTGGGTCATGTCCACGGTGCGGAATGCCGGATGGCTACGGGCGGCGTTGGGTGCGGATGCCCGTCAGGTGGTCTTCGGTGATTGCAGCCAGTGGTACCGGCATCCGGTGCGAGCACTGGCTGCGCTGAACCGCGCTGCGCCACTAGGTGCGGGCAGGCAGCGGCTGCGGATGATCGGAGAGCCGTTATGGACGGCCTGTCAGGGACCGGAGAGCACCGAACGGGCTCGGCAGGAGTCGCTGCTCAACCTCGCGCTCGCCTCCTGCAATGCCTCGGTCGTGTGCGGCTACGACACTCGCGAAGTGGAGCCCCACATCCTGGCACAGGTGGCCCGGACCCATCCCGAGCTGGTCGTAGACGGCGGCGCTCAGCCTAGCCACGATTACACCGACCCGGCGGTGTTCACCGCCGAATGCGACTCCTCGCCCCTGCCCGAGCCCCCCTCCTCGGCCCTTCGGCTGGCGTTCGACCACCTGAGCCAACTGGCCACCTTGCGCGCATTCATGACTTCCTACGCCACCTGGGCCGACGCGCCCGTACAGTCCGTCGCGCAATTCGTCCAGGCGGTCGACGAGGTGGCGACCAACGCCATCGAACACGGCGGCGGATCGGGCGTGGTGCGAGTCTGGACGGGCACCCAGACCATGTCGTGCGAAGTGACCGACACCGGCCCTGGACTGTGCGACCCGTTGGCCGGGCACCTGCCTCTTCCCCCGGGCCGGGCTGGTGGCTGCGGGCTGTGGTTGGCCCGCCAGTTCTGCGACCTCGTCGAAGTGCGCAGTAACCCGGCTGGCACGACCGTGCGACTGCATCTGACTCTCGCCTAACTCACCGCAGCCTTCCACGTTTGGGAAGCACGCGGCCGGGGCATCCGTATTTGGTCAGATAAGGTCGTACGTTTGGGGAGTGGCGGCGTGTTGTGCGATCTCGACACCAAGCAGGTTGGCGGGTCAGTGACCCATCAAGCCCTGCTGTACGGGTCCGAGGAGGAGTTCCTCGCGGGCACCCTTCCGCTGATCCACGATGGCCTGGTGCAAGGGGATTCCATCCGGGTCGCCACCACTGACCGTAACTCGGATTGGCTGCGGGCGGCGTTGGGTGCCGACGCGCAGCGGGTGGAGTTCTGTCCGAGCAGCGAGTGCTACCGGCATCCGGCACGGGCGCTCGCCTCCACGCATCGCACCGCGCGAATGGCCAGCGCGGACGGTCACCGGCTGCGAATTATCGGTGAGCCGTTGTGGACTGCCCGGTCCGCACCGGAGACCAAGGAGTGGAATCGATACGAATCGCTGGTCAATACCGTACTGGTGGAGGCCAACGTCGCGCTGCTGTGCACCTATGACATTCACGTTGTCGATCAGGACGCGATGACCCAGGTGGCTCGAACCCATCCCGAGCTACTCGTGGGCGGAGAACCCCGGCCGAGCCCCGGGTACGCCGACCCGGCAGTGTTCAATTCTGAATGTAACTCCACGCCGCTTCCTGACCTGCCTCCCCCTGCCCTGTGGCTCAGGTTCAGTGGAGTGGATCAGTTAGCCACCCTGCGCGACTTCGTGTCCTCCCATGCCAGCTACACCGGAGCGGATACCCGCTCCGTTGGGCCATTCGTGCAAGCGGTCGACGAGGTCGCGACCAATGCGATCAAGCATGGCGGCGGATCGGGGATCCTGCAGGTGTGGACGGACCCTCAGACGATCTTGTGCCAAGTCAGCGACAGCGGCCCCGGGTTGCGCGACCCGCTGGCCGGGCAGCTACCGCTCAGTCCCGGTGACCGGGGCGGGTGCGGGCTGTGGCTGGCTCGCCAGTTCAGTGACCTTCTCGAGCTGCACAGCGATCCGGCGGGCACCGTCGTACGTCTGCATCTGACGTTGCGCTGAGCATGATGCCGCGCCGAATCAGCGGCGCGAGGGGGATCAGCTGCTCAGGGCCTCCGGCACACTATCCGCCATGGCGAAGTACTCGTTGAGCCCACTGACCTCCAGGGCTAGCGTGGCGTTCGGGGAGTTGCACACCAACCGCAGCTCACGGTCTTGCCGGATAGCAAGTTCGTTGGCCTCGAAGAGCACCCGCAGCCCGGCAGACCCCAACAATCGCACCTCGTCCAGGTTGACCACCACCACGTGAGCGACGGCAAGCTGGGCGGACAGGTACGCAGCCAATTTGGGCGCGGTCAGCGCGTCTACCTCACCAGCCACAGTGACGACACGCGCGTCGGAACCATGCTCGGCTACCTGTACACCCAGGATATTCGCTGGGAAGTCGTCGTTACTCATCCCAGGCACCATATAACGCAATCGCGACTCCAGACGTCACGAGGTCGGCCACGTTGCTTGATCGTGCCTTGCCAGTACGTGATGCTCGGCACGGCACTCGTCACCCGTCTGGCAGGCGTGGGGGCCCGCCAGACCGGGTACGAAAGCAGAGGATACGGAAAAGGTGGCGGGTCCATGCCGAATGACAAAGCCTGTCGACACCGATTCGAGGTGATCATATGACCAGTCAGTCGGGTGGCGCCCTTCGCCTAGAGTCCTCCGTGCAGAGCAACACGCTGGTGCTGCGACCGGTTGGGGAGCTGAGCGCCGCGACCTATGAGATGCTGCGGGACGGCCTACTGAAGTGTGCGGCCGACGAGCCGGCGGCGATCGTGGTGGACCTGGAATCCATGCATGCGACTACCAGGTCGCTGCTGACGGTGTTTCCCACCGTGCTTGACCGCATCAGCAACTGGCCAGGAGTCACACTCGTGCTCGCCGCGGCACGACAACCGCTTCGTGCATTGCTCGACTCCAGCGCCGTGTCGCGATTCGTCTCGACCTACCGCAGCGTCCCCGAGGCGCTGGAGGGACTCGCCGCAGCACCCCGCCGCCGCAGGCGTCAGGTACACCTGCCCTACGACCCGGCCAGCGCGCGACAGGCCCGACAGCTGGTCAAGCAGACCTGTGACGAGTGGGAAATTCCCGAAATGGCCAACGACGCAGTGGTAGTGGCCTCGGAGTTGATCGACAATATGGTGCAACACGCGCGTTCTGAGGGCCGGCTGCGCCTGGAATTGCGCCGCAACATGCTGACCGTGGCGGTGACTGACCAAGACGCGCGCCCACCGCAGCTGCGTGTACCCGGCCTCCGCGCCGCCGGTGGTAGGGGCCTCGTGCTCGTCGACAAGCTCAGCCGCAACTGGGGAACCGCGCCTCAGCACGGCGGCGGCAAGGTGGTCTGGGCGGTGCTGGCCGTTTCCAGCCGGACCCGGGCCAGCTCGGCGATGCGCGGCCGGCCATCCTCGTCGACAGGCCGTTATCTCTCAACAGCCTGAGCTTGCGATCGTTACCAGTAATGCCGGCGACCCATGAGTGGGCGCCCGAGGGCTCCGAGTAGCTCCAGAATTACGCCGACCACTATGAGAATGATCCCGAGCGTAATCAGGATTTGAATCGGAAGCAGATAACCAATAACCAACAGAATGATCCCCAGAACGATCATTATACCTCCCCCATTCCGCGTGGCGCGTCTGTCCAGAGTAGAGCACACCCCGGCGATTTCCGAAGTGTCGGCTCGGCGTGTCCACCCGAGATCCATACCTCGTTGCGCTATGCGGCTTGCGCAAGTGCAACGCTTCCCCATATCTTTGAACGTCACGCTATGTCTGCTGACGTTCCTGCCCTGGGCAGGACCAGGGAGGGCCGTCGCGATGCCTGACATTCTCGTTCCGGCCATCCAGCCGTGACCGCTCCGGATCTGCCGCTCTGCATTGAAGTGCAGCTCGGGAACGAGGGCGCGGCCGCGATCGTGCGAGTCACCGGTGAGCTGGACACGGTAACCGTGCCGGTGCTAGAGGCGCAGCTCGTCGCCGTACAGGCCAATCTCGTTGCGCCCGCCCCCCTCGTGCTCGATCTCAGCGATCTGAGCTTCATGTCTTCCGCGGGCTTGATCCTGCTCGTCACGTACCACGAACGGTGCGCCGCACAGGGCTGCCGGTTGTGGGTGGTCACCGGGGACAACCGCAGGGTGCTGCGCCCGGTGCGTATCACCGGACTGGACAGCGACCTGGACTTGGTCGCCACCGTAGCCGACGCGCTACACAAGGACCGCTGAGCTGTGAATCGCCGTTCACGCTAGTTTTCACTGGCTGGTGACGATACCGGGGATCCCCGCGACCGTTGTGCTGGTTGGCAGCATCGGCGCGGCCCAGGACAGGAACAGGCTCCCCGCATGGGCAAGTGGCGCGAAGGATGGGCCGCAGTATTGGCGCGCGTGATCGATGATTCCCATCTCGTAACCGGCGACCAGCTCTCGGTCATGCTCAACGGTGCCGTCCATGAGGTGGGCCTCACCGCGGATGTACTTGTGGTGGACCTACCCCAACGAGTACTGAACCCGATGTCGCTGCACAGGTCCTCGCCGGTGCAGGTCGAAGGAACAATCGCGGGGCGCGTCTACCAGCTCGGCCAGATCTTGCCCGCAACCGACGACAACGGTGATCGGCTGCTGTGGGTACCCATGCTCGATGGCACCGAGCGCA
The DNA here is from genome assembly GCA_036009255.1 of Pseudonocardiaceae bacterium. Classification (GTDB taxonomy): domain Bacteria; phylum Actinomycetota; class Actinomycetes; order Mycobacteriales; family Pseudonocardiaceae. Next base: position 19,741 of record DASYMC010000567.1, read on the forward strand.
TCGGAGTGCTGCGAATCGGTCTCGGTGAAGGTGTGATCGATGACGAGAATTTGCGCAAATGGTCCTGGTCGTTGGCTGGGCTGATGGGTCACATCTTGATGACCAAGATCGCTTACAGTGATCGGTTGCGGGGTCTGCGCACCAACAGGACGCTGTCTGTACCCTCCGAGCTGCTGTGGCAGCTGCTCCCGCCGCGCACCTTCGCCAGCGAGCGGACCGTGGTCACCGCGCTTCTGGAACCCCACGATCAGGTCGCCGGAGACGCCTACGACTACGCCGCGGACTCGACCACACTGGATCTGGCGGTGTTCGACGCCGTCGGCCACGACCTGCAGGCATGTTTGACCACGGCCCTGGCGATGACCGCTATTCGCAACACTCGCCGCGGCGGTGAGACCGACCTCGCTATCCAGGCCGATCGTGCCAGCCAGCTGATCATCGAGCAGCCTGGTCCGCGGCGGTTCGTCACCGCGGTGCTCGCCCGGCTCAACACCGAGACCGGCCTGCTGCATTATCTGTTGGCCGGCCACCCTCCACCACTGCTCGTGCGAGGCGGACGGGTCGTCAAAGAACTCGCCCATCCACCGCGGCGCCCGCTCGGTTTTGCTCCCGCACCCACCGGTGATCAGGTCATAGCCGAAGAACAACTCGAGCCGGGAGATCGGTTGCTGCTGTACTCCGACGGCGTGATCGAGGCCCGGGACGCAACCGGAGAATTCTTCGGCGAGCAACGACTGGTCGACTTCACCGAGCGCGCTTCACTCGCGGAACTGTCCGCTCCTGAGACCTTGCGACGGCTGACCGCCGCAGTGCTCGCACACCAGGGCGGGCAGCTTCAGGACGATGCCACCCTGCTGATGGTCGATTGGTCGGCCAACGCCCACCGCCGGATGTCACCGGCGCTCTAACAGCTGGTTCGTACGACGCTACGCGCACTCCCATCCTCCGGTGCCTCATCCCGATGCCACTGTCACCGTCCGTGAGGTCCGGGGAAGGACTGTTGCAGTGCGCGGAGGTGCCACAGAC
>DASYMC010000568.1:0-2204 GCA_036009255.1 Pseudonocardiaceae bacterium
CCGTCTAGCTCAGGCGCGCTACCGAATACTCGCCGGCTTGGACGGCAGCGCCTACGCGGTTGAGCTCGACGGTCCAGCGGTGGCCCGCCCATTGCGCGGGTGGGACGGCCTACGCCAACGTCTAGCCAGGGCCTATCACGACGATCACAAGTCCGCGCCGAGCGGATCAGCTTTGACGGATGCGTTGGCCGTGCTCGAAGGCATGGCCGCAGACTGCGACCGGGAGTCAGTGGCGCTGCGCCTGACCCGCTACGGGCAGGGCATCGTCATTGACCTGGGTACCGCGGACGGGCGCTGCATCATCGTTGAGCCCGGCACTTGGTGGATCGCCAACCACTTCCCGGTCCTAACTCGAAAATCAAGTCGGGGACGGGCAGGCTCGTGTACCCGCTGACCGCGGCGGGCCTCGTGTCGTTTGTCGGGCGAAGTTGAGTGGCCAGCCTCGGATCAGGCGGCTACGGCTGCTTCGAGGGTGACTTTCTTGCCGGTGAGGTGTTCGAGCTGGCGGACGAGGTCGCGTTCACGGCGGCGGGTGTTGACCTTGGTTTGGTAGAAGTCGGCGCCAAGGTCGTGGTAGCGGGCCTCGGGATCGGCGAGCAGGTGCCAGATGATGGTCAGGACCGAGTTGCCGACCGCGACGATGGCCCGGTTCTTGCCGCGCCGGCGGGCCAGGCGCCGGTAGCGGTCGCCGAGGAAGGTATCGGTCCGCGCGACCGATGCGACGATCTCCCCGAGGGTGCCTGCTAGCCAGGGGTTGCCCTTGCCGGTGGACCCGCCGCGTGTGCGGCCGGCGGAGTTCTTGTCGATGGGCGCGAACTTCGCCCACGACACCAGGTGGGCGGCGTCAGGGAACCGGGTGACATCCACGCCGATCTCGGCGATGAGCTCCTGGGCGGCGGTGACACCGACCCCGGTGATCTCATCGAACCGCTCGACGTGGTGGGAAAAAGGGGCGATCACGTCCTCGATACGGTCACCGACGGTCTCGACCTGAGCGGTCAGCATGTCGATGTGGTCCAGCATGGACTGGAGGAGGAAGCCGTGGTGGTCCTCGAAATGACCTGTCAGCGCCTCCTCCAGAACAGCGATCTTGGAGCGCATGGTGCCGCGGGCCATCTGCGCCAACACCTTGGGGCTGCGTTGTCCGGCGATCAACGCGCCGAGCATCTCCCGGCCCGACACCCCGAAGATGTCGCTGATCACCGACGACAACTTGATCTGGCTGTCCTCGAGCAGCTTCTCGACCCGCTGCTTCTCCCGGGTCCGTTCCCGGATCAGCGAGCGGCGGTAGCGGGTCAGATCCCGCAGCTGCCGGATCGGTTTGGGATGCACCAGGCTCGGCGAGCACATGCCCCGCTCGACCACCTTGGCCAGCCAGACCGCGTCGATCTTGTCGGTCTTGGGTCGGCCCGGGACGTTCTTCACGTGCTTGGCATTGAGCAGCCAGCAGGTGAACCCCTCGGCCTCCAGCAGGTAGTACACCGGCTTCCAGTAGTCGCTGGTGGCCTCCATCGCGACCAGCTCCACCCGCTCGCAGCGCAACCAGTCCGCCAGCTCCAGCAGCGATCGTGACCGCGTCGAGTACTCGCGGATCTCCTGTCGCCGCCGACCGGGCCCGTGCTCGTGCGGAACCCGCACACAGGCCATCAGGGCGGCCTTGCCCAGATCGAGCGCGGCTACCCGCTCGACGAGCTCGATCGGCTCATCGGTTGTTTCCATGCCTTCACCTCAACCACGCTCGACACCAAACGGACCAGGCGTGGCTGCCCGGGGAGCCAGCGGGGCAGGAACAGAGGCGAACTCTCGTGCTCGAGGCAACAATGCAGTGGCCCCTCACAACAGCTCCCAGCGTCAGACTATTCAACGGCCTCGGGCGAGGCACCAAGCGACCACGACGTCACGGGCAGCCACATGCCAGATTTTCAGCCCGGCACGGGCGCCCCCGCCAGGGGGAACTCGAGACTATTCCGGTGAGGTCCAGATCTGGGATCCCATCACCGGCACCGCACGCCACACCCTCACCGGCCACACCGCTTCAGTGGAGGCGTTGGGGGTCGCCCCGGATGGAACACGAGCCGCTTCGGCTTCTACCCCAGGCTTCGCACCCCGCGGTTACCCACGACGCACGCCGAGGCGGAGACAGGCCACTGCGCACTGACCCGGGTACTACACCTCCGGCATCAGCCGAACCTCCAAACGGTGCC
>DASYMC010000569.1:0-4888 GCA_036009255.1 Pseudonocardiaceae bacterium
GCCTCGTAATCGTGAACATTGTGGCGGCGACTTGCTCGAGTTATCCTGACGTCCTTAGTGATCGCCGTTTCATTCTCCAAACCATTCCCCGTGGCGCGTCGCTGGCTAGATGTCGTACCCGGCCTGGGCATCCGCAGCAGGCTCTTCCGCGGCGGGAATTGGGTACGGCCGAGGTACATCTTCCGTCGCCATGTTGGGCGAGATGAGCTACCGGGATTGATGAAATATTGGCGGTCGCCGCGCCACCGCGACCTACGTCCGCGCCAGCATCCATGAAGTATCCGCCGTGGCCGGTCCTAACCGGTGAACCCTACTTCTCTGTGACGTCCTGCTCGTGTTGCCCGTCTCGCCGCTGTCGCTGCTCGACGGCAGCGACGTTGTTTTTCACCTGTAGGAAGCTGTCCGGTGTGACCGAGATGGAATCGATGCCGGCGCTGACGAGGAAGCGGGCGAAGTCCGGGTCGTCGCTGGGTCGCTGACCGCACAGACCCACCTTACGGTGCTTGCCGTGGGCTGAGTCGATCATGTTTTCGACGCTCTTCGTGACAGCCGGATCGCTTTCGTCGAACAGCGGTGCCAGCCGTTCGGAGTCTCGGTCGACGCCGAGTATGAGTTGGGTGAGATCGTTGCTGCCGATGGAGAACCCGTCGAAACGGTCGGCGAAGTCCTCCACGAGCACGATGTTGGATGGGATCTCCGCCATTACGTAGACCTGCAAGTCGTTGCGGCCGCGGGGGAGGCCGTGATCGGCCATGACCTCAAGGACTCGATCGGCTTCCTCCAGGGTGCGGCAGAATGGGATCATGACCACTGTGTTGGTCAGCCCCATCTCGTCTCGGACCCGCCGGACGGCCTGGCACTCGAGGCCGAAACCCTGCCGGTAGCCCGCGCTGTAGTAGCGGCTCGCTCCGCGCCAGCCGAGCATCGGGTTTTCCTCAGCCGGCTCGAACGCCGTACCGCCGATGAGCCTCGCGTATTCGTTGGTCTTGAGATCACTCATCCGGACGATGACCGGCTTGGGCCACCAGGCGGCGGCGATGCGGGCGATCCCATAGGCAAGTCGTCTGACGAAGAACTCGGTCTTGTCGTCGTAACCGCGGGTCATCTCGGCGATCCGGCGACGGGCATCGGTATCTTCAAGATCGTCGAAGTGGACAAGCGCCATCGGGTGAATCTGAATCTGGTTGTTGATGACGAACTCCATCCGGGCCAGGCCTACCCCGTCGGCCGGTAGCCGCCACCACCGGAAGGCGGCTGTGGGGTCGGCCAGGTTCAGCATGACCTCGGTCGTCGTTGCGGGGATGTCGGCGAGGTCGATTTGGCGTTCCTGGTAATCGAGGATCCCCTCGTAGACGACGCCCTCCTCACCCTCGGCGCACGAGACGGTGATCTCCTGCCCGTCCGACAGGATGGTCGTGGCATCACCGGTCCCAACGACAGCGGCCACGCCCAGCTCTCGGCTCACAATGGCGGCGTGGGAGGTGCGGCCGCCGTGGTCGGTGACGATCGCTGCTGCCCGCTTCATGATCGGCTCCCAGTCCGGGTCGGTGATGCCGGTGACGAGTACGGCACCGTCTTGGAACCGGTTGATCTCATCGGCGCTGCGTAGACTGCACACCTTCCCGGCGGCGATGGCATCACCGATGGCCAGACCACTGGTCAACCGCGTGCCATGTTCGCTCAGTCGGTACGAACGCATGGTCGAGGCATCCTTGCGCGCCTGCACCGTCTCGGGTCGGGCCTGGACGATGTAGAGTTCAGCGTTTTCGCCGTCCTTGGCCCATTCCATGTCCGTTGGACCGCCGTAGTGGTCCTCGATCACGGTCGCCCACCTGGCCAGCTGGAGTATTTCCCGGTCATCGAGGACGAAAGCCAGCTGCTCCTTCTCTGTTGTCTTGATGATCTTCGTCGGGTCGTCGCCGGATTCGCTGTAGACCATCTTGGATCGCTTCCCCCCGACGTCCTTGGAGATCACTGGGGACAATGTCTCGTTCTCCAGCAGTGGTTTGAAGACCAGGTACTCGTCCGGGTCCACCGTCCCCGCGACCACGGACTCGCCCAAACCCCATGAGGCGTTGACGAGCACCACGTGCGGGAAGCCGCTGTCGGTGTCGATGGAGAACATCACTCCGGCTCCGGCTCGGTCGGAGCGGACCATTTTCTGCACGCCGATGGCGAGGGCCACCTTGAGGTGGTCGAAGTTGTGGTGCTGCCGGTAGCTAATCGCCCGGTCCGTGAAGAGGGACGCGTAGCAGCGTTTGCAGGCATCCAGTAATGCCGCCTCACCCCGGACGTGGAGGAAGGTCTCCTGTTGACCGGCGAAGCTGGCCTGGGGAAGGTCCTCAGCCGTGGCGCTGCTGCGCACCGCCACGTCCGGATTCTCTCGCTGCAGGCGAACCCCGAGCTCCCGGTACGCATCCCTGAGCGCCTGGGCGAGCTGTGGTGGGAACTCGGCGTCCATAATCATCCGGCGGATAGCATCGCCCACCTCTGCCAGGTCTGCGCCGCGGTGCAATGCCCCGATCTGTTCGGAGATAGGCGCACGCAAGTTGTTAGCATCCAGGAAGTTCCAGTACGCCTGGGCAGTGCTGGCAAACCCACCTGGCACTCGAATGCCCTTCGGCGACAGGTTCCGGATCATTTCTCCAAGCGATGCGTTCTTGCCACCGACCAGGGCGACGTCACCTGAGCTCAGATCCTCAAACCACCTCACCACGCCCTGCTCGGCCATATCGGCCCCTTCCCTAAGATCACGGGGACATTCCACTTTCGCGATGCCCACGCCGCTCGGAGTGGTGCCCTGCGGGCTGCGCGGGCGGACGGGCTGCACCGTCCGCAGGTGCGGGCCACCGGGTGTTCGGGTCATCGCTGGCTGCCCCGTCCGACCAGACCGTCAATGAGCAGAGATACCCCGTTGTCTGCTAACCAGACATCCTTGGCCAGCGGGATGCCCTGCTCCGTGGGCCGCAAACTGCGCTGTTGGCGTATCCTGGGGTGCGCAGGTAAAGCCGGAGCGGGCGAGGCAGAACGCGGTCAGAGCTGCTCTGGCGACGGCGGCGGGCACGACGGGCAATACCACCACGAATACCAGCGCCAGCCAGCGCCGTGCGTCCGCTGAGGGTGGTCGGCGGACACCGCCGCGCTGCCGGGCGTCGCCGGTCGGGGTGTTCCGGTGCCGGGTGCAGTGGGTGCTGTCGCGTCCGGACGTGCGAATCGACACTCGCTGGTACACGCACTTCAGGAGCATCGGTCCATGCCGCGACCCAGTACGCCGCCGATCGGCCTGCCGCTGGGCAGCACAGCGCAGGCGATGAGCCGAGCCTTCGACGACGCGCTGGCCGCCGCCGGTTCGTTGCCGAGCTGGCTGGTCCTGATTTCGCCGAAGATCCAGCCGGTGTCCAATCAGCGTGCGCTGGCCGAGGCGGTCGGAATCCAGGGTGCGACGCTGACGCACCACCTCAATGCGATGGAGCAGAGCGAGCTGATCACCCACCGGTGCGATCCCGCGAATCGACGGGTGCACGTGGTGCAGCTCGCAGAGCAGGACGAAGCCGCGTTCGGACCGGATGCGCACCGCCGCTGTCCGCTTCGACCGGCGGCTGCGGGTCGGCCTCACCGACGACGAGGTCGCCGGACTCTCGGGCCTGCTCCGGCGATTACGTGACAACGTGTCCGAGGATCTTCAGCACCTGCACCCGACGGTCGCGTCCGGGTCACTACACCCAGACCGACATGCGGGGTCGGCCGACGCATCTGCACCCTGATTGGCCCCTAACCGACCTGGCGATGCGTCGTCCCCGTCAACAGTCCTTCAAACCGGCCACGCGGGGAACCCAGGAGACACCACGGAGTAATCAGCGGTGGGATGTCTTCGCCTGAGACGCAAGGTCGGTGACCGTGGCGCGCGATGCCCGCGCCGGTACTGGGGCATCGGCCCGGTATCAGCTCTCGGCGGGTGCCATCCCGGGCAGACCAGCACGTCCTCCGTCATGGATTGATCTTTGCCGTATGTAGCAATCCGTGCGTCAGCTCCGATTCTTGTGGCCCACAGTTCGCGTCTCGCACCGACGCTCGCACCACGAATTGGCAGCTCAGGGCCACTTTATAGCTCTGGCTTGGTGCCCCCGGCAGGATTACCAAAGGATGGGACCTGGTGTGACCAGCGGTTTTCCACAGGCACTCTAGTGATCGAAGCTGGTTTCGATCTCTCGCTGATGCGCACTCACCACCCGCCTCTCCCTCGGCGCCCCACGTGATGCCCGACTTTTCATAGCCTGATGGACGGGCCTGCGGTGGCCGAGTGACCGATCAGCTGCGACCAGTGAGCTGGTTTGTTCTCGTTGTGTCCTATTGCGTTCTGATGTGAGTTGACGTCTGAGGGCCTGGGCACGGCCGTTGGTGTGTTCGGGTTGCGCCGCCGCGCGCGGCAAGCTGGCCCGCTCGGGGAGGGGAGGGGGTGTCGTGTATTTGTTGGGGCAGCGGGTATCTGGGTGGTACTCCGCTGGCTCATCTGTTGGCAGGACCGGCTCGGCGCAGTCTCTCGCGTCGTGTGGGAACCCACGTCAGAAAGTCACGCCCCATGCCGACGCTCTATTTGGCCAGCGCAGACAGCTCTGGGTGCTTACTCGGCGTGTGTGCCAGTGATGATCCCTGAGTGCAGCCCGAGGTCTTGGCTGCCACGGTGATCCGCCGCTGGCGGCACTGCTGGGGTGCGGGGTGAGGCACTGGTCGGCGCGGTGGTTGGCCGACTGGCTGGCCCGGCATCGGGGCATCCGGGTCGGTCACGACTCGATCGCGGCGCTGTGGCGGCGGTTTTGCCTGCAGCCGTACCGTGGCGAGGGGTTAAGGTCTGCTCCGACCCGGCGCGGGAGGCCAGATCCGCGAGGTG
>DASYMC010000570.1:0-3612 GCA_036009255.1 Pseudonocardiaceae bacterium
GGACAACGACCCCACCGCCCGCGCGGGTCACACCCGTACGCCCACCGGGAGCCGTCGATGAGCACGCTTCACCCGGTTCTGGCCCACCTGCTGGGGAGCTGAGCCGATGCCCGACTTCTTCCCGTGGTGGGTGGTCATCACCCACTTCCTCAACATCTTCTTGCTGCTGTTGCTGGCTCGTTCCGGGCTGGAGGTGCTTTCGGCGTTTGCTCGGCCAGCCATCCGGCGCGGCCACCTACGGGTTAATCGGACTGGCCGGCATGAGCATGGGTGCCCAGAGCGGCCTCGCCTCCCGACTTGCGCACCCGACCACCACAGCCACCGATCCTGGACGAAGTTGCTGGCCGGGCTCGACGCCGGCGATACCGACGACGAGCAGCTCGCTCGGACCTGGATCGCCGCCCAGGACCTTCGGCTGATCTACCACGCTACGACTTTTGACGGCCGGTACCGAACCGTGCCCGCAGCCAAGCTCGGGTCGCCTCCCGGTAATCGCCAGCGTTCTTGTGCAACGCCATGGAATGCCCTGATCCCGCCAGGACATAGGTGGACAGCTCGGCGGCCGAACTGAAGTATGGCGCCTCCTGTTTTCGCAATGCCTCCGCACTTGAGCAGTCACGGGCGAGAAAACCGCAGAAAATGGCATCCTTTCCACCGACTGCCAGTAGGACGGGAACGTTGATACCGCGCGACGTGGGGCCTAGGAAGTCGAACAATATGATGGCCCCTACGCTGAAGGTCGACGTTTGGTCTTTGGTGGCCTCGTCCGTCGCGATCACCGAGGGGTCGGCGTCGCTGGTCGAATAGAACAACGGCGCGCGTTGCCCCGGGATGGTGGTGATATACCCAGCGTCGCTGCCGCGGTGGCGGAGTTGCGGGTCCAACGTCGCTGGCTGCACGCTCATGGTGAAGATCTTGGCCGCTGTCAGTGCCGACACCAGGTGAGTCATGCCGGTAAGAATCACCCCGTCAACGTCCTGATACGTCGCTGCTTCCATGATCGCGACGCCGGAGCCCAGCGAGTGTCCGACCAGGACGACGCGGTCGAAGCGCATCCCCCCGACCCGGCCAGCGCGCAGATGGCCGATGACCTGGTGGATCGATGCCGCCTCGACACTGTCCAGCAATGTCAGGCTGGGCGGCTTCGTGCTCTCGCCGGTGCCGATTCGGTCTACCGCAAAGGTGGCGTACCCGTGGCCGGCCATGTCGCGCTGGTAGGAGTAACGCTGGGGCTCGTAGGGGAAGTCCCAGTACACGCGGTTGTACGGGCCGCCGTGAACCAGCAACTGGACAGTCGTGGGAGGCGTGCCCGCGGGCATGCAGAGTTGTCCGTGCACGATCTCGCGGGGAGTCGGAACCGACACCGGGAGATCGGTCTCCACGCAGCTCACTGCGGAGGCGGCGGCAGCCGGCGGCGCGACAACACCACCGACCAGCAGGCTGAAGCAGGCGAGCAACGAACCCGTCAGCGTTGGCAGCAGGCGCACGAAGGACCTTTCAAGATCGGGAAAACAGAGGAAAGGCCAGACTATAAACGGTCAGCGACCAGACGCACACATAAGGTAATCAGGCCTAGTGCGGGACGCCTCACGCGTGTCGCGGCATGGTGATCATGGATAACCGGCTCGGGCGCATCGTCGCTGTCAGCCGCGGGTGCACGGGCTTACCGGCGACCGGCACTAGCCGCCACCGCGCGGCGACCGTCGCTGCAACGATCGTTATCTCCGTCTCTGCAAAGGAGTATCCGGGACAGTGATGCAGGCCCGCGCCGAAGGGGACGAACGCTCCTTTCGGCAGCGTTGCGGCGCGGTCCGGCAGCCATCGATCTGGGTCGAAGCGCGTCGGATCGGGGTACAGGTATGGATCGTGATGGAGCGCGTACTGGCTGAGCGCTACCTCGGTGCCCGGCCGGATGTGCACACCACCGAGGTCGACGTGAGTACGCGCCCGGCGCATCAGGAGTAGCAGCGGATACTTGCGCAGGACTTCACGGATGATCCGCTGGGTGTACTGCAGCCTGGGAATGTCGTCGAAGGTAACGATGCGACCCGCAATGACATGATCGATCTCGGTGTGGAAGCGCCGCTCCACCTCGGGGTGCTGTCCGAGCTCGTAGAAGAACCAGGCGAGAGCCACAGCAGTGGTTTCGGCTCCAGCGGTCAGGATCGTGACGACCTCGTCGTGGACCTGCTGGTCGCTCATGCCCTCGCCGGTGTCCTCGTCCCGGGCTAGCAGCAGCGTGGACAGCAGGTCACCATGATCTTTGCTCTCGGCGCGCGCCGCCGCGATGACCTCTGCCACGACCCGCCGGAATCGGGCGGCGGCCTCGTCGTACCGGCGGTTGGCTGGTATGGGTAACCGCTCCGCAAACTTCGGCGCGAAGGCACGGATCGCCAGGTACTTGCTCAGGATCGGCATCGACCGCTGGGCCTCGGCGACCGCGTCCCGACCCAGCTCGGTCGAAAAGAGGGTCTGCCCGACTATGGAGAGCGCCAAACTATCCATTTGCTCATCCACCGCGACCACCTGACTTGGTCGCCATGACTCGACCAGCTCCGAAGCCGCCTTGGTCATAGTGTGGACATAACCGGCGATTCGCTTCCGGTGAAACGCCGGCTGCATCAGGCGGCGCTGCCGCCGATTGAAATCGCCGTCCGAGTTGAGCAGACCGTTGCCGAACAGCGGGCGTACCTTGTCGAAGATCATCCCCTTGTCGAACCTGTCGGCGTCGGTGGCCAGCACCTGCCAGGCAAGCTCGGGGCTAGTGACCACGTACATGGGCAGAGTGCCGAGGTAAATCTGCACCACCTCGCCGTGCGAGCGTAGCGTCGACAGGAACCGAAACGGCTGACCCAGCAGCGACATCGTGTGGCCGAGCAGCGGCAACCGACCGGGAGCAACCGGGGCGATGCACTCCCCGCTCCGGGAGCCGTGACCCGCGACGTCAGGACCAACCACCATGCCGCCCACATTCGCACGCGACACTGCGACACTCAAGCGGCGCGCCACTCAAGGCAGGCGCGCTACCCATGATTGCGCTGCGGGCGATGGCCGGCGATCCCGTGATCGCCTAAGCTGCCCCGCGTGCCGACCGAGGATAGCGGGGAACCGATGGTCAGGAACGAGGCCTGGGTGCCGCAGGGCATCGACACGACCGTGCCTAATGCAGCTCGGGTGTACGACTATTTTTTAGACGGTGCCCACAACTTCGCAGCCGACCGCGAAATGGCGAACAATATCCAACAGGTCCTGCCAGGGGTGCGAGACGCCATCCGAATTACCCGGGCCTTTCTTCGTCGAGCCGTTCTCTTCATGGCCGACTCCGGAATCCGCCAGTTCCTCGACATCGGCTCGGGCATCCCGACTGTCGGCAATGTGCACGAGATCGCCCAGCGAGCCAATCCGGATTGCCGGGTGGTGTACGTCGACAAGGAACCGGTCGCGGTCACGCACTGCGATCTGCTGCTGGCCGGCAACGACCGGGCTGCAGCGATCCAGGCGAACCTGCGCGACGTCGAGAGTATCCTCGACCACCCGCAAACCCAGCATCTGCTTGATCTCGATCAGCCGATCGGCCTGCTGATGCTGGCGGTGCTGCACTTCGTCCCGGAT
>DASYMC010000571.1:0-2952 GCA_036009255.1 Pseudonocardiaceae bacterium
GGATCCGCCGGGGCGAGGTGTCACCATGGAACTATCTGAACTCTTGGCGGTCTGGCGGCTCTGAGTCGCCCGTGGCGGCCGTCGCCAGCGCTCATCGAAGCCTCGGTGACGAGCCGCCGTGCCGAGCCGGGTGCTGAAACAGCGGCAGCCGGAATCGAAACACAAAGGCTCATCGGACCACGCGTAGCCAGAGGTTCGTCGCATGCGGCGCGTGGGTCAGGCTGAGACGTTCGAGCTTGACGTTGGCCCCGCCCGGGCGGTCGAACAGCGGGACGCCGTCGCCGAGCAGGACCGGCGCGATGCACACGAGGATCTCATCGAGCACACCCGCGTCGAGGCACTGCCGGGCAACTTCGGCGCCCAGGATGCTGACGTACTTGTCACCCGCGGCGGCCTTGGCCGCGGCGACGCCGCTGTCGAGGTCACCGACGAAGGTGACACCCGGCACCGGCTTGGTCGGGGCGTGGTGGGTAAGCACGAACTGTGGTCCGGTCCACCCTCCGCCGTACGGCTTGCCCTCCTTGGTCGTGCCCTTATACGGATCGTCACCGCGGAAAGTGCGGTTGCCGACGAGAAGGGCGCCGACCTTGCCAATAACCTCGTCCACCGTCGGATTGGGTCCGAGGTGCTCGATCAACCACGACATGTCGCCACCTGGGCCGGCGATGAAGCCGTCCAGCGACATGGCGCACTGCCACTGCAGCTTGCCCACGACCTACCTCCGTCGAGATCGATATGGTTGACCCCTGGTGAGACGGCGGATCCCGCAGAAACTCATCGGTGCGTCGGTGGCGACACGATGGGCCGGGCGATCATCGAGAACAGGCCGGGGCCGTGGAAGGCGGTGATCTCCACGATGTGGCCGTCCTCGATCCGCAGCCCGGCGATCACGAAGGCGATAGGCGGACTCGTCGATGCGCCCTACGTAGGCCGCCGCTGCGGACTGCCGGTTGGCTCGGGTCGGCATCATCTACACCAAGTGCATCGACCGAGGGCAGGACACGCTCAATGACCAGATCACGGCCGCTCTTCCGGCCGGTCAAGACCATGAGATACTGCCCGCGGCGACAGCCGTGCGGCACGCCGTCCGGCCAATCCCGCCGACCAGAGCCAGGACGGTAGGCTTCGGAGCCGACAAAGCCGCAGAGCAGCCCTCGTAGCTCAGGGGTAGCCGAAGCCCCTGTTATGCAGGGAAAAAGCTCCTTCCGGGATCGCGTCGCCGCACTGCTTTGATGAGACTCACCAGCACATCCAGCCTGCGCTGGCGGCCGAGGTTGGTGCGCTGGGGCCGTTGCGACTCCGTATGTGGGGATAGACCCACGCAGCGCGTGAGCATCCATCACCCGCGCTTCGGGAAATAAACCTCGTCCGTGCTCGGTATGCCCGCAACAACCGTCTCGCCAATGGCCGGGTGTGTGGAACACCGGTGGCTATCTAACCTCTCGCACGACCGAGGTGAGCAGCAGAAACCTGTCCGCCGCTCAGATCGGCATACCGCGACACCATACCCTCGATTGTCCGGCGGTACTGTGCTGTCACGAGCGGCCACGGGATCGGTAACACCCTCCATCCACGCACCGAGCGGGCATGTGATCAGGGGTGCTGAACACCGCAGCCAGCCGCATCCCGCCATCGAGTTAGGTGCCGCTGGTGAGCAGTTCGCTGGAGGGTCAGTCACGACGATCGACCCCGCCGGCGAACACCAAAGGACGGGAAGGCCGCCAAGCCCGTGCCCTCCACCTGCCCGCGTGGGACATACTTGTGGTCCGTCACGGCCGGTCATGACCACCCGAAACCGCTGCTCAAGAGCTCTGTCCTGCGCGAGCCAAGTTGTTCCCAAGCTCAGGATCAATGCATTGTCGCCGCGATACCGACAGGGCACACAATGCGCACTGGGGACCCGCCAGACCTCGACAGCGGCACCCAAGCCAGCCATGATCACGGCGACGCTGAGTCGAAGCCACGCCAGAGCCAGCGACGCAGCGAGTCATGCATCCGATCGGAGGTAGGGTGAAATCCATCGATAGCGGGATTAGAGGGCTGGTCGAACCAGCCGAAGCCACGCAGGACGCCGCGGAAATCCTGATAAGTCGCTTCTGTGGCCTCTACCAGCAACTGGCAGCCGCACCCTCCCTGGAGCCGTCTGACTACGTCACCACGCTATTCGCCGAGGTGGTCGAGCTCTGCATCGGAGGACAGCCGGAAGCGGTCGTCGAGCAGGTACTCCGAGATCCGCGCATTGTTGAGCTGCGGCCGTGTTTCTGTCGACTATGCGCCGATCACATATTTCGAGAAGAACGCGCATGGTCGCGACGTATCAGCACATCTCCTGACCCGTGGGCCGAATTACTCAATTGCCCGAACTATTGTAACTATCTGCAGCTCTGCGGCGTGGAGATACATTCCGTATTAGCGCTCACCGGTCACACTCCGAAGCGGCTTCTGTTCGCAGGATCCGGGCCGGTGCCGATCACCTCCGTGCTCTTCACCAACGGATTCCAGCTGGCTGTCGATAACCTTGAAGTCGACAGGGAGGCCTTCGATCTCGGCCGTCATCTGATACAGCAGCTTGGCAAGGCGGAGAGCATGGGATTCATCCATTCCGATCTCCGTGAGTTCACCGACCTCGAAGTGTACGATGTCGTCTGCTTGGCCGCGCTCGTAGGAATTTCCCCAGAAGAGAAGCGCGAGATCACTGCTCATCTCAGCCGCCACATGCGGTCTGACGCACTGCTCCTGGTGCGTTCCGCCCACGGTTTGCGCAGCTTGATCTACCCACCGGTCGATGTCGAGGATCTTGTTGGATTCGTTCCACAGCTAGTTTTACGACCGTATACCACCGTCATGAATTCCGTACTCATCGCCAAGCCCCAATAACAATCTTGCTGCTGTAGCCTCACTTCAGACCTGAAGAATCGTGGTTTCCATAGTCATTCGGAGAAGCCAGGCGGC
>DASYMC010000572.1:0-1526 GCA_036009255.1 Pseudonocardiaceae bacterium
CCGCTCACCTCAGTCAGCCAGCCCCGCCGCCGCCTCGGCCGCACCGCCGCCGAACTCCTCCTCCAGGAAACAACCGATCCAAACCACAAGCACCAGCAGGTCATCTACACACCGGAACTCGTCGTGCGCGCATCAACCCAACGCAGGCGCACTTAGGGCGGGTGTCGAAGTCCTGTCCGCGATAGCCGGGCCGGATGTGGTCCCTAATGGGAGCTATCGGGTCGGTTTAAGGCAGACTCGATGCCCGGTAGCCGCTGGTGGGTGAGCACTCGTGGTCCCTGGACCGATGAGTCCTGGCGCCAGAGCGTGCCCCTGCTGGTGGTCGGGAGAAGTGATGGCTGATGGGGTGTCGTGCCCGCCGGGAGACCAGGCGTGAGCACTGGTCCATTAGGGCGCTGGTTTCTCCCGCGGGCTGCTGGCAAGTGGACCTGAATGAAGCGGGAGCGCGGATGCTGTTTGTGGGAGACGACTGGGCAGAGGACCACCATGATGTGGAGGTGCAGGACGAGCAGGGCCGGGCGGTGCGCAGGGCCAGGCTGCCCGAGGGTGTGGCGGGGATGGCCCGGTTTCATGAGCTGATCGCCGCGTTGCTGGCTGAGGACTCTGATCCTTCTCGGGTGCTGGTGTGCATCGAGACCGATCGAGGGTCATGGGTGCGGGCGCTGGTCGCGGCCGGTTATCAGGTGTATGGGGTGAATCCCAAGCAGGCCGCCCGGCATCGTGAGCTGATGTCGTTGTCGGGCGCTAAAAGCGACAAGGCCGACGCACACAGCCTGGCCGATATGGTGCGCACCCGCCGCCACCAGTTGCGGCAGGTCGCCGCCGACTCTGATGAGGCCGAGGCGATCAAGGTGGTGGCCCGGACGCATCAGACGCTGATCTGGGAACGTACCCGGCACATGCTGCGGCTGCGTACCGCGCTGCGCGAATATTTCCCCGCCGCTCTGGAGGCTTACAAGCCGTTGGGCTTGACCGGCACCGATACGTTGGAGCTGTTGGCCAAGGCCCCGGATCCGGTCGGCGCGGCCCGGCTGACCGTGGCACAGATCTCCGCAGCGCTCACACGTGCCCGCCGCCGTGATGTCGCGGGGAAAGCCGCCGCGATCCGCGCCGCGCTGCGCACCGAGCATCTCGGCCAGGCCGAGGTCGTCACCAGCGCCTACGCGGCCACGGTGCGCGCGACGGTAGCGATCCTGCAGGCCCTCAACACGCAGATCAAGACCCTGCACAGCGAGGTCGGTGTGTTTTTTGGCCGGCACCCGGACGCTGAGGTCTATCTGTCTCAGCCTGGCATGGGTGTGATCACCGGCGCCCGGGTGCTCGCGGAATTCGGTGACGCACGCGGCCGTTACGCCGATGCCAAGTCCCGCAAGAACTATGCCGGCACCGCCCCGATCACCCGGCAGTCCGGCAAGAGCAGGACCGTGCATGCCCGGTTCATCCACAACGACCGCCTGGTGGACGCGCTACACATGCAGGCCGGCGCGGCCATCCTGCATGATCCCGGCGCCCGCGCCTACTACGAC
>DASYMC010000573.1:0-5020 GCA_036009255.1 Pseudonocardiaceae bacterium
ACCAACCGAGGTCCGGGAGCTGCCGGTTCCGACTACTGGGCGTACCCGTGCGGTACCGAATTCGAGATAACCGTCGAAAATGGCAGTAAATGGCAGTAAAAAGTCGTACCGTCCCCATGAGGCGCCTCCGTCGGGTGCACCGAGCACCACGCAGGACCTTGGTCCCGTCAGCTCAGGAGACAACCCATGCCCAATGTGAACGGCCCGGTGCCCAATACTCACCCCGGCTGGTGCTCCCCACAACACTGCACAACCGACGACCGGTGCGGCGACATCGTGCACCTGTCGGATCCTGCGACGCTCACCCCAGATAACGACGAGACATGGCGGTTCACGCTGCACCGCACGGACGAGCCGCGGTCGAACGTTCTCGGCGCCGTGATGCTGATCTGCGACGTCACCGACCCCGCCTTCCCGGGACCGGATGTGAGTCACTGGCTGGAGATGGAGCAGCTGGACGCGCTGATCGATCAACTGCTCATCGAGCGGAACCGGGCCCGATTTCTGACCGCACCCACCACCGTGCACCCAACGAGAAACAGCGTAGAAAGATCGTGAGTGGTACTCAGGATCCCGCGTTACACAACGGCCGCCGATGCCCGTTTACAACCGATGGATCAGCGGCTGGTGCGTGATCTGGACACCGGCTTTTGATCTCTCTTGGGCCGCACTTTTCCCTTGGCTGAAGACCTCACCGGGCACTGTTGCATTGAGCGTTCGGGTCACCCGAAGTGATCCACTCGCCCGCCCAGAAGCCACGTAGCAGGCATTCAATTGCCCGGTTTGTCACGGTTCTCCAAGGTGTCTGAGGGGCCTGCGTCCCCACTTTGAGGCACGGCGAGGACGCCCTTCGCCTTAATGCAACAGTGCCCTCCCACAGGGATGACGTGCCGTTTTGCCTGATTCGTTGGTGACCGGCTTCGTGCCCATTTCGTATTGGCTTCGCGCTTCGTACGCCCCAGTTGCAGGCTGGGAACTCTGATGCGGGGCACGTGCGCCGGCGTGCCGGAAATCGTGATGCCCTCTGCTGCTTGACGACCACAGATCTGCACGCTGGGGGCCGTGTGGTAGCCCTTGGGGAGGTCGACAGGGTACCACACCAACGGGCTGCGCCCGTCCACCAAACCAGCGTATCGGTTTCAAAGAGTCGCAGGCATGGACGGCAGGCTGACTTGGCCGTGGCGTTCGCGACCGGGCTGCGCTGGGCCGTGATCACCGCTCGTTCGGTGGTGTGGCCGCGCGTTGCGCCGTCGTATCGTCACGTATGGCGATGACTCGGTCGCTGCGGGTATCACGGATTTGTGGGCGCGAGTGGAGCGGCGATGGCGACGGGCACGGTCAAGTGGTTCAAGGAGTCGGCAAGCAGCCGTCTCACAGAGTTCCACCCGTTGCGGCAATGTCCTAACTGTCCTGCTTGCCTGGCAACGTGCCTTTCAGCGTTTCCGCTCGGCTCCGCAGCGTGACGTGGAGGTTTGGAGACAAGCTTGGTCACCAACTTGGCCGCCACCATCGCCGCGACAGGTGAACTCTTTTACTAAGGACGTCATCGATCCCGGATGCCGGTGGCCAGGGAGACGCCCGGCCGAAGCGGACGACTGCGGTGAGTGCACTCGGGACCGGCGTCATCCGGGGGTGGAGAAGCCCGGTTGCGGTCTTGATCGGCTCCCGTTCGCTTAGCAAGGACCTTCCTGAGCACTGCAGTACACAAGGAGACAGCAGAGGTGGCACATAACGGAACGGTTGTACGGATCAGAGGGAGCTCCGCTAAGGCTTCGCGACAACAAGGTGTGGGTTTTACTGCTGACGGAGCTGATGGACACCCCGGCGGTGTTGGCATATCGAGTGTTGCGCGCGGTTCCGTTGCAGTCGTGGAAGTTGGCCGTCCCGCCACGTTTTCCCCGATGGGGGGAGTTTTTCTGCGCGCGTGGTCGTATCTGCGTTTCGTGATCCAGCAAGCCAAAAACCCCCGATGGGCCGCGGTTGGTTCTGCTGCTCATGCGTGCAATGTCCCAGCGGTTCGGTCTAGCCGTCAAAAGTTTTGGCCCCGGTGCTCGAGTCCTGGGTGTGATCGGCCGGTGCCACCGGATGCGGTGCACGATGTATGTGGGCGGGCGGCTCCGTATGTGGCGCTGATTCGGGCACCCAGGCATGGAGGGCCGTGTTGCCCGGGGACGTGTCCGGGGTGTCGGGCGTGTTTGGATACTCCGCGGGTGAAGGCGGGGTGGTGTGTTCTGTGCGGTGTCTGTGTGGTGTGCTGCCGGGGCCACGGTGTATTGGCTTTGCCTACGATCCGTGGGTTACCTCAACTACCTGCGAATCCGCGAAGGCATGGCCATCGCCAAGCGAACGGTAAACTGCGCGGCAAACTATCCAAACTACCCGAGTCAGCGCAGCGCTCCGTCCTCCGCCGCTACGCCACAGGCGAGGTATCCCTAGCCGATCTGGCCAAGGCGTACAACGTCGGCCGCTCCACCATCCACCACACTCATCCTGACCAGCGCTGACGACCCTTAGCACCTAATCTAGCTTGCCGCTCTTCGCGAACTGGCTTGGTTGTGTGGTCTGCCTGGGAGTGACTCGGTATGCCGTAGCTGTGCTTACGTGCCGATGTGTATCTTCGGTGCGGGCTCGTCGCGCCGCTCGCGAGATGGCCGACTCGCAGTTGTTGAACCGCTGGCCCTCCGATTTTCAGGACTCGGGATAATAGTTCGCCGAATGCCGTTAACGTCCGCGACCTGCATCGCCGCATTAATCCGAACACCAATGAACGTAGGCGAACGAGGACGAACGAGACCAAAGATGAGACCACCAGGGCTCGGTTGCCTCGCGGAGACCCTCGCCCGTGGCGGTGGGCCTACCCAACAGGGATCGGACAGGATTCAAACCCGCGGGCGCACCACGCGACTGGCTCCAAGCCCGAGAACGTGGCAACTGGCCTTCTGATCCGTGGTCACAGGCAGCATCCCACGACTACCTGCAATTTGTCCAGGGTCGGGCCTTATGCGCATGACCGGCTAGTCCTACGGTCCGCAGGCACTCCTGTACACGCTGCTTCGTGTGCGGCATGATCAGACCCTGCGGGGTCGTCATGGTCACGCGTCAGACGCAAGAACTCCTGGAGCGGACATGTCCGATAGGCAGACCGGCACAGTGAAGTGGTTTAACGACGAGAAAGGGTTCGGTTTCATCACTCCTCAAGGTGGAGGAGACGACCTCTTCGTGCACTTCAAGGCGATCGAATCGGACGGTTTCAAGTCCCTCAAGGAGGGACAGACCGTGTCATTTGTCGCAGAGAAGGGACAAAAAGGCATGCAGGCGGCGCAAGTTCGGCCCGAATGACCAGCTGAGCTGGGCCCCGCGCCGAGCTGGACGGCTGGGCCGAGCCGCTGCCAAGTTGTTTAATGTTGAGATTTGTTCAACTCTTCGGAGTACGATACGCTGCCCAGAAGCAGTTGGTCCCCATTTTCCCATGACTGAGGAAAGAAGTTCATCTACTACTTGGGGGTAGGCGTGGGAAGCTTGAGATTTCTATCCGATTGGTCGCAGGAGCAGAGCGGTGACATTCGTCCAGGAGAGTCGTTGTCAATCGAGTACGCTAGCGAGCGGCTCCCGGGCTGCCGCGCCAGCCGCTACGGACAGGACGCTTGGAGCATTACCGCTGGTATGCGCTTTCACCCGACCGGCCGGGAGGAGAGCGGTGCGGTGACAGCCCGAGAACAAAGCGGCGCGGTGGTGGCGGCGTCGCTAACAGTGGAGGTGCCCATCGACGCGACGAAAATCGAACTGTGGTTTAAGAACACTGACAACACAGGGTGTGTTGCTTGGGATAGTCGGTACGGACAGAACTACTGGTTTGACGTCATTTCAGTTTGATGCGTTGACCCTGCGCGCTGATCTAGTGACTGTTTGCCGTATTGGAGCATGAGCTGTACGACCAATTTATCTGCGATTGTCGTTCAGTGATTGCATGTGGGGACAATGAATCATCGGGGGGTCAGGGGGGTTGCGGGGCGACGGAGTCGAGACAGGTGTGGGTGGCCTCGCCTTCGCGCAGGGTTGGCATTCGCGTGCACTTGTCGGACCGGGCTGGCTTGCTTCGTTGCGCCTGGATGGCACCGCACCGTCGGTTGAGGGCAAATGGCTGCGGCTGATCACGGGCTACGACGAGGCCTGCCAGTTCTTGATTGACCGGCGTTGGAGCCGTGCCGCTGCGCGCCGCGAGCCGATCGGTCCCGCATCTGCGATGTCGGTTACCGAGATGGACCCTCCGCGTCATACCGTGATCCGGGGGCTGCTCAGCCACACGTTCTCGTCCCGCTCCCTAGAGCTGATGCGTTCCCGCCTCGAACACCGCGCAGCCGAACAGCTCGCCGTGTTCGTGGCTCCCGGTCCGCCGGCCGACTTAGTCGGCGGCTTCGCCGCACCGTTCGCGTTCACGGTTCACTGCGATCTGCTGGGCGTGCCGGAGCATTCGCGGCCTGTCCTGTACCGGTGGTCCCTCACCCGCGCGGTCGACCCCGACGCGGGGCCGAATGAGATCTACGCAGCTGAAGTCGGTCTGCATTGGGCAGTCACCGAGGTGCTCGACTACCTGCGTCGAGATCCGCGCGAGGGTCTGCTGGGAGAACTCATCGCCGCCCAAAAACGGGGCATCCTCACCGAGACTGAACTCCGAGGAGTCGCTGCGTCGTTATTTTTCGATGGCCATGTTTTGGCCGGGGCGCAGATCACCAACGGGTTGCTGTGCCTGCTCACTCACCGCGACCAGCTTCGAGGGCTACGCGCCGATTCAGCACAGCTCGTTCCCGCGGTTGAGGAGGTGCTTCGGTTCAGTCCGTCCATCACCGTGGGCATGACCCGCATCGCCGCCCCACAATCCCATCGGTGCGGCGCCCCTGCGGTGTGCTCTGCACCCGCTACGGCTGTTGCCTTCGGATTGGTTAACCGAGATCCGACGATTTTCGGTGACGCACACCGTTTCGACATCACCCGCACACCGAACCGGCATCTGTCCTTCGGC
>DASYMC010000574.1:0-16386 GCA_036009255.1 Pseudonocardiaceae bacterium
CCGACGAAACCCCGACATGGAGACATATCCGGGTTTTCGACCCTGCCCTGACCCCGACATGTCGCTATGTCGGGGTCAGGAGTCGCTATGTCGGGGTCAGGAGTCGCTATGTCGGGGGATCATGAGGGTGGTGATGCGTTCTAGGTCGTCTACTGAGCCGAATTCGACGATGATTCGGCCCTTGCGACGGCCCAGTTCCACCTTCACTCTCGTGTCGAAGGCGTCGGACAGGCTCTCCGCGAGGTGTTGCAGGCCGGGAGCTCGCATGGGGCGGGATCCCGTGGTCTTGGGGACGGGCTTGCTGGGCTCGGTACGGCTGAGGGTGACCGCTTCCTCGGTGGCGCGTACCGATAGGCCTTCAGCGACGATCCGGGCTGCCAGGTCCTCTTGAGCCTGCGGCTCGTCCAGACTCAGCAGCGCGCGGGCATGGCCGGCGGAGAGCACGCCCACTGCAACCCGCCGCTGCACAGCGACCGGCAGTTTGAGCAGCCTGATCGTGTTGGTGATGACCGGACGGCTGCGCCCGATCCGGGACGCCAGCTGCTCATGCGTGACGCCGAAGTCCTCCAGCAGCTGCTGGTAGGCGGCCGCCTCTTCCAGGGGATTGAGCTGGACCCGGTGGATGTTCTCCAGCAGCGCATCGCGGAGCATCGCGTCGTCGGCGGTACCGCGAATGATCGCTGGGATACGGTCCAACCCGGCCTGCTGTGCCGCCCGCCACCGCCGCTCACCCATGATCAGTTCATAGGGGGTTCCGCGTTGCCCGATCGCCGGTTCGGCCGGCAGTAGCCGGACCACTATGGGTTGCAGCAGCCCGAATTCCTTGATCGAGTGCGCGAGCTCCGCAAGGGCGTCATCGTCGAACACCTGCCGCGGTTGCCGGGGGTTCGGCACGATCGACCCGATCGGCAATTCCTGATAGCTCGCGCCGGTGATCTGACCGGTCGGGACATCCCGATCACCGGATGGGCGCTCTGGCGACACTGACCCACTCGCGGAGGTGCCCATCGGTGCGGCATCGATCGGTGCGGTGGGGATCAGCGCCGCCAAGCCACGGCCAAGGCCGCCTTTACGCTGCAATCCGGGCATGGGGGAGCCTGGTGTCTGGGATAGTGCACTGCCCGGGGCCATCAGCGAGACGCCTTTCGGATGGCAGGATCCGAGTAATCTCGGCTTGCTTCGGCGCGGTCCACGTATCGATGGTCGAGCGCGATCTCCCGCGCGGCGTCCACGTAGCTCAGCGCCCCGCGAGAGCCAGGATCGTAAACCAGCACGGTCTGCCCGAAACCCGGTGCCTCGGAGACCTTCACGCTGCGCGGGATCACCGTGCGCAATACCTGGTCGCCGAAGTGGTTGCGGACCTCAGCGGTGACCTGATCGGCCAGCTTGGTGCGCCCGTCATACATGGTGAGCAGGATGGTGGACACCGTCAGCTCCGGGTTGAGGTGCGCCTGCACCAATTCGATGTTGCGGAGCAGCTGCCCGAGCCCCTCCAAGGCGTAGTACTCGCACTGGATGGGAATGAGCACCTCAGGCGCTGCCACCAGCGCGTTCACCGTGAGCAGCCCCAAGGATGGCGGGCAGTCGATGAAGACGTAGTCGACGCCCAGCTCGTCGAGAGCGACCTTGGATAGTGCCCTGAGCAGGCGGGACTCCCGAGCCACCATCGACACCAGCTCGATCTCGGAGCCGGCGAGGTCGATGGTCGCGGGGATGCACAGCAGGTTCGGTGACTGGGGGCTGACCGCGACCGCGTCGGCGAGTCTGAGCTCGCCGAGCAGTACCTCGTACACCGACCGGGTACCGGCACGGTGCTCGATTCCCAACGCGGTGGAGGCATTTCCCTGCGGGTCCAAGTCGATGACGAGCGTCCGTAGCCCCTGCAACGCCAGCCCAGCGGCGAGATTGACGGTGCTGGTCGTCTTACCGACGCCGCCCTTCTGATTGGCGACCGCCAGCACCCGGCGCTGGATCGGGCGGGGCCACCGGTCGGTGGGGTGTTTCACCCGCGTCGCCCGCTCCGCCTCCTCCGCGATCGGCGTCCACCCGACCTCCAAGGCATTGGCTGACATTCCTCCAACGTTGTCGGCGGCAATTCCCGGAGGGACGGCCGGCGCACTCTGGGTGCCCGACTGCCGTGCACGAGTGAGAGCGTGCCGTGGCCGCGATCCGCCCGCCGCGCTGTGTTGAGACGTGGTTTCACGTGAAACAGCGAGCCTCGACGGCACGGCAGCGTTCGACGGGTCGTTGCGATGCGTCACGCCATCCTGCTGCGCCGCACTCGCGGGCCATTTCGGGGGGCTCACGCTCACCGATCCTTCCTCCTTCGTGTTCCCGCAGGACGAGTAACACGCTGGGCCAGCCGGGGAACCACGATGACCGTGGTCGGTGGCTGCACAATGTTGGCACCGCACTGCACGATCTCCGTTGCCGCCCCTCCAGCAGCCCGCACCACGTCGAGATCTCGAGCGACCTCCGCCGCAGCACTGGCTCCCTTCACCGCGAGTAGCCGTCCATCCGCCGCTACCAATGGGAGGCACCAGCCCGCCAACCTTCCCAACGGCGCAACCGCCCGGGCCGTGACGACATCGTTTCCGCCAAGCTCACGCCGTACCCCCCGGTCTTCGGCGCGACCGCGATGCACCAGCACGTCCAGACCGAGCTCAGTGATGACTTCCTCCAGCCACGCCACCCGCCGGGCCATCGCCTCCAGCAACACGATCCTGAGATCCGGACGGGCGATCGCCAGCGGTATTCCCGGCAGGCCCGCGCCGGAGCCCACATCGAGTGCCCGAGCGCCCTCAGGTATGAGTTCCCCCAGCACCGCGGAATTGAGCAGGTGCCGTTCCCACAGCCGGTCTGCTTCCCGGGGACCGATGACACCCCGGGCAACCCCAGGTCCTGCGAGCAGCTCGGCGTACCGCTCAGCGAGTTCATATCGATCACCGAACAGCTCCTGAGCCGCGGCTCGACCGTCAGCTGCGCTCGGCGATCCGGTTTCAGCTGGATGAGCGGACCATCCAGCGGTCACCGGATGAGCCGGCGAATCGGGTCCAGCAGGTTCATCCGGTGATCGAAGTTCGCAGGATGTTTCACGTGGAACATCGCGCACTCACGCGCCATAAGACTGCGCCGCAATCGGAGCCGTCGGATCTGCGCAGATCAGGGTCCGATCACGCAGAGGGAAACACCACGACACAACGTTGCGGCTCCTCGCCGTCACTCTCGCTGTACACGCCGTCCAAGTCTGCCACCGAGTCATGCACGATCTTCCGCTCAAAGGGGGTCATCGGCTGTAGCCGGACCGGCTCGCCGCCCTCAAGTACCCGCTGCGCGGTCGTTCGACCCAGCTCACCGAGATCGCTGCGGCGAACGGCGCGCCACTTCGCGATGTCCAGCATCAGCCGGCTTCGCGCACCCGTCTGCTGCTGCACCGCGAGCCGGGTGAGTTCCTGAAGCGCCTCGAGTACCACGCCACGCGGGCCCACCAATTTGGCCAGATCGTCCCCGCCATCGATACTCACCATCGCCCGGCCCGCCTCGACGTCAAGGTCGATATCGCCGTCGTAGTCCACGACGTCGAGCAGCCGTTCGAGGTAGTCACCCGCAACGTCGCCCTCCTGGACGAGCAGATCCTCGCTCACCGGTGCGCTGGCGCCCGCGCCATCTGCCGCGCCACCGGCCTCAACCGACGAATCCGCTCCACTGGCCGATGTCTCAGCGGCCGATGTCTCCGCCGAGGTCTCAGTCACCGCTGTCTCAGTCGCTAGCGTCTCCGCCACAACTGTCTCCTCTCCGGCGATCACGCCCTCAGCGACGCTTCCGATTCGACTTTTTCCGCGGTCGCGGTCGCGGCCGCTGCTGGATCATGCCAGGCGGCGCCGAGCCGTCCGCACGGGCCGAGCCTTGACCGTTCGACGTCCCTGTGGAACCCAGGCTCACATCGTCCGCTCCGCGTCCCTGCAGGCGAGCACCGTTGGTGGAAGCCGACTCGATGTCCTCATCCGATCCCGGTGGGGTACCACCATCGGCAAGGTTAGCGGCGCTCTCGGTGCCGTCCTTCTTCGGTCGGCTGGGTTTCTGGCCGGGCCTGGGCGCGAGCGCCTGCCGTTGGGCGACCGCGGTCTCCTTCATCTCCGCTTCCTCCGCGTCGATCCGCTGGTAGACCAGCCGTTGCTGAGCAAGCGTCCACAGGTTGTTCGACAGCCAATACAGCAGGATCGCTAAGGGAAAGAAGGGGCCACCGGCCACCACGCCAATCGGGAACAGGTAGACCATGAGCTTGTTCATCATCGCGGCCTGCGGGTTCGCGGCCTGTGCTGCGGTCTGCCGCTCCACCGAATGCTTCGCCGTGAGGTGGGTGAGCACACCGGCCACGATGGTCAGCGGGACAGCCACCGCGGCGATCTGCCACCGGGAGATGTCCCCGTAGCGGGACAGTAGCTCCGCGGGTTCGGTGATGAACGAGGACAGCGGAACCCCGAACAGGTGCGCATCCAGGAACGACCGCACGTCGACCGGGCTGAAGACGTAGTTACCGACCTCGCGGTTCGCCTCGGCGGACAGGAATGGCCGGTTGAACGAGCGCAGCACGTGGAACAGGCCGATGAACACCGGGATCTGCACCAGAACCGGCAGGCAGCCGCCCAGCGGGTTGACCCCGTGCTCAGACTGCAGCTTCTGCATCTCGGTCGCCATCTTCTGGCGGTCGTCGCCGTACTTCTTCTTCAGCTTCTGGATCTCGGGCGCGAATTCCTGCATCTTGCGCATCGACCGGACCTGGCTGACGAACGGCTTGAACAGCACCGCGCGCAGGGTGAATACGAGGAACACCACCGCTAGCGCCCAAGCAAAACCGTTACCCGGCCCCAGCACATAGCCGAACGCCTTGTGCCAGAACCACAAGATGGCCGACACCGGGTAGTAGATGAAGTTCAGCACGACGACTCACTCTCGGCCTGGGCGCAGGACGTTCTCGTGGGAGGAACCGGGTCCACCCCTCCAGGGTGCCAGGGTTGGCAGCGCAGTAGCCGTCGCACCGTCAACCACGACCCTCTCAGCGCGCCGTGAACGGTCAGCGCCTCAATCGCGTATGCGCTGCAACTTGGCGAGAACCGGCAGGTGGGCGGCAGTGCCGGAGAGATCCACCGACGATAGAACCGCAAGACCGCGACCAGGATCCGAGCCGCTGGACCAGCCGTACGATCTGGCGCAGGCTCAGGACGCCAAGCCGTCATCGCTGGCTACCGTGGGGTGCTGGGCTGGGTCCGGCGGCACCGATCAGCCGCCGCAGCGCTCCGTCAAGGTCACCGCCCAGGGTCGCGCTAGTGGCATCCGCTGACGCCGGCAGTGCGCGAACCACCACGAAGGCTCCTAACGGCAACGATGCCAACCGCGCCCGCATCAGATGCCGCAACCGGCGCTGCACTCGGTGCCGGGCAACCGAACCGCCGACTGTACGACCGACCACAAAGCCCACTCGTGGAGGTGAATCGACGGCGTCGGGGTCACTGTCGCGGGCAAGGTGTACGACAACCGAGCCGCAGCCCACCCGGCGGCCTCGCCGAACCGCCGTCGCGAAGTCCTCGCGGCGGGTCAGTCGGCTCGCAGCAGGCAACAACGTGACAGATCCCGAAGAATGCGTCAGGCCGACAGCTCAGAACGACCCTTGCGGCGCCGGGCCGCGATGATCGCACGGCCGGCGCGGGTGCGCATGCGCAACCGGAACCCGTGGGTCCTCGCGCGGCGACGGTTGTTCGGCTGGAACGTGCGCTTGCCCTTACTCACGGCTGTCGTTCTCCCGGTGCTTGGTGCTCGGTAAAGATTGCGGGGTCGCAGCCGTCGGACTGCGTCGGCTGGTCGTGTCGTCGCCCACCGGCACAGGTGGCACTACTGCGAGACGAGCTCACCCGGTCAGCGAAGGCGAATCAGCCGTGGGCGAGGGCACGCAAGAATGCCCACCGGTGGGCGGGAGACGCCCAGAGCTTAGGCGGCGGTGGCGCTGCCGTCAAAACCAGCCTCTCGCGTCACCGTGGGGGCGACACGCCGTTACATCGGTGGTGCTTGCATACAGGGGGTTCTTGTGGCAGCACCCCAGGCTTGTTAGCTTGCTGCGCCCGCCATAGCCGGACGCAGCTCGCCAACCTGGCACGTCGGGACGCGGGGAGGGCGGCCAACAGTGGTATCCACAGCTGTGGACAAACCTGTGGATACATAGTGCTCCTCAAGTTCACCACCGGCCGAAGGGGAGTCAGCGGGTGTCAGAGCGGCAAACCGATCTCGGCCAGGTCTGGAACGCGGTCGTTCGAGAGCTCTCCAGCGGCACGCTCTCACCGCAGCAACGCGCGTGGATGCGCGTCACTCGCCCGATCGGTCTGCTGGATGGCACTGCGCTGCTCGCGGCTCCCAGCGACTTCGCCAAAGACGCCATCGAACGCGCGTTGCGGGAACCCATTAGCGCGGCACTGTCCCGGCACCTGGGTCGGCAGGTCTCGCTGGCGGTAAAGGTCGACCACCCGCTGCCGGTACCACCGCAGTTGCCGCCGCAGTTCACCGAGCCGGGCGGCGCGGCCTCCGATGACTTCAGCACGGTCGGAGCCGCAGTGAACGGGCAGGTCGCTGGCCCGGGCGCCAGCGCTGGCAAGCACGACGAGGAGGAGGCCGCGCTGGCCACCGTGAACGAGATCTGGCCTAGTTTCGGCGGTCCGGCCGCCGCGGCACCGACCCGGCCGCCGAGTTCTCAAACCAGACTCAACGAGAAGTACACCTTCGACACCTTCGTGATCGGCGCGTCCAACCG
Organism: Pseudonocardiaceae bacterium; assembly: GCA_036009255.1. Classification (GTDB taxonomy): domain Bacteria; phylum Actinomycetota; class Actinomycetes; order Mycobacteriales; family Pseudonocardiaceae. Next base: position 6,800 of record DASYMC010000574.1, read on the forward strand.
GTTCGCTCACGCCGCCGCGGTGGCGGTGGCGGAAGCGCCGGCGCGGGCGTACAACCCGCTATTCATCTGGGGCGAGTCGGGATTGGGTAAGACGCATCTGCTGCACGCCGTCGGGCATTACGCGCAGCGGCTGTTCCCCGGTATGCGGGTGCGGTACGTCTCCACCGAAGAGTTCACCAACGACTTCATCAACTCCCTGCGGGACGACCGTAAGGTCGCCTTCCAGCGCCGCTATCGGGACGTCGACGTGCTGCTGGTGGACGACATCCAGTTCTTGGAGGGCAAGGAAGGAACCCAGGAAGAGTTCTTCCACACGTTCAACACCCTGCACAACGCGAACAAGCAGATCGTGATCTCCTCCGACCGCCCACCCAAGGGACTGGGCACCCTGGAGGACCGGTTACGCACCCGCTTCGAGTGGGGCTTGATCACCGACATCCAGCCACCCGAGCTGGAAACCCGGATCGCCATCCTGCGCAAGAAAGCCGCCGGTGACCGGCTGGCCGCACCGGATGAGGTGCTGGAGTTCATCGCCGCCCGGATCGAACGCAACATCCGGGAACTGGAAGGAGCACTGATCCGGGTGACCGCATTCGCCTCGCTGAACCGCCAACCGGTGGACAACCAGCTCGCTGAGATCGTGCTGCGCGATCTGATCCCCGATGAGGCAGCACACGAGATCGCCGCACCCAACATCATGGCGGTGACCGCGGAGTTCTTCGGGGTCACCATCGATGACCTGTGCGGACCAGGCAAGACCAAGCATGTAGCCCAGGCCCGGCAGATCTCCATGTATCTGTGCCGGGAGCTGACCGATCTGTCGTTGCCCCGGATCGGCCAGACCTTCGGCGGCCGCGACCACACCACAGTGATGCACGCGGACCGCAAGATCCGCAAAGAGATGGCCGAACGGCGCCGCACCTACGACCAGGTCCAGGAGCTCACCTCCCGCATCAAGCAGCGCGCCCGCTCCTGACTTCGATCTCCCCCACGCATTCAGCGGGCTCAGGTCGGCATCCTCGGTGGCCGCTCAGGCCACGACGACGTCGTTGATGTGACGGTAGTAAGGCGCTGCTCGCCGAGGCGACGCCGTGGTCACGTCGAACCGGGAACACATCGAGAAGGTCGGGCAGGCTGCGGGCGTCACCTTCTGCATAGAAGACGGGTGACAGCCGAGGTCCGGCTCCCTTCCTACCGAGGACGAAGGGTGAACGTGCTCGGATAGCGACGGAAAGATGGGCTAAACCTGCGATGGACTGGGATCGGGGCCTACGACCTCCATGGCGATCTGGAGTGCGGTGTCGCGGCGTTGCTGTTCGGTGGCCTCGATGTCGCGTGCGGTGAAGGTCCCGATGTGCAGCGCGATCACGGCGAGACGGGCGCGCAGCTGAGCGGTCAGTGACTGCTCGGGCGTGGCGAGGGTCCCGATGAGCCGGTCCAACCGCTTGCGCATGTCCACGCCTGCGGCCAGGTCTCGGATGGCCGCCTGGCCTTCGTGCATGAACCGGGCCAGCTGTGTCGTCCGCCCGTCCAGCATGTCGCTGTAGCGGCGCAATACTTCATGGCGGGTCGCCGCGCCACCAGGTTGGGATTGGGCCCAGTCGGCCAGGTCGTCGATCTGCGCCAGGAAATCCTCGATGAGGCTGAGCAGGATCTCTTCCTTGGTCTTGAAGTGGTAGTAGACCGCGGCCTTGGTCACTCCTAACCGTTCAGAGATCTCCCGGAGCGAGGTCTTCTCATAGCCCTGTTCGGCGAACAACTCCAGGGCCACCGACCGAATCGCCTCGCGGGTGTCGGTGCGCCGTTCGTCCATCCTGCCCAGCCCTCCCCGAATCCACTGGCCAGCTTACTTGACGACCGACTAGTTACTGATAGCGTACACCCAGAGATAACTAGCCGGTCGACAAGTAAGCGAGAGAGGACGCGTCGATGACCACTATCGAGCGGACCGCAGCACCCGTGGACCAGCCACGGTCCAAGCGGGAGATCTATACCGTGATGAGTGGTCTGTTGATCGCCATGCTGCTCGCGATACTGGACAACCTCGTCGTGGGCACCGCGATGCCGACCATCGTCGGCGAGCTGGGTGGCCTGGCCCACCTGTCCTGGGTCGTCACCGCCTATGCGCTGGCTACCGCGGTGTCCACACCGGTGTGGGCCAAGCTCGGTGATCTCTACGGTCGCAAGGGCGTGTTCATGGCCTCGATCGTCCTGTTCCTGGCCGGCTCTGCGCTCGCTGGTCTATCCCAGAACATGAGCCAGCTGATCGGATTCCGCGGTCTGCAGGGCCTGGGCGCCGGCGGGCTGATGGTGGGAGCGATGGCGATCATCGCCGATCTCGTGCCGCTGCGGGAGCGAGGCCGGTACCAGGGGCTGATGACCGCGGTGATGCCGCTGGCGTTCATCGGCGGTCCGCTGCTCGGCGGCTTTCTCACCGACAACCTCAGCTGGCGGTGGGCGTTCTACATCAACCTGCCACTGGGCGTGCTCGCCCTGGTCGTCGTCGCGCTGACGATGCACCTACCGGGACGCCGCCAGGGCCAGGTCAAAATCGATTGGCGAGGTGCCGGCCTGCTGGCCGCCGGGATTGCGGCGCTGACCCTGCTCACCAGCTGGGGCGGTACCCAGTACGCGTGGAGCTCCGCGCCTATCATCATTCTCGGCGTAGTCACGGTAGCGGCGCTGACGGCGTTCGTCGCCCTAGAGCGCCGGGTCACCGAGCCGATCCTGTCGCTGGCACTGTTCCGCAGCCGCAACTTCAGCGCCGCTACGATCCTCACCCTGTTCACCGGGTTCGCCCTGTTCGGCGCGATGACGTTCCTGCCGCAGTTCCAGCAGAACGTGCAGGGCGCCTCGGCCACCAGCAGCGGGCTGCTGCTCCTACCACTGATGGCCGGGATGCTGACCACCTCGTTGCTCGGCGGGCAGCTGGTCACCCGCACCGGCCACTACCGGGCCCTACTGATCACCGGCGCGGTCATGCTGACCACCGGGCTGGGGCTGCTGGCCACCATGAGCACCACTACCAGCCCGCTCACCACGTCGATGTACATGGTGGCGCTGGGCGCTGGCATGGGCCTGCTGATGCAGACCACCCAGCTGGTGGCGCAGAACAGCGTCGCCCAGCGCGACATCGGCGCTGCCAGCGGCGCCGTCACCCTGTTCCGGACTCTCGGAGGCTCTCTCGGGGTCTCGCTCCTGGGGACGCTGTTCGGCCAGCGGGTGCAGTCCACGCTGGCCGGCAGCGGCGCACCGGCCAGCCAGGTCGGCGGCGACCACGTCACCCCGGGCATGCTCGCACAGCTCCCCGCCCCGCTGCGCGACGCATACCAGGCCGCGATCACCAGTGGAGTCCAGCAGGTGTTCCTGTGGGGCGCCCTGATCGCCGTACTCGCGCTCATCGCCGCCTGGGTCATCCAGGAGGTCCCGCTGCGCGGGAGCGAGCCGCCCGCGGTGGCCGACGGTGCGATCATCACGCCAGACGGAGAAACGGTGATCAGCGGCGCGGTCCGGCGCACCAACGGGAGCCCGTTGGTGGGCACACCGCTGACGTTGATCGACACTGCTGGTCGGGAAATCGCGGTGGACCGCACTGGATCGGACGGCTCCTACCGGCTGCCGGTACCCATTCCTGGCGCCTACTTGCTGGTCGCCTCTGCCGCTGGGTTTCATCCAGCCGCGTCTCGCGTCACGGTAGCCAGCGTCCCGGTGCGGCACGAGATCGTCCTCTTGGAGCTCGAATCCGGTCCGGTCGGACTTCCTCAGGAAACTCCAGCGGCACCTCCGCAGTTCTGGCGCAAGCCGGGGCTGGTGTTGACGGCCCTATCTGCGCTGGCCGCGGCGGGAGCGTTCGCCCTCTGGCCGGCCCCGACGAACAACTCAACAACGGCTTCGGCCGCGCCTCCCATCCAGGGACCTGCCGTCCCGCAGAACCAAGATCCGGCCGGAAGGCACAACATCACCACCGGCGCCCGGGTATTGATTGTGCAGGACGTACCGTCACGCTGGCAGCCAGCCGCGGACCATCACGCCACCGACAGCACACCGCAGCACGACCCCGACTCCCCGCCTGCGGCGACACCCACCCCGTCCCCCTCGGCGCCGCACGAATCAAGCAATGCGCCTGCACCTGAGCGTGGTCATGGTCCAAACCAGGGTTTGGGTAGGGGAGAACCCTCATGTGGCAGGCACACCTGTCCGGCAAACTCGTAATTGTCGGACGGTTCGCCTGGGCGCCACGCCGGAACGCCCAGGCGTATCGATCGATCAGCCCGGATCAGCGCTGGTGCGCCGACATCGGAGTCGGCCCGTCAGTCGCCAGTTGCGTACGCGGCCAGAACGTCCAGGCGCTCCTCATCGAGCGGCGGGGTGGCGCTGGGCCGGAGCATGATGGCCCCCAGCACTGCCGCCGTGGCGGCGAAGAGCGCTCCGGCGGCAAAGGAAGCGTGGTAACCGCCGGTAAGGGCGGTGAGCCGGTCGAGACCCCCCGCCAGCAGGCCGCTGGTACGGGCATCGGCGAGGCTGGCCAGCACAGCCAAGCCGAGTGCTCCGCCCATCATGAACGAGGTATTGGCCACCCCCGAGGCTAGACCGGCTTCGCTCGGCTCCACCTCACTCATCGCGGCGAGCAGTACCGGGTTGAACGAGATCCCCATACCGAGGCCGAGCAGGATCATGCCCGGCAGCACGTCGAGCGCGAAACTCCCACCGACCGGGGCGCGCGCGAAGAGGGCGAGACTGGCGGCGACGAGGACCATCCCCGTCGCCAGCGGCGTCCTGATGCCGAACCGCAGGACGATCCTCTCCGACAGGCCGAGCGAGAAAGCACCCATGATCACGTTCGCGGGCAGGAACGCGAGACCAACCTGGAGCGCGCTGTATCCGAGTACGAGCTGCATGTAGAGAGCGGAGAGGAAGAACCAGCCGAACATCGCAGCCGCCCACAACACACCGACAATGTTCGCGGTGGCAACGCTACGGAGGCGGAACAGTCCCAGCGGCATGAGGGGCGATGGCGCGCGGGACTCGATGCGAAGGAACATCCCGAGCAACACCGCGGCGAGCACGAGCAGGCCGATCGTCCGGAGGGAGGTCCAGCCCTCGTGGTTGCCATCCATGATCGCGTATACGGCAATCATCAGCGCCGCTGTCACCGTGACAGAGCCGGCCACGTCAAGCCGTCCAGAGCCGCCCTGGCCGGCGCCTGCCGGGAGCAGGGTCAGGCAGAGCGCAATCACCGCGGCACCGATCGGGATATTGACCAGGAAGATCCAGTGCCAATCGAGGGCGTCGGTCAGGACGCCGCCGAGGAACACCCCGATGCTTCCGCCGCCAGCGATGATGAATCCGATGACCCCCATCGCCTTGGCCCGCTCCGCCGGTTCGGTGAACATCGTCATGATCAACGACAGGGCGACCACTGAGACGACTGCGCCGGCCAGACCCTGCACCGCGCGCGCCGCGATCAGGAACGCCGGCGAGGCCGCCAGGCCGCAGGCCAGCGAGGCGGACGTGAACAGGGTCAGGCCGATCAGGAACAGCCGGCGGTGCCCGAACAAGTCCCCCATCCGGCCACCCAGCAGCAGGAATCCGCCGAAGGTCAGCATGTAGGCGTTGACCACCCAGACAAGCGAAGTCTCCGAGAACCCGAGGTCCACCCGGATCGAGGGCAACGCCACGTTCACGATCGTGGTATCGAGCACGATCATCAGATCGCCCATGCACAGCACCAGCAGCGCCAGCCACCGTCTCCGCTCGGCAGTCACGCCTCGCCCCGTTCGTCGTCCCCGACTCCTTGATCCACGCCCCGGTCGGGACGATGGAGCGGACCCCAGCATGCCTGATGGGTCTGACAACGGTGGAGTCATTTAGCCGGACGCTGAATGAACCTCGAACTCATCGGTCCGTCCGCGATGAATCAGCGAAGACCTCCAGCGGACCGGTCACGTCCAGGCTCTGCACGTCGTCGAAGAGAACGATGAGCACCGACCGGGTCCGCACGCCTCCATGCTGGCTGGTCTATTCAGAGGGCAGCAACGACGAATTCCCCACTTTTCCTGCCATCGAAGTCCCGACGGAAGTCCCCGACGTCGATCCACCCACACCTGAGGACAACTCTGTGGATAAGTGGGCTGCTCTGTGTATCCACGTGCCAACGCCTGCCACCATCCACCGGTGCCCGGTCGCCTCGCCGACGACGTACCACTGGCGTCCACATCGAAACGCGCCGCTGGAGCTGCGCAGATGGCAGGCGTCCACACTGCCCACAGCACCTACTACTGCTACTGATGTTCTCTCTATAAAGAAGACCCTAACTACCAGGGCAGTGGATGGCATGACATCGCCGCTACCGTAGGGGCACACATCCCTGGAGGTCTCGCTGTGCAGCTTGGACTCGCCGGACTGGGCAAGATGGGCGCCAACATGCGCGAGCGGCTCCGGGCTGCCGGAATAGAGGTCCTCGGCTTCAGGCGCAGCCCGGAAGACCGAGACGTCGCCTCGCTGGCTGAGCTGGCCGAACGCCTGTCGCCGCCCCGTGCGGTGTGGGTCATGGTGCCCTCCGGTCAGGCGACCCGGAACACCGTGACGCAGCTGGCCGCGCTGCTCGATGAAGGTGATCTCGTCGTCGACGGCGGTAACTCGCACTACACCGAGGATCAGGCACACGCGCAGCTGCTCGGGAAGCAGGGCATCGGGTACCTGGATTGCGGTGTTTCCGGGGGAGTGTGGGGGCAGCAGAACGGTTACGGGCTGATGGTCGGCGGCGCCGCCGACCATGTCGAGCGGCTGATGCCGGTATTCGACGCGCTGCGCCCCGAGGGCCCCCGAGAAGAGGGCTTCGTGCACGCCGGCGACGTCGGCGCCGGTCATTTCGCCAAGATGGTGCACAACGGCGTGGAGTACGGCTTGATGCAGGCCTACGCCGAGGGTTTCGAGCTTCTCGAAGCTGCTGAGCTGGTCACCGACGTGCCTGCCGTGATCAAGGCGTGGCAGCGCGGCACCGTGGTCCGGTCCTGGCTGCTGGAGCTACTGGTAGCGGCGCTGGACAATGACCCGCAGCTGGCCGCGCTGCGTGGTTGGGTGCAGGACTCCGGTGAGGGCCGCTGGACGGTCGAGGAAGCGATCAACCACGCGGTGCCCGCACCGGTGATCTCGGCGGCACTGTTCGCCCGGTTCGCCTCCCGGCAACCCGACTCGCCGGCGATGCGGGCGGTCGCGGCGTTGCGCCAGCAGTTCGGCGGGCATGCCGTGCAAGCTGCCAGCCCCGACCCCTCCTAGCCCATGTACGTCAGACAGCTCTCGGTGACCGATTTCCGGTCCTGGGAGCGTGCCGAGCTCGAGCTGGAGCCGGGGATCTCGGTGCTGATCGGCGCCAACGGGCAGGGCAAGACCAACCTGATCGAGGCGTTGGGTTACCTGTCCACGCTGAGCTCGCACCGGGTGGCGACCGACGCACCGCTGGTGCGCCACGGTGCCGCCCGCGCCATCGTGCGGACCGCGGTGGTGCATGCCGGCCGCGAGCTGACAGTCGAGCTGGAGATCACCCCGGGCCGGCCCAACCGGGCCAGGATCAACCGCTCCCCGGTGCCGCGGCTGCGCGAGGTGCTCGGCGTGCTGCGGACCGTGCTGTTCGCCCCCGAAGACCTGGCGCTGGTCCGCGGGGATCCCTCGCAGCGCCGCCGGTTCCTCGACGATCTGCTGGTGTTGCGCGCGCCCCGGTTGGGCGGTGTGCTCGCTGACTACGACAAGGTGCTGCGCCAGCGCGTCGCGTTGCTCAAGTCCGCCGGTGCCGCTCGCCGTTCCAGTGCAGGGACAGGTGATCTGCGCACTTTGGACGTCTGGGATGGTCACCTCGCCCGGCACGGTGCGGAGCTCCTCGGCGCCCGGCTGGACCTGGTGATCGAGCTGGCGCCGTATGTCATCTCGGCCTACCGGTCGGTGGCTCCCGAGGAGGCTGCGGCCCGGCTGGAGTACCGCAGCAGCCTCGGTGATGCGTTACCAGCCGGGGTGCAGGAGACGGGCAAGGCCGACGTCGAGGCGCTGGAGGTGGCGTTGCTGGCTGAACTGGCCCGGGTGCGCTCGAGCGAGCTGGAGCGCGGGGTGTGCCTGGTCGGGCCACACCGCGACGACCTGGAACTCGGCCTGGGGGAGATGCCGGCCAAGGGCTATGCCAGCCACGGCGAGTCCTGGTCGTTCGCGCTCGCCCTGCGACTGGGCAGCTACCAGTTGCTGCGCTCCGGTGGTGCCGAGCCGGTTCTCCTGCTCGACGACGTGTTCGCCGAGCTGGACACCCACCGCCGGGCCCGGCTGGCCCAGGTTGCCCTGGCGGCCGAACAGGTCCTGGTCACCGCCGCGGTACCGGCCGATGTGCCGGAGGAACTACGGGGCGTGAGGTTCGATGTTCACAGCGGGGAGGTGCGCAATGCCCGATGAGATCGATCACGATGGCTCAGTTGGGGATAACCCTGTGGATAGTGTGGACAAGTCGATGTTCGAGGTGTCCGAGAGTCCGTCTGGGACACCGCCTGACCCGCGGCGAGGTGCCGACATCGCTCGCGCCGCCCTGGACTCCGCTCGCGCCGCCCGGCGCCGGCCTGGTAGCCAGCGGACGACGCCGCCCCGGCGACGGCGCGGCTGGTCCGGGCCCCGGCCCGATGACCGAGACCCGCAGCCGCTGGGCCGGCTGGCTTCCCGCCTGGTCGCCGACCGCGGATGGGCAGACCGGGTCTCTGCCGGAGTGGTGTTCGCCCGGTGGTGCCAGCTGGTAGGCGCCGAGGTCGCCGGGCACTCCGAGCCGGTGTCACTTCACGACGGGGAGCTGCTGGTCCGCGCCAGCTCCACGGCCTGGGCCACCCAACTCCGCCTGCTCCAACGCCAACTCCTCGCCCGGATCGCCGCCGGCGTCGGCGCAGGCGTCGTCACGCGCCTGCGCATTCAGGGCCCCACAGCCCCCAGCTGGGTGCACGGCACCCGCCACGTCCGCGGTCGCGGCCCCCGAGACACCTACGGCTAATTCCGGTGTCCTGCGTGTTCGGGCAGCTGTGTGTTCCCGTTAGCAGGGCGGCGGAGAGTAGGGCAGCTCGGGCAGGTAGCGGTGCCAGTCAGTCGGCGTGAGGACACCTCGGGTGGTTGTGCAGATGCGTTGTATTGCGTGGTCGAGATCCAGATCCCAGAGCATGGCGGTGCCGTCCCAGCTGGCGGTGGCTAGAGTTGTGCCGTCCGGGCTGAACACGACGGCCTTTACCTCGCCGATGTGCCCGGCGAGGGGTTCACCAACCGGCGCCGGGTGATATGGATCGGTCAGATCCCAGAGTCGCGCTGTTTGGTCCGCGCTTCCGGACGCCAAGGTATGACCGTCGGGGCTGAACGCGACGCTGACCACGATCGCGGAGTGGCCAGTGAGCGAGCCCAACTGGACTGGGCGATCACGGTCGGTCACGTCCCACAGCCACACCTGTTTGTCCTGCCCGGTAGCAGCGAAAATTCGGCCGTCGGGGCTCAGAACGGCCTGATAGACCTGTCCGGCGTGTGGATCGAGCGGTGCCCCGATCAAGGTCGGGCGGCTGAGACTGGTCAGATCCCATAGG
>DASYMC010000575.1:0-25249 GCA_036009255.1 Pseudonocardiaceae bacterium
CGGGCCGCCGAAACGAATTCACGGAAATAATTCATGACTAAGCTGAGATGGTGTAGTTATCGCGGGTCGAAGAAATGCTTTGGTGCCGGCGGCGGGATTCGAACCCACACTGGCGGGTTCCTAAGACCCGTGCCTCTGCCGTTGGGCTACGCCGGCTTGCCTGGTGGTGACCGCACCAGGGATGGACACAGGATAGGACGTCAGACGCCGAGGTCTCTGCGCAGCTTGGCGACGTGGCCGGTGGCGCGGACGTTGTAGAGTGCACTGTCGATGCGGCCCTGCGGGCCGATCACGAAGGTGGATCGGATGACGCCGGTGACTGTCCGGCCGTACAACTGCTTCTCGCCGTAGGTGCCGTAGGCGGAAAGCACCGATCGGTCCACATCAGAGAGCAGCGGGAATGTCAAACCCTGCTCGTCGCGGAACTTCGCCAGCTTCGCTGGTGGGTCCGGGGAGATGCCGAGGACCGCGAACCCAGCCGTGTCCAGCTCGGCGAGGTTGTCACGGAAGTCACAAGCCTGCTTGGTGCAGCCGGGGGTGCTGGCCGCTGGATAGAAGTAGATCACCACAGATCTGCCCCGGTAGTCGGACAGCGAGACGAGCTTGCCGTCGGCGTCGGGCAGGGTGAACTCCGGGGCGGCATCGCCGGGGGAGAGCCGGACATTGTCGGTCACGACGTCGGACGGTACCGCCCATCGGATGGGGTGGCTTCATCACCTGGGCACGCCGTGGCTACGGTGTGCCGCACGCACACCCGCGCGAGGAGGACTCATGGCCCGCGACCCTGACACCATCGAACGCGACATCGAGCAGGCCCGCGATGCGCTCGCCGCGACGCTCCAGGAGATCGGTACCCGGGCGAATCCGCAGCGCCTGGTCGAAGCCGGTAAGGAGCAGGTGGAGACCACCATGGCTAACCCTCGGGTGCGCTACTCGCTGATGGGTCTCGGCGTGCTCATCGTGCTGGTGTTGTTGCGCAAGCTCTTCCGCTGAGCTCATAAGGTTACGGCGCCGAGTACACCTTCGACACATCATGTCGCTGGGGCACACAAGCCGTGATCACGAACCTGCGCGCCCGATCGGATCAATCAGCTAGCAGCAGGGCGACGGGGTAGCGGGCGAGCAGATCGGCAATAAGGACCTGTCCGGACGTCGAGAAGCCGGTGAAGGCATCGGTCCAGGTGCCCTCCGGTAGGAGGAGCGCGCAATTACCCCAACCACCTCGGGTGCCCAGCCCGACGGGTAGCCGGGTGGCGACCGCGACCACCCCATTGCGAGCGAACGCGATGGCGTGCGATGCGGCTGGACCGGTGGCGTGCAGCGGGGTGTAGCCGGTGAACCGCTCAGGATGGTCACGGCGGGCTCGCAGGGTACGGGACAGCACCAGCAGCTTCGCCGCGCCAGAATCGTCGATGTCGGGCAGCCAGCCGCGGTCTATCCGGGCCAGCAGGCCCGCACGTGTGGTGAAGTCCACCGGCCGGCGGTTGTCGGGGTCCACCAGTGAGAGATCCCACAGCTCGGCGCCCTGGTAGGTGTCTGGCACCCCAGGCATGGCGAGTTGCACCAGCGCCGCGGACAGCGAGTTCGACCGTCCGGGGGGGATGATCCGCGCCGCTGTCTCGGCCAACGTGGTATGCAGCGCCTCGTCACTCAGCGCGGCGTCGGCTACGCCATGCATGGCGGTCTCGAATGGCTCATTCTGGTCAGTCCAACTGGTGCGCGTCCGGGCCTCACGCATTGCCTTGTCCAGATAGCCGTGTAGCCGCTCCGGTGGCAGGGGCCACGCCCCGACCACGGTCTGCCACAACAGGTGTCCCAGGGCCGGATCGGGTACTGGGGCGCCGGCCGCCGCAGCCAACCTGGTGAATTCTCGGACCGCACCAGCCCACCAGTCCGGCAGCTCGCTGAGCACCGCAAGCCGGGCCCGTACGTCGGCGGCACGCTTGGTGTCGTGGGTGGACAGCGTGGTCATTCCAGCCGGGGCGATCTCCTCGCGGTGGGCCATTGCGGCGTGGAAAGCGTCCGGATCAAGCCCGAAACGAGCCGGATCCCCGCCTACTTCGTTGAGCGCGATGAACCGCGTCCAGCGGTAGTAGGCGGTGTCCTCCACACCCTTGGCCATCACGGCACCGGAGGTCTGCTGGAACCGGACGGCGAGCTCGTCGTGGGGATCTCGCAGCCGCGGGGACAGCGCATCCAGCGCCGTCGACAGATCGGTACGCCGGTTCTGGGCTAGTGCCAGTGCCTGATCCAGGTGGTTGGCCCCGGCATCGGGCAGGTACGAACGGTAAACCGGGAAGCACGCCAGCACCTCGGCGAGCGCATCGGCCACGGCGGGAATGGTGGGTGCCAGCGCCGCCAGGCGGTGTAGCTCCGAGCTGAGCATGCCGGTGGCCACGTCGAGTTTGCAGTCGTGCACCAGGTCGGGCCAGCTGGTCCGGACACCGGTCAGATCGGCGTCCAGCGAGGTGAAGACGCCTTCGCCTGCCGGGTCGACGAGGATCCCGTCGACCTCGGCGAGCGCATCGTAGCCGGTGGTGCCTGCGACCGGCCAGGAAGCGGGAAGCTCCTCGCCCGGTTCGAGGATCTTCTCCACCACGATCCAGGCGTCGGGCGCGTGTGCGCGCAGCCGGTGTAGGTAGCCGCCGGGGTCGGTGAGGCCATCGGGGTGATCGACGCGCAGCCCGTCAACGTCGCCCGCGGCAACCCAGCGCAGCACCTCGCCGTGGGTGGCGGCGAATACCTCTGGGTCCTCGACGCGGACTGCGGCGAGGTCGCTGATCGCGAAGAACCGCCGGTAACCGACGTCTGATCGCCAGGAGACCAGCCGGTAATGCTGCGCCTCGTGCACCTGTTGCGGGCTGCCCTCGCCCGTGCCCGGCGCCAGCGGGAAGGCGTGCTCGTGGTAACGCAGCAGATCACCGTCGACTTTGAGATCGGCTAACGCGTCAGGGGAGTCGGCCAGAACGGGCAGCCGTAGCGGCCAGCCAGTGAGATCGAACCACCGGGCGAAGGGCGAGGACGGCCCGTGGCGCAGCACATCCCACCACGCCGGGTTGGCCTGCGGGTCGGCCACTCCAAGGTGATTGGGCACGATGTCCACCACGAGCGTCAATCCGCACTTCCGCACAGCAGCCACCAGTGCACGTCGACCGGGTTCCCCGCCGAGCTCATCGGATACCCGGCTGGGATCAGCCACGTCATATCCATGTTGCGATCCCGGCATCGCTGCTGGTAATGGCGACGTGTAGACCGCGCCGACACCCAGCGACGCCAGGTACGGCACCACTGCGGCGGCATCGGCGAAGGTCAGGCCTGCGTTGAGCTGCAGCCGGTACGTTGAGATCGGGATCACCGTGGCCTCACGCGGCACGCTCCATCACCACCAGCGACCGGCCGGCGATCGTGATCTTGGCATCACCCGGGGAAGTGACATCGGGGGTCCCTGGTGTCTGACCTGTCGCGGTGTCCAGCACGATTGTCCATTCTTGCCCGTAACCGTTGCCCGGGAGCTGCACGTTGACGTCCTCGTAGTGAGGATTGAAGCAGAGCAGGAAAGAGCTGTCGGTAACTCGCCGGCCTCGCGCGTCGGCGTCCGGAATGCCCTCACCGTTGAGAAAGACGGTGAGGCATCGCCACACCTTGACCTCCCAATCCCGTTCGGTCATTTCCTCACCGGATTCGCGGAACCACGCGATGTCACGTAACTCGTTCCCGCCGCGGATCGGACGGCCCGCGAAGAACTTACGGCGGCGGAACACCGGGTGCTCACGCCGTAGCGCGATCAGCGCTGCGGTGAATGTGATCAGCTCTGAATCGATCAATGTCCAGTCCACCCAGGACAGCTCGTTGTCCTGGCAGTAGGCGTTGTTGTTGCCTCGCTGGGTGCGCCCGAGCTCATCGCCATGCAGCAGCATCGGGACGCCCTGGGACAGGAACAAGGTGGCCAGCATGTTGCGTCGTTGCCGGGCCCGCAGAGCCAATACCTGAGGATCGTCCGTGGGCCCCTCCACCCCGCAGTTCCAGGACCGGTTGTCATCGGTGCCGTCCCGGTTGCCCTCGCCGTTGGCCTCATTGTGCTTGGTGTGGTAGGAGACCAGGTCAGTGAGGGTGAACCCGTCATGCGCGGTGACGAAGTTGATCGATGCATAGGGGCGCCGCCCGTCGTCCTGGTAAAGGTCCGAGGAGCCGGCGAGCCGGGAGCCGAACTCCCCGAGAGTCCCGGGCTGGCCACGCCAGAAGTCCCGCACCGTGTCGCGATACTTGCCGTTCCACTCGGTCCACAACGGGGGGAAGTTACCTACCTGGTAACCGCCCGGCCCGACGTCCCACGGTTCGGCGATCAGCTTGACCTGACTGATCACCGGGTCCTGCTGGACCAGGTCGAAGAATGTGGAGAGCCGATCCACGTCGTAGAACTCGCGGGCCAGCGTGGAGGCGAGATCGAAACGGAAGCCATCGACGTGCATCTCCAGCACCCAGTACCGCAACGAATCCATGATCAACTGAAGGGTGTGCGGGTGTCGCACGTTGAGCGAGTTGCCGGTGCCGGTGTAGTCCATGTAGTAGCGGAGGTCATCCGCGATGAGGCGGTAGTAGGCGGGGTTGTCGACGCCGCGCATCGACAGTGTGGGTCCCAGGTGATTGCCCTCGCCGGTGTGGTTGTAAACAACGTCGAGGATCACCTCGATCTTCGCCGCGTGCAGTTCCCGGACCATGGACTTGAACTGGGCGACCACCTCATGCGCCCTCGCTCCGGCGGTGTCGGCCGCGGCATAGCCGTTGTGCGGGGCCAGAAACGCGATGGTGTTGTAGCCCCAGTAATTAGTGAGCCCTCGCTCGGCGAGGTAGCGGTCGGTGATGAACTGATGGACTGGCATCAGCTCTACCGCGGTGATGCCGAGGGTGGTCAGATGATCGATCATCACTGGGTGCGCGAGTCCAGCGTAGGTCCCGCGCATACCCGGGGGAATCTCGGGATGGGTGATGGTCAGGCCGCGCACGTGCGCCTCGTAGATCACTGTCTCGTGGTAGGGCGTGCCGGGGTGCCGGTCGTCGGCCCAATCGAAGAACGGGTTGATCACTACCGACCTCGGCGCGTGAGCTGCGGAGTCGGCGTCGTTGCGCTGTTCTGGGTCCCCGAGCTGGTAACCGAAGAGCGACTCGTCCCAAGCGGCGCTGGTGGATACCGCTTTGGTGTAGGGATCGATGAGCAGCTTGGCGGGATTACACCGTAGCCCGGAGCGCGGATCGTACCGGCCGTGCACGCGGTATCCGTAGTGCTGACCTGGCCCGATGCCGGGCAGGTAGCCATGCCACACGAACCCATCGACCTCGGGCAGGCTGACCCGAGCTTCGGCCGAGTGGGCCTCACCGGCGTCGAACAGGCATAGCTCGACCTGCTCGGCGACCTCGGAGAAGATCGCGAAGTTGGTGCCGGCGCCGTCGTAGGTAGCGCCCAGCGGGTAAGCGGTGCCGGGCCAGAGCCCGGCACTCGTGAGTGGCATGTGGTGTGTGGACACGGCTACGCGCTCACGAGTGCGCGGACTCGTCCGCGCACCTCTCCCAGTCCGACGGTGCTGCCTGCGGGGCCGGGTGCGGTCGCAGTGATCGATACCTCATCGTCGTCGGCGAGGAAGCTGCGGGTCGAGCCATCCGCGAGGGTCAGAGGGGTTGAGCCGTTCCAGCTGAGTTCCAGCAAGCAGCCCCGCTGCGCCGGCGCGGCACCGCTGACTGTCCCGGACGCGATGAGATCACCGGTGCGCAGGCACGCACCGTTGACGGTGAGGTGCGCCAGCTGCTGCGCGGGCGTCCAGTACATCCCGGAAAACGGTGGGCAGGAGATCACCTGGTCGTTGAGCCGCACCTCCATGGTGATGTCCAGTCCCCACGGCTCGGTGCCGGTGTCGTCGAGATAGGGCAACGGGTCGGGATCCCGCGCCGGTGGCTGGATGCGCGCTGCGCTCAGCGCATCCAACGGGACCACCCACGGGGAGATCGAGGTGGCGAATGACTTTCCGAGCAGGGGCCCGAGCGGGATGTACTCCCATGCCTGGATATCCCGGGCGGACCAGTCGTTCACCAGGCATACCCCGAATACGTGATCGGCGAAATCGGCCAGCGGGACTGCCCGTCCGAGTGCCGACGCCGTGCCGACGACCCACCCGATTTCGGCCTCGAAGTCCAGCGCAGTGGAGGGCCCGAAGACGACGGTGCCGTCCGGGAGCCGTCGCTGCCCATTGGGCCGGGTGATCGACGTTCCGGAGATCATGACGGTGCCGGCACGGCCGTGGTAGCCAACTGGCAGATGCCGCCAGTTCACCGGTAAGGGCGGCTGGCCGGGCCGCAAGATCTGCCCGACATTGGCCGCATGCTCCTCGCAGGAGTAAAAATCAACGTAGTCGGCGACGGAGAAGGGCAACCGCATCGTCGCGGCTGTGGCCGGTATGAGCAGCGGCGCCAGCACGCCGGCATGCTGCTCGTCGGTCAGCCAGCTCGTCAACGCGACCCGGACCGCGCTCCACGTGCCACGTCCCGCGGCGAGCAATGCGTCGAGGGTGCCGCCACAGAACAGCGCGGCGTGCTCGGGTAGCAGCACTGCGCTGGCCGCGGTCAAATCGAGGATGGCTCCGCCGATTGCCACCCCAACGCAGGGGTGCGGCCGGGTCGCGTCGGTGAAAACGCCGAAGGGCAGAGTGTGCAGGCCGAATTGATGATCGGCGGCTACCTCCACCCAGCTGCTCACCGGGCCGGGCCCCGTCCCGACCAGCTCCACGGATACGCCGGGTCCTCGCAGGCGAAAGCGCCCTCGCCCAACTCCAGCGGGCTGAAGGTGTCCACCATGACTGCTAGCTCGTCGAAGAACTCCGCTCCGAGGCTACGCTCGATGGACCCCGGCTGTGGCCCGTGTGAATGACCGCCGGGATGCAACGAGATCGAGCCCTGCCCTATCCCGCTGCCCTTGCGTGCCTCGTAGTCGCCCCCGCAGTAGAACATGACCTCGTCGGAGTCGACGTTGGAGTGGTAGTAGGGGACCGGGACCGCCAGCGGGTGGTAGTCGACCTTGCGGGGCACGAAGTTGCAGATCACGAAGCCGGTGCCGGCGAAGACCTGATGCGCGGGCGGTGGTTGGTGGATACGCCCGGTTACCGGCTCGAAGTCGGCCACGTTGAACGCGTAAGGGTACAGGCAGCCGTCCCAGCCGGCCACGTCGAAGGGATGCTGAGGGTAGGTGTACACCGTGCCTGTGATGCCGCGGGCGCCGCGGTGCTTGACCAGGACCTCGACGTCGGTGCCCGTGACCACCTCCGGCGCCGCGGGAGCGCGCAAATCGCGCTCACAGTACGGGGCGTGCTCCAGGAACTGCCCGAACCGGGACAGGTAACGCGGCGGCGGGCTGATGTGGCTGTTCGCCTCGACGCAGTACGCGCGTAACGGTTCGTCCGGGCTGGGCACCCAGCGGTGGGTGGTGCCGCGTGGCAGTACGACGTAGTCACCCGAGCTGACCTCCAGCGCGCCGAACACCGTCTGCACGGTCGCTGAACCGGACTCCAGGTAAACACACTCGTCGCCCACGGCGTTGCGGTACAGCGGTGAGGCGATGCCCGCGACCACGTAGGAGATCCTGACGTCGGCGTTGCCGAGCGCCAGCCGCCGACCCGTCACAACGTCAAGGCGTCTCCACTCCTGGCCGGAGAACAGCTCGGGTAGCCGGAGGTGCCTGGGCAGCAGCGGCTCATTGGGCGTGGTGCTGTGGTCGGGGAGCTTCCAGTGCCGGGCGTCGACGATCGCTGACGGGATCTGCTGGTGATAGAGCAACGAGGAGTCCGAAGAGAAGCCCTCGGCGCCCATCAGCTCCTCGTAGTACAAGGTGCCGTCCGGGCGTCGATGCTGGGTATGCCGCTTGCGGGGGATCATGCCCGCCTGCCGGTAGAAGGCCATGGCGCTACAGATTCCCGCGGCGGGCCTGCTCACGCTCGATAGCCTCGAACAGAGCCTTGAAGTTGCCCTTGCCGAAACCCATCGACCCGTGTCGCTCGATGAGTTCGAAGAAGACCGTCGGCCGGTCCTGAACCGGCTTGGTGAATACCTGCAACAGGTAGCCGTCCTCGTCGCGGTCGGCGAGGATGCGCAGTTCACGCAAGGTCTGGAGGGGAACGCGGGTGTCGCCCACCCACTCGCCGAGAGTGTCGTAATAGGAGTCTGGCGTATCGAGGAATTCCACACCCCGGGCCCGCATCTCGGTGACCGCGCCGACGATGTCGCCGGTCGCCAGCGCGATGTGCTGCACGCCCGGGCCGCCGTTGAACTCGAGATACTCGTCGATCTGCGAGCGTCGGCGGCCGGCGGCCGGCTCGTTGAGCGGGAACTTGACCCGATGGTTGCCGCTGGTCACCACCTTGGACATCAGCGCGGAGTACTTGGTCGCGATGTCCTCGCCGACGAACTCCGCCATGTTCTGGAAGCCCATCACCCGGTTGTAGAACGACACCCAGACGTCCATGCGGCCCAACTCGACGTTGCCCACGCAATGATCCACCGCCTGGAACAACCGGCGCCCCGCCGGCACCAGAGGCGGGCGGGCGATGAATCCGGGCAGAAAGGGGCCTCGGTAACGGGACCGATCGATCAGGGTGTGCCGGGTGTCCCCGTAGGTAGCCAGAGTCGCACGCCGTACGGTGCCGTGCTCGTCGGTGGCCTCAGCCGGTTCCTCCAGGATGGTGGCGCCTTGCTGGCGGGCGAAGGCGACCGCCCGGTGCACGTCCGGCACTTCAATGGCCAGGTCACTCACTCCGTCTCCGTGTGCGGTCACCCGCTGGGCCAGCGTTGTGCCGGCCCGTGCTGCCCCGGTCAGCACGAACCGAACCCGCCCGGAGACCAGTACGTATTCCACCGCGTCCCGGTAGCCCTGTTCCGGACCCCGATAGGCGACGCAGGTCATGCCGAACGCTGTGGAGTAGAAGTGCGCTGCCTGCCGTGCATTGCCGAGCGCGAAGGCGACGTGGTCGATTCCGATGACCGGGAACGGGTCTGACCCAGAGTCGTACGCGACGCCACCGATCGGGGTGTCGACATCACTCCGTTCCGCTGTCCCGGCCTGTCTGTACGGCGGCCGGGACGATGTGGTCACCACACGATGCTAGCCGCGCTGCCCGACCGGGTGTTTGCCGTTGTTCCGCCACCGCCAGCGGCATGCTATGCGAGGGCTGCGGCGTCCATGGCGGCGCGCATCTGGCCGATCGGCGCGCGTCGCCCGGTCATCAGCTCAACCTGGACGACGGCCTGGTGCAAGAGCACCGCTAGACCGCTGACGATCCGGCAGCCGGAGGTTTGCGCGGATGCGGCCAGCGCGGTAGGCCACGGCGTGTAGACGACATCGAGCACCACCGGCCGGGTGGCCCACCGCTGAGGGATAAGCGTGTCGGCGGCACCGGCTGGCAGGGTAGAGATGACCACATCAGCCTCGGGCAACTCCAAGTCGAGTAACCCGCCGCGGATCGTCGGCCGAACACAGAGCCGGTCGGCGGCCGTGCGTAGATCCGTCGTTCTGGCCGGCTCCCGGACGAGAACGGTCGGGGTGATCTCACCAAGCTCGCGCAGCGCAGCGAGCGCGGCTTGGGCGGTTCCGCCCGCTCCAAGGATCACCCCAGCGCGGACTCGATCGACATCCGCCTCCCGCAACGCCGCGAGGATGCCCGCCACGTCGGTGTTCTCGGCCCGTCGGGGCGAGCCGGAGGGTCCGAGCACCAGGGTGTTTGCCGCGCCGACCGCGCCAGCCAGCGGCGAAACCTCATCGGCGAGGGTCAACGCGACTCGCTTGAGCGGCATCGTCAGCGATAGTCCGACCCATTCCGGACCAAGCCGCCGGACGAAGGCCGGCAGCGCTGCCTCGTCGCAATTTACCGCGTCGTAACGCCAGCCGGTCAGGCCGAGCGCGGCGTAAGCGGCGCCGTGCAGAGCCGGCGACAGTGAATGCCGGATCGGAGAACCCAGCACCGCCGCCCGCCGTTTCGTCGACTCGTCAGGCGCCACTCGCCGATCTTCCCACGGTGTCCACCTGTTGTTCACCACCGAGGCAGTATCAAGAAACAGCCAACGGCACATGCATGTGCCCTTGCACAGAACGTTTCCGGTCTGTTATTGAGATGTCACGGAGTAGATTCGTGTTTGCGGACTGCGGCTGTTCGGCATCCAACGTCGTCAACGCCATCAGGGAGGGTGACCGATGGAACTGCCGAGCTGGGCGTCTGATGACGTGGACATCGAGCATGCCAGCCCCGCTCGAGTGTACGACTACTACCTCGGCGGCTCGCACAACTTCGCCGTGGACCGGCAGATGGCCCGCCAGGCGATCGAGTTGTGGCCGGAGCTGCCGTTGGTCATGCAGGCCAACCGGGCGTTCCTACGCCGCTCGGTCCGCTACCTGGTCAGCCAGGGCATCACCCAATTCCTGGACATCGGCTCCGGTATCCCCACCGAAGGAAATGTGCACGAGGTGGCCCAGGTCGCCTCGCCCCAGTGCCGAGTCCTGTACGTGGACGTCGACCCAGTGGCCGTTGCCCATAGCCGGGACATGCTGTCCGGGAATCCGTTCGCCGACATCGTTCAGTCTGACCTGCGAGACGTTACGGCCATCCTCGATGACCCCCGAGCCAGGCGGCTACTCGACCCGGCGCAGCCGATCGGCGTGCTTATGGTGGCGATGCTGCACTTCGTTCCGGATGAGGCCGATCCAGCGAACATCGTTGCTCAGTACCGCAAGATGATGGCACCCGGGAGCCACCTCGTGGTTTCCCATGCCACTCATGAGGGCCGGCCCGATCAAGCCGGGTCGCACACCGAGCTCTACCGGCGGGCCGGCGCACCGCTGACCATGCGCTCGCGACGAGACGTCGAGGCATTACTCGACGGGTTTGAGCTCGTTCCGCCCGGAGTGGTGTTCATGCCGCTGTGGCGGCCGGACTCGCCGGCCGATGTCGATGATCATCCCGAGCGTTTCACCGGCTATGCGGTAGTAGGCCGGCGGGCATGACCGACGCCGATCACGAGGCGTTCGCCCGGCGCTGGGCCGAGGCGATTGTCGGCACGAGCTATGTGTCGATGGGACGCCGCGTGCTCGCCAAACATTTGCTTGGGCTCACCAGCCAGTTGGTCGATGCAGCGCTGGCCGCGGAGTTCGACCCGGCAATCGGGCGCCAGGTCGGCGTCGACATGGTGGCGGCGCATTTCACCGGCACCGAGACGCTCAGAGAGACCCTAGCCCTGATCGCCGAGGGTTTGCCGGGTCTGTTGGGTTCGGCTCCAGGATGTGCCGATACCGGCAGCCGGGTCGCTCAGCTGGCCGCCAGCATGGCAGCCGGATACGCCGGGGCATTGCGTGAGCGCAGCCTTGATGAACAAGATGCGGTTTATCGCGCCGGTCTGCGTGCGCGCAGGCAAGCCGAGCAGGCACTCGCGGCCAGCGAGGCGAAATTCAGAGCCATGTTCACTGACGCGGCGATAGGAATTGGCATCGGTGATTTAGAGGGCAATATCACCGATGCCAATCCGGCATTGCAGCAGATGTTCGGTTATGGCCATGAGGAGTTCACCAGGCTGCACCTCAGTGCGATGGTCCATCCGGATGACGCGGCCAGCGTGTGGCAAACCTACGAAGAGCTTATTCGGGGTGAGCGTGACCATTTCCGCCTGGAAAAACGGTACTACCGATCCGACGGCGGGGAGATCTGGACCCACGTGACTGTGTCGTTGGTGCGCGACGAGTCGGGAGAACCGGCTTACCAGGTGGCGATGCTGGAGGACATCTCCGAACGCCGGAGCCTGGAGGCCAAACTGCATCACCAGGCCTACCACGACCCGTTGACGGCGCTGGCGAACCGGCAGATGGTCACCGAACGCCTGACGCAGATATTCGCCGGGCCTGCCGAGCAGCGTCGGGTTGGGCTGTGTTTCCTGGACCTGGACGGGTTCAAAGTGGTCAATGACAGCTTGGGACACCACGTCGGCGACCAGTTGCTGAAAACCGTCGCATCCCGGCTCACCCGCTGCTGCGGACCGGGGCAACTGGTGGCCCGAATGGGCGGCGACGAATTCGTGATTATCGCCGAGGGTACCGCCGGAGAGGAAGACGTGGCGGCGCTGGCGGACAAGGTGCTGGCCGCGATGGCCGCGCCGATTCGAGTCGGCAAGCATGAGCTGACGGTGACGACGAGCATCGGGGTGGTCGAGCGACCAGTCGCCGACACCAATCCCGAGGACCTTCTGCAAGCCGCCGATATCACCATGTACCGAGCGAAAGCAAACGGCAAGGCTCGCTACGCGATGTTTGACCAGAACCGTAATGATAACGAAGTGGCTCGTTTCACGTTGTCCGCAACGATGCTTGCCGCGGTGGAGCGGGGTGAGTTCTTCGTCGAGTACCAGCCGCTGCTTCGGCTACGGGATCGTTCGCTAATCGGCGTTGAGGCACTGGTGCGGTGGCGTCATCCGACATTCGGGGTGCTGGGACCTGAACGCTTCATCGATCTGGCGGAGGAGAGCGGTTCGATCGTGCAACTCGGCCGCTGGGTGTTGTTCCGGGCGTGCGAGCAGGCCCGAGCTTGGCAGGACGCCTTCGGTGACGCTGCGCCGTTCGTCAGCGTCAACATCGCCCCCCGGCAGCTCCACGAGGCCGCCCTGGTGGCGGATGTCACGAAGACCTTGGTCGACAACGGGCTCGAGCCATCGAGCCTGCAGCTCGAGCTCACCGAGCAGGCTCTGATGGGCGACGAGGCGGGCCCGCTCACGGTACTGACGAAGCTGCACGGCATGGGCGTGCGAATTGCTCTCGACGACTTCGGCACTGGCTACTGGAATCTTCCCGATCTGCGCCGGCTCCCGCTGCATGAGCTCAAGTTGGCTGGTTCATTTGCGGTGGGGATGCAGTCGGCCTCCGGCCTGGTGGATCAGCGGATTGTGGCGGCCCTGGTGGATTTAGCGCACGCTCTCGGTCTGACGGTCACTGCGGAAGGCATCGAGACGCGGGCCCAGTTCGGGCGGTTCCGCGCGGCCGGGTGTGACACCGGCCAGGGCGCGTTATTCGCCTCATCCGGTGCTGCCGAGCAGATCGATGACATGCTGCGAGCCGTTAATCCGCTCTGCGATGTGAGCACAGAAGCCTTATGACGCCGGTCGGCTGCTGACATCCGCGCCGGCTCGCTTCTCCGGCGCGGATGGAACCAATCCGGCGCACAGGCGTCTCGATGGGTAGCTGCCGATCAGGCCACGGGCCCCAAATGATTGCGTAGCGTTGACGTTCGTGCGCGCTACGTGTTCACTCACTGAGTGCGTCTCGACGTGCCGAACAGGGAGGGCTCATGTCTCGACGGGGTTTGCTGACCGGTCTGCTGGTCAGTGGACTGATCGCTGGAGGATTGCTGGCCGCCGAGCCGGCTGTTGCAGCGCCGGCGCTGGTGCCGCTGTCGCCATCGCTGGCTGGCCAGCTGTTGTCAGCAGCCTCCGGGAATCTGCCGGTGATGGTGCATGGGGCAACCCTGGCGGACGCCGATCGTGCGGTCACCACGACCGGGATGCGGCGGATCAGCTCCTTTCGTAAGATCGGCGTGGTCGTCGCATCGGCAACTAGGCAACAAATCGCTGCGGCGCGTACCCAACCCGGCGTCACCTACCTTGAGGGTGACCAGCCGATCGCAGGTTTCGCCGCCACCTCTCAGGTGGCCACCCGTGGCCTGGAGGCGAGAAAGACCTTGACAGGCGCGAACGGCGCTGCATTGGAAGGTAGCGGCGTCAGCATCGCCGTGATCGATTCCGGGATCGACCCCACACATCCGTCGTTCGCCGGCGGCAAGGTCGTGCGCAGCTTGAAGAGTGTGTGCCCGGACGAGTCCAGCACGGACACCAACTGCATCGTGGATGTGCCCAACGGCGTGGACACCGACACCCTGGCGCTGGGCGGCCACGGTAGCCACGTGTCCAGCATCGCCGCAGGCCGTAGCGTCACTCTCAGCGACGGGACCATAGTCTCCGGCGCGGCGCCCGACGCGAAGATCGTCTCGTTGTCCACCGGCGCGGCGGTGGCAATCCTCAGCGCGGACACCTCGTTGAACTGGGTGCTGGAGCACCACAATGCGCCGTGCGGTAATTCAGTGGTGGCCACGCAATGCCCGGCGATCAAGGTGGTCAACAATTCCTACGGTCCGCAAGGCGGGGGCAAGTTCGATCCCAATTCGGTGACCGTCAAACTTCAGCGCCAGCTGGTCAAGGAAGGCGTGGTCGTGGTGTGGGCCGCCGGTAATGACGGCGGAGATGGCTCCAAGAGCCTTACCAACCCACCCTCCCAGGACCCGACCGGCGGGATCATTTCGGTGGCCTCCTACAACGACAAAGGCACCGGAACTCGCAGCGGACCGGTATCCGCCTTCTCGTCGCGCGGCGCGAAGACCGACCCGTCGACCTGGCCGGACATCTCCGCACCCGGGGAGAACATCGTCGGTGCTTGCCGCGCCTACTTGCCGATCTGCTCCACCGGTCTCAAGCCGCAAAGCGGTCCTGGTCTCCTCGACGTGGGCAGCTACAACACCCTCAGCGGTACGTCGATGGCTGCACCGCAGATCGTCGGGATTGTGGCGCTGCTGTTCCAAGCCAATCCCCACGCGACGCCCGCAGAGATCGAGAAGGCGTTGAAGTCGACTGCGTTGCGTTATTCCAACGGCGCGCCTTACCAACAGGTCGGCGGGTACATGACATCGTTCGACAAGGGCACGGGATTAGTCGACACGATGGCCGCCTCGCAAGCGCTGGGGGCCCATAGCCACTAACCTCTTCTCAGCAGCGACACACGCGCCGTCCGCTGGCGCGTCAGCGCTCCTGCAGGCACAATGTGTGATGATGGTTCCGTCGATGATCACGAGGACGTAGGGGAAGACGCTCCACGTCGATCAGCGGAGGCACCACATGAGCACCGGTGGGATAATTTACGTCCACTCGTCGCCGTCTGCGGTATGCCCGCACGTCGAATGGGCAATAGCGGGAGTTTTGCAGGCCAAGGCGGACCTCCTGTGGACTGCGCAGGCGGCCGCTCCTGGCCAGTTACGAGCCGAGTGCGACTGGTCCGGCGAGCCCGGTACCGCGGCGGCGTTGGTCAACGTGTTGCGGGCGTGGCCGATGCTCCGTTTCGAGGTCACCGAGGAACCGAGCCCGGGGTTGGACGGAGAACGGTTCTGTTTCGTACCCGGACTCGGTTTATGGCGATCCCGCACCAGCGCCAACGGTGACATCGTGGTGGGCGAAGACCAGCTACGCACCCTGGCGGCCACTGCCCGCGACGCGGAGTCCTTCACCCACCAGCTGGACCAACTCCTAGGCGCTGCTTGGGACGACGCCCTCGAACCTTTCCGCCGCGCCGCCGACGGCGCCCCGGTCACCTGGTTGCACCGAGTCGGCTAACTGGCACCCCGATATGGAGACATATCGGGGTGCCAGCGCCGCTCTTTACCCCGACATGTCTCCATATCGGGAAGTGGGGCGTAGGCTTCCCGGGTGGTAAGGCGTGCCGGGCGGGCGCTCGTGGTCGCGGTTGTGGTGTTGGGTGGTGCGGCAGGCGTTGGGCTGCTGCTGCGCGATCTGCGGCCAGGAGCCGGGGTAGGTCACAGCAGCTCCACAGGCGTCTCGATTGTGCAGAATACGCCGAGACCACCGGAGCCAGGGCCGGCGACCGTTGTGCTGGTTGACGATGCGGCGCTCAATCCGGACGCCGGGCGGATCAAGAAGGTGCTGCAGCAATATTTCGACGGGATCAATGCGGGCGATTACAAGTTGTGGCGTGGCGCCGTTATCCCGCAGTGGGCTCGGGATACCGGGGAAGGCGCCTGGCGCGCCCAGTACAAGTCCACTCTGGACGGCAGCATGGTGGTGCACCGCCTGGAACCCCGAGCTGGCGGTGGGCTCGTGGCGCTCACATCTTTCACCAGCCTGCAGAACCCGGCCGACGCGCCACCGGAGCTTCCAGTGCGGTGCCTGCGATGGTGGGTGTCCTATCCGCTGATCGGTGAAGGCGATCAGCTGCGGCTGGGTCCCACCTCGCCCACTGCGAACCGGCTGGCGGCGTGCTGATGGCTACAAGGGGATGTTGCTGTGGGCCCCGCGACCCGCGGGTGCAGCGGCCAGCGCCTCGGCCAGGCGCCGCCGGGTCTGCGCAGGCTTGATCACCTCGTCCACCACTCCAATCGCCACGGCGCGGTCGACCCCACCCGCGATCTGCTCGTGATGCTCGGCGAGCTTGGCGTGCAGGGTCTCGCGCTCGTCTTCCGCCGCGGCGGCCAACGCCTTGCGGTGCAAGATGCCCACGGCAGCCTTGGCGCCCATGACCGCGACCTCGGCGTCGGGCCAGGCGAAGACGTGGGTGGCGCCCAGCGACCGGGAATTCATGGCGATGTAGCCACCGCCGAACGCCTTGCGCGTCACCAGGGTGATTCGGGGGACGATGGCTTCGGCGAACGCGTGCAGGAGCTTGGCTCCGCGACGCACCACGCCGTCCCACTCCTGGCCGACACCCGGTAGATAGCCGGGCACGTCGACCAGGACGAGCAGGGGTACGCCGAAGGCGTCGCACATCCGCACGAAACGGGACGCCTTCTCGGCTGACGCTGAGTCGAGGCAGCCGCCCAGCCGTAGCGGGTTGTTCGCGATCACTCCGATGGTTCGCCCGGCGAGCCTGCCCAGCCCGACCACGATGTTGGGTGCCCATTTGGCCTGCAGCTCAGCAAAGCCGCCGGCCGGATCGGGCTGTTCAGCGTCGGGGCGGTCCAGTACGGCATGCAGCAGTGGGTGAACGTCGTAGGCGCGTCGAGCCTCGGCTGGCAGGTACTCGGAAAGGTCGATCTCCTCGTCCACCGAATGCAGATCGAACATCCCTGGACGGGCGAACAGTCCTGCGATGTGCCGCGCCCGCAGCAACGCGTCGGGCTCGGAGGAGGCCACCACGTGTGCCACGCCGGATTTCTTGCCGTGGGCGCTGGGGCCGCCCAGCGCCTCCATGTCAATCTGCTCGCCGGTGACACTGCGCACCACGTCGGGACCGGTCACGAACACCCGGCCCTCCGGTGCCATGATCACGACATCGGTGAGTGCCGGACCGTATGCGGCCCCACCCGCGGCTGCCCCGAGCACCACGGAGATCTGTGGCACGCGCCCGGACGCCCGGACCATGGCCGCGAACATCTGACCAATGCCATCGAGAGCCTCCGCCCCCTCGGCGAGCCGCGCCCCGCCGGAGTGCCACAACCCGATCACGGGAGATCGTTCCCGGATCGCGATGTCGATGGCCTCCACGATATGCCGGCAGCCCTCTGAGCCCATTGCGCCGCCCATCGTGGTCGCGTCGGTGCAGTAGGCGATCACCTTGGCCCCGTCGATGCGGCCACGGGCAGCGAACGCACCGCTGCTGTCGCGAGCGTGCAGTGACACGAGAGTGGCGGGATCGAACAGGCGCTCCAGGCGCAATTCCGGATCCCGTGGATCCGTGGTCTTGCCATTGCCGGACCGGCCATCCGTGGACTGGGAGCCTGAATGGGCACGGTGCGCCAGAGCTGTCATCGATGATCTCCTTGAGAGCGGGTGCCTTCATCCGGCCTGTCAGGCCGAGGTGAAGGCAAGCGCGACGTTGTGCCCACCGAATCCGAACGAGTCGTTGACAGCGGCGCTCAACTCCACCTCGCGGGCAGAGCCGGTCACGACGTCGAGCTGCACACCCGGATCGAGGTCCTCCAGATTCAGGGTCGGAGGTACCACACCGTCTCGCAGCGCCAACACGCACGCCAGGCCCTCGACCGCGCCGGCGGCACCGAGCAGATGACCCAACGCACCCTTGGGGGCAGTGACCACCGCATGATCGCCCACGGCAGCCCGGATCGCGGCCGCCTCGGCGACGTCGCCCACAGGGGTGGCGGTGGCGTGCGCGTTGACGTGCCCGATATCAGCCTTGGTCAGCCCCGCGGTACGCAGAGCGGCCGAGATCGCCCGGCCGGCTCCGATGCCTTCCGGCTCCGGGGCGGTGATGTGGTGGCCGTCGGAGCTGGTACCTATCCCGGCCAGCCGGCCGTGCCGGGTAGCGCCCCGAGCGGCGGCGAACTCCGCTCGCTCGAGCACCATCACGCCGGCGCCCTCGCCTAACACGAAACCGTCCCGCGCGATGTCGAATGGGCGAGAGGCCCGTTCGGGATCCTCATTGCGCCTACTCATAGCGCGCATCTGGGCGAACCCGGCCAACGTGATGGGAACGATGCATGCCTCCGCACCGCCGGCCACCACCACGTCGACCTCTCCGGCTCGCAGCATCCGCCAGGCGATGGCCAGCGCCTCGGCACCGGAGGCGCAGGCGGCGACCGGGGCGTGCACGCCACCGCGAGCACCGAGGTCAAGACCGACATGCGCCGCAGGCCCGTTGGGCATGAGCATCGGGATGGTCAGCGGTGAGACCTTGCGCATCCCCCCGGTCTCGAGCAGGTCGTCCTGGCCGAGCAGGGTCAGCGCGCCGCCGATACCGGTGCCGATCACCACAGCCAGCCGTTCCGGCTCAACCTCCGGTGTGCCGGCGTGCCGCCAGGCTTGCCGGGCGGCGATCACCGCGACCTGCTCGCAACGATCCCAGCGGCGGGCTTCCACCCGGGGGAGTGAGTCGCTGGGATCCACCGCCAGCTTCGCGGCGATCCGTACCGGCAGATCGAAGTGATCAACCCAGTCTTCGGTCAGCGCCACGACGCCGCTCTTGCCGGAGCGCAGAGCATCCCAGGTCGATTCGACGTCCCCGCCGAGCGGGGTCGTCGCGCCGAGCCCAGTGATGACAACCTCAGTGGTCATGTGCGCCTCCGAGAGGGTACGAGACCGTCGGGGTCATGTGGTCTTGGCGACGTAGTCCACCGCGTCGCCGACGGTCTTGAGGTTGGCCAGCACATCGTCGGGCACTTTGACGCCGAACCGGTCCTCTACCTGTACGGCGATTTCCACCATGGACAGCGAGTCGATGTCCAGCTCGTCCACGAAGGACTTCTCTGGGGTGATCTCGCTGGGCTCCACGCCTGCCACCTCGTTCACGATCTCGGCAATGCCGTGGAGGATCTCCTCGTTCGTCACTGGTGCATGTCCCTTCTGTCGGTCATGGTGATCGGGGCGCAGTGCCCCATCCGGCGATGCATTCTCCAGCTGCGGGGTACGGGCTTCACGGCAGGACCACCGCCTGGCTCGCGTAGCACAGTCCGGCGCCGAACCCGACCAGCAGCGCGAGGTCTCCCGACCGGACCCGGCCGTCGGCGCGCATATGGTCCAGCGCGAGGGGTATCGACGCGGAGGAGGTGTTCCCCGAGTGGATGATGTCATCAGCCACCACCATGTCCTTGCGGCCGCCCGCGGACTGGATGCGCCTGGCGATGGCCTCGACGATGCGCAGGTTGGCCTGGTGCGGCACCAGCACGTCGACGTCCTCCGGCGCTAGCCCGGCCAGCTCCAACGCCTGCAGCGCCACCGGCGCGATCTTCGTGATCGCCCACCGGTACACCTCCTGGCCCTCCTGGTGGATGAAGGAGTTGCGGTCGGCCACCACGATGGTGTCCACCAGATCCCCGGCGCTACCGGCGGCGATCGGACCGATCCCGGGTCGCTCGCCGCGGTCCACCGCACCGACCACTGCCGCGCCCGCGCTGTCGGCGAAAATAATGCACGTCGAACGGTCCAGAGGATCCACCCAGTCGGACAGCTTCTCCGCGCCGATCACCAGCACGTGCCGGGCGGAACCGGAGCGGATCATGTCGGATGCGGTGCCCAACCCATAGCAGAAGCCTGCGCACGCGGCGTTGATGTCGAAGGCGGCCGCAGCCCGCACCCCGATGCGCTCGGCGGTCTGCGCCGCGGCGTTAGGGATGTACGCCGGCATCGTGCAGGTCGCCACGAGCACCGCGTCGATATCCGAGGGCGCCAGCCCCGCGTCGGCGAGAGCTTTGGAACCGGCATCGACTGCCATGTCGACCACGGATTCGTCGGCGCGGGCGAAGCGTCGTTCCACGATGCCCACCCGAGCGCGGATCCACTCGTCGGTGGTGTCCACCCCTCGGGCGGCGATGTCGGCGTTGGTCACAATCTGCTCGGGT
Source organism: Pseudonocardiaceae bacterium (assembly GCA_036009255.1). Taxonomy (GTDB): domain Bacteria; phylum Actinomycetota; class Actinomycetes; order Mycobacteriales; family Pseudonocardiaceae. Next base: position 20,139 of record DASYMC010000575.1, read on the forward strand.
TGCATGCTGCCCAAGCCGAGGATTCGCGCGCCAGCGGTCGGCATGAGTTGCCGGAGCTGCGGGCTCACGCGTGGATTCCGGATGGAGCGGTTGCGAAATGGTCACTGATCAGTGCGGCGAGGTTGTCGAGGTCCTCAGGTGCCTTCAGCGCCAGCGTGACGGTGCCCTTCAGGTCCCGCCTGACCAGTCCTGACAGGGTGCCGCCGGGTGGAAGCTCGATCGTTGCGGTGATATCCAAGGCACGTAGCGTCGCCATGCAAGAGTCCCAGCGAACCGCCCTGGTGACCTGCGCGACGAGCCGCTGCAGCATTTCTGCGCCGTCGGTCACCAGCTCTCCCTCGGCGTTGGACAGCAGCGGCCGCGACGGATCCTTCGCGGTGAGTTGGGTGGCGTACTCAGCCAGGGCGCGCTGGGCCGGGGCCATGAAGCGGGTGTGGAAAGCCCCAGCCACCGGCAATGGCTTCACCCGCGCCCGGACCGGTGGGTGGGCGGCCAGCGCCGCCAGAGCGTCGAGACGGCCGGCGGCGACGATTTGCCCGGCACCGTTGTGATTGGCTGCGGCCAGCTTCAGTTGGGTCAGCGCAGTCGCGACGTCACCGGGATCACCCCCGAGCACTGCGGACATCCCGGTGGGCTCCAGCGCGCAGGCCGAAGCCATGGCCCGGCCGCGGGCTGCGGCGAGCGCGACGGCCTCGTCGGCGCTGAGCACTCCCGCTACCGCTACCGCGGTAAGTTCGCCGACCGAATGTCCGACGACCGGTGCGTCAACTGGCAGGTCTATCCGCCGGGTCAGTTCCTCGGCGGCGAGCAGCGACAGGGCCACGATCAGCGGCTGGGCCGCTGCCGTGTCCTTGATCTCCTCGGCACCCGCCGTGGTGCCCAAGCGTCGAAGATCTAGCCCGGCCGCCCTGGACCACGCTGCGATCCGATCTTCGGCGTCAGCTAGGGCCAGCCAGGGCGTCAGCATGCCAGTGGTCTGTGCACCTTGTCCGGGGGCGAGCAGCGCGATCATCCTGTCCACTGAACACCCTGGCGGGTCAGAGCGGTGATACCGCCGCGCACGAAGTCCACCGCTGCATTCTTGTCGAGTGTCTACAAGCACCGGCCGTCACACTGCCGCCTCCGCGGGAGGAAGTGCGTCGGCGGTCACCAGACCATTACCACAACCCGCGGGAGCGGGCCAGGCGACCGATCGCCATGCCGACTCGCAGCACCAGCCCGTCTCGAGGATCGCCGGGCACCCGCCCGGTGATCTCAGCGATGCGGCGCAGCCGGTAGCGGACCGTGTTGGGATGAACAAACAACTTTCGGGCGCAGGCTTCCAGCACTCCGCTGGAGTCGAAGAAAGCGTCGAGTGTTTCCACCAGCCCACCGCTGGCCGCGGCTAGGGGGCGCATCACCTGGTCGACGAGCAGTCGTTCGGCCTCCGGGTCCCCGGCCAGCGCACGCTCGGGAAGCAACTCGATGGCCGGGACCGGACGCGGGGCGGTGGGCCAGGCTGCTACGGCGCGAAGCCCGGATAGCGCGTCGGCAGCGCTACGGTGCGCTTCGGCCAGCGAGGACACCGTCGGTCCGACGACCACTGGGCCGTCGCCGAAGGCGTCGATCATCCAATGAGAGTCTGCGGTCAGCGCGGGACGGCCGCTGACGACCAGCACCAGGCGGGAACCTTGCACCCCGACGAGCATCCCCTGCCCGGTGCGAATGGCGATGCCGCGGATATCGGAGAGCAGCTCCGGTGCCCCGTCCGGCGGTGGATTGCCCACCAGCACCGTCGCTGGAGCCGCCGGTTCCAAGCCGAGCGCCGCCGCCCGCGACAGCAGTGATTCCTCGCCGTCCCCACGCATGATGCCGTCCACCACCAGCGCTTCCAGCCGGGCATCCCAGGCGCCGCGGGCTTCGGCGGCACCGGCGTAGGTACTGGCGGCGGCGAAGGCGACCTCGCGGCTGTAGCGCAGCGACGCCTCGGTCAGCACGGCGCGCTCGGCATCGTCGGCGGCGAACTCGGGTAGCTGCTGCTCGAACACCAGGGTAGCGACCCGGACCAGCTCGACAGTCTGGCGCAGGCTGACCCAGCGACTCAAGTCTCGGGGGGCCATTCGGAACGCTCCGAAAGTCAGCCTGCTCGAGTGCTGCGGATCCTTGAGCCATTCGACGAAGTTGGCCACGCTGGTCTGCGTGATCAGTAGGATCCCGGCGCGCTGGTCGGCCGGTAGCCGGCGGAACCACGGGTAACGTAGCTCCATCTCGGCGACGCTGGCCGTGGCGAGCCCGCCGGAGGCCAGTGCCAGCTGGCGCAGTGTGCTGGCCGAGAGCGGCCGGGTGCTCGTCTGGACGGTCATGCCGTCAGCATGGCACGGCGACGCTGGGGATAACGGCGGAAGAACACGGCGATAACTTGAGGGCAACGGAAAATGGCTTCGCGATAGGGTTTGGCTTGGACCGAGTCGAGGTAAGTAGGGTCGAGGAGAGACGTATGGTCAGTTCGCCACCGAAGCTCGTGCCTCAGGTCGATGTGCGGCGGGCCCAAGACCGTAGGCACACCGCGCTCGGCTGGCTGAACTCCCGCCACAGCTTCTCCTTCGGGCGCCACTACGATCCGGCGAACACGCACTTCGGTCTGCTACTGGTGAACAACGACGACGTCGTGCAGGCCGGCATGGGATTTGAGACCCACCCGCACCGCGATATGGAGATCGTCACCTGGGTTCTGGCCGGTTCCCTGGTGCACGAGGATTCTAAGGGCAACACCGGGGTGATCTACCCGGGTCTGGCCCAGCGGATGAGCGCAGGCACCGGGATCCAGCATTCCGAAAAGAACGATTCGTGGCGGTTGGATAATGAGCCGCACGATCAGGATGTGCATTTCGTGCAGATGTGGGTGCCTCCGGATACCCGCTCGATTGAACCGAGCTACCAGCAACTGGACATCAATGACCAGCTGGGCACGATTGAGGCGGGATCCGGACAGCTCGTGGTGGTGGCATCCGGGATGGAGGCCCACCGCGACCGGAGAGCGATCTCCATCCGGCAACAAGGTGCGGCCCTGTATGCGGCACGGTTGCAACCCGGTGCCAGCGTTGAGCTGCCGACCGCCGCGTTCGTGCACGTTTTCGTCGCCCGGGGCACGGTGGACCTGGAAGACACCGGCCCGCTCGATACCGGCGACGCCGCGCGGATGACCGCCGCCGGTGGCCAGCGGATTACCGCCGGATCAGCCGGCGCCGAAGTCCTCGTCTGGGAGATGACCGCCCGTCTCGCCGGCTAGTCCCACCCAGTTCAAACCTCCCCCGTCAGGCCACGCCGGGGTCGGAGGTTTGCGGGCCGGCGGACTGCGGGTCGTTGATGCGGTAGTGGTGGGCCGCTTCGGCGGCAACGGAATGATCTACTTCTCCGCGGCGCGCCAGCGCCGCCAACGCGGCCACAGTGATCGACTCGGCGTCGACAAGGAAGTAGCGCCGCGCCGCCGGGCGAGTGTCAGAGAAGCCGAAGCCGTCGGTGCCGAGGGTGACCAGCTCGGTGGGCACCCATGGACGGATGAGATCGGGCACGGCCCGCATCCAGTCCGACACGGCGACCAGGGGGCCCGCTGCGCCCTGCAACATCCTGGTGATGTGCGGCACTCGCGGTTCGGTCCCAGGATGTAGCAGGTTGTGCCGGTCGATCCCGACAGCCTCGCGACGCAGTTCAGTCCACGATGTCGCCGACCACACGTCGGCCTGCACGCCCCATTCCTGGGCCAGCATCTCCTGCGCTCGCAGTGCCCAGGGCAGTGCCACCCCAGAGGCCGCGAGCTGAACGCGCGGCCCGTCGGACCCCGGTGCCGGCGCGTACCGGTACAGGCCGCGCAGCAGGGCATCCACGTCAAGGTCGGCGGGTTCGGCGGGCTGACGGTAGGGCTCGTTGTAGATGGTGAGGTAGTAGAAGACGTTCGGATCGCGGCCAGCGTCGTCGCCGTACATCCGGCGCAGCCCGTCGCGGACGATGTGAGCGATCTCATAGCCCCAGGCGGGGTCGTAGGCGACCACGGCGGGGTTGGACGCGGCGAGCAGCTGAGAGTGCCCGTCGTTGTGCTGCAGCCCCTCGCCGACCAGCGTGGTACGTCCCGCGGTCGCACCGAGCAGGAATCCGCGAGCCATCTGGTCGCCCGCGGCCCATAGACCATCTCCGGTGCGCTGGAAGCCGAACATCGAGTAGAAGATGTAGACCGGGATCAGCGGCTCGTTGTGGGTAGCGTAGGAGGTGCCTGCCGCGGTGAACGACGCGGTGGAACCGGCCTCGTTGATGCCCTCGTGCAGGATCTGGCCCTGCTCGCTTTCCCGGTAGGCCAGCATCAGGTCAGCGTCCACCGAAGTGTAGAGCTGCCCGTGCGGGTTGTAGATCTTCTGGGTGGGGAACATCGAGTCCATGCCGAAGGTGCGTGCCTCGTCTGGGATGATCGGGACGAAGCGCGGTCCGATCTCGGGATCCTTGATCAGCTCCCGGAGCTGCCGGACGAACGCCATCGTGGTGGCGACCTCCTGCTTACCCGACCCGCGGCGCAGCACGTCGTAGACCTTGTCGCCGGGCAGCACCAGGGTCGTGGACTTGGTCCGTCGCTCGGGAAGGAATCCACCGAGTGCTTTGCGGCGCTCGCACATGTACTGAATCTCCGGTGCCTCCGGTCCCGGGTGGTAGTACGGCGGCAGCGTGGGATCCTCCTCCAGCTGCGCGTCCGTGATGGGGATGCGCTGGGCGTCGCGGACGTGCTTGAGGTCCTCGAGCTTGAGCTTTTTCATCTGGTGGGTGGCGTTGCGGCCCTCAAAATGCGAGCCCAAGCCGTAGCCCTTAATGGTTTTGGCCAAGATCACCGTGGGCTGGCCGTGGTGTTGGGTTGCGGCCTGGTAGGCGGCGTAGACCTTGCGATAGTCGTGCCCACCGCGCTTGAGATTCCAGATGTCGGCGTCAGACAGTTCCTTGACGAGTTCCTTAGTGCGAGGGTCACGGCCGAAGAAATGATCCCGGACGTAACCGCCGTCGTTGACCTTGTAGGTCTAGTAATCACCATCGGCCGTGATGTTCATCAGGTTCACCAGCGCGCCTTGGCGGTCAGCGTGCAGCAGGGCATCCCA
>DASYMC010000576.1:0-1880 GCA_036009255.1 Pseudonocardiaceae bacterium
CGGACACAACAGACCACCTCGGCCTTACCGACATCCAGCGCCGCCACCCAGACAATGATCTCCCCAGCCTGCGGATCTTCCTCCAGCATGACACCCTCCCCCTTGTCCTTACACCGAACAACCGGCGGCTGCCCGCAGGAGCTGCCAGGGGTCAGGCGAATCTGATCCGCGTGCTCGAAGCACACTGAACAGCCCATGACGCAGCTCCCAGCGCCCGACTAATGAACGACCTCAACCCGATCAAGGACCAACGACGTCAGCGGACAGCCAAGCCCCATTTTCAGCCCGGAACGGGCCACCCCACCAGGGGCGATCGGGGACTAATGAGAGCTAGCGGGTTGGCCATCGGGCAGACTCGCGCCAAGCCGCTGGCAGGTGAGCACTGCATGGCACTGGACCGGGAGTCCTGTTGACAGATCGTGCCCCTGCTGGTGGGTCGGGAGAGTTGATCGCTGATGGGATGTCGTGCCCGTTGTGGTGTGGCGTGAGCACTGATTCATGAGGTCGCTGATGGTTCTCCCGCTGGCTGCACAGGGTGATCGAGGACGAGGAGGAGACAGGTTGTTGTTCGTGGGGGATGACTGGGCTGAGGCGCACCACGATGTGGAGTTGATGGACGCCACGGGGCGGCGGTTGGCTAAGGCACGGCTGCCCGAGGGAGTAGCGGGGATGGCCCGGTTGCACGCGATGATCGGTGAGCAGCTCGGCGAGGACGCCGAGGTGACCGAGGTAGCGATCGGGATCGAAACCGACCGCGGACCGTGGGTGACGGCGTTGATCGCCGCCGGGTACACGGTGTTCGCGATCAACCCGTTGCAGGTGGCCCGCTACCGACAGCGGCGCAGCGTCTCGGGCGCCAAAAGCGACGCCGCTGATGCGCACACCCTGGCGGACATGGTGCGCACCGATTCTCACCAGTTGCGCCCGGTGGCCGCGGACAGCGCGGCGGCCGGGGCGGTCAAGGTGGTGACGCGGGCGCACAAGACGTTGATCTGGGAACGGACCCGCCACACCCAGCGGCTGCGCCATGCGTTGCGCGAGTATTTCCCGGCGGCACTGGAGGCGTTTGAGGATCTGGATGCCCCCGATGCCCTGGAGTTGCTGGCCAAGGCACCGGACCCGGACTCGGCGGCGAAGCTGACGATCACCCAGATCAGTGCCGCGCTCCGGCGCGCCCGACGCCATCACGTCGCGGACAAGGCCGCCCGGATCCAGGCCGTGCTGCGCGGTGAGCATCTGGGCCAGCCCGAAGTGCTCACCGCAGCCCACGCGGCCACCACCCGCGCCGCCGTCGCGGTGCTGGGAGACTCTCGATGAGCAGGTCAAGGTTCTCCAAGGGCAGGTCGATGCGCATTTTGGCAGGCACCCGGACGCTAAGATCATCTTGTCCCAGCCCGGTCTGGGACCCATCCTTGGTGCCCGGGTGCTCGCCGAGTTCGGGGACGACCCACACCGCTACACCGACGCCCGAGCGCGCAAGAACTGTGCCGGCACCAGCCCGATCACCCGCGCCTCCGGCAAAAAGAAGACCGTGATAGCCCGATTTGTGCACAATGACCGGCTCATCGACGCCCTCATGACCCAAGCCTTCAGCGCACTGAACGCCTCGCCGGGCGCCCGTGCCTACTACGACCAGCTCAAAGCCCGCGGCACCGACCACAACGCCGCACTGCGCCAACTCGCCAACCGGCTCGTGGGCATCCTGCACGGCTGCCTCAAAACCCGCACCTGCTACGACGAAGCAACCGCATGGTCGCATCACGTCGAGCAGGCTGCCGCTTGACATTTAAGCTCCTGGGATGTCTGTCAAGTTGACGGGCTGGGGTGTTCGGTTGCTTGGTGTGGGTGGGTCAGACTGGGTTCGTGGATGCCACACCGTC
>DASYMC010000577.1:0-12314 GCA_036009255.1 Pseudonocardiaceae bacterium
CGGTGATGCCCACACCGACGCCTACGCCGGTGATGCCCACACCGACGCCTACGCCGGTGATGCCCACACCGACGCCTACGCCGGTGATGCCCACACCGACGCCTACGCCTGCACCAGGGGCGACGGCCACGGCCACCAAGCTCAACGTGCTCCGTGTTGGCCTTCCCTTTGGGCTGGGAGGCTTCATTATTCCCCTTACCAATGTGGCGCCTAACGCGGCCGGAACCATCCAGCTCAAGGATGGGTCCACCAACGTCGGCGGCCCGGTGCCTGTTGCCGGGGGCTTTGCTTTTGGCGGCTTCTTCGTGCTGCCTGCGGGCTCTCACTCGCTGACTGCGGAGTTCACCCCGGCCGACCCGGCGACCTTCACACCGTCAACGTCGAACACCGTGAGGTTCCGTTTCAGGGGCATTGTGTGAGTGGGAATCGAAGCCTTTCGCGCTGGTTCCCCTCACGACTGGCGGGCGCATACCACGAATCCGGAATCGAGGTGTGTTAATGGCATGGTCCTCGACGCCATTACTAGGATCGCGCCTGCCACCCCCACCGCACGTCATTCCCGCACCAGCTGAGTCGGCAGCATTGGTCGGTACTTGGGCTGCGGGAAGTCGAGTTCCCCAGGGCCGTCGTTCCCACCGCTGGCCAACAACCGCGACGAAGCCCATCGAGCCGGCATCGGGTCCGCCGCCACCACGACTGCTGGCACAATTGTGATTGGTCTACTGGTGCAATGAGCAACACTTCCCGGCTCTGGCCCAGTTTGCCTGAATTAAGGGAAAACGCTGGGGACGTGTTTACATTATTCGCTTCCTTATGGGCAGTTGTCGCGCTTTTCCATGTGCTAGGGCCAAGCGGTGGCGCGGTCGCGATCTTCAGCAACCCGACCGCACTGGGTCTCAGTCACGTGCTGCTGGCGATTTGTGCGATCTGGCTCCTGGCCAGACCGGTGCATAATCTTCCGCTTATTCTGGTGGCGGTGCTTGGGTTGATCACCGCATGGGAGGAGGCGCCGACACTGGGAAATCATTGGCTTCTGGCGGCCTTCGTGAACCTTTCATTGCTCTTGTCCACTCTGTTCGCGTTGTGGGATGGGAACACCAACAGGGACAGGCTCGCCGAGGTCTTCCTGCCACTCGCTCGATGGTGCCTTCTCTTGTTTTACTCGTTTGCTGCCTTTTCAAAGCTGAACTCGGCTTTTTTTGACACTGAGGTTAGTTGCAGCACCTATTACTTCGATGAGACCGTCCGATCCATGGGATTCGCTACTCCGCTGACAGTGGGAGCGGGAGGCGTGGCCCGCCTTCTTCCGTTCGTAGCAGTCATCACTGAGCTATCGATTCCAATTCTACTCGTCAACAGGCGCACGCGAATCCTCGGGGTCGTGGTCGGCTTGAGCTTTCACAGTCTGATTGCCCTCGATCGTCTGCATCTATTCGTCGATTTCTCGTCGGTCCTGGCTGCCATGTTTGTCCTGTTTCTTCCTGTGCGGTTCGCGGTAAGTGCTCTCGACTTTCTCAGGGGGAAAGGTGCTCTGCTTCGAGCTCTTTGGGCGACTGTCGCGGGCTTGGTGCTGGTGGCTCAGTGGATCGGAAAAAACGGCTTCGCCTATCTTGAAGGCCGCTTGTTCATCTGGTACATGTTTGACGCTATCCTATTGTTGGGGGTAGTTATTTGGCTGGCTCGGCACCGGGGGCAGGTGCTCGAGCGGCCGTTGACCCTCCGGGGCAAAGGGCCAATTTGGCTTGCAGTGGTCCCCGTACTGTTGGTCCTGAATGGCCTATTGCCCTACTTCGAGTTGCGGACCGGTTACGCCTACACCATGTACTCGAATCTCAGGATGGTCGACGGGACGAGCAATCACTTCATTGTCAGGTATTCACTCCCACTCGCGAGCCGCCAGGCCAATCTGGTCAAAGTCATCGCTTCCAGCGATCCAAGTCTGCGGTTGTATGATACCTACAACTATCTGTTGCCATGGGACTCATTCAGGGCCTACCTGGCTAAACACTCCGATATAGCGGTCATATATGAGCGCGGGGGAGAACGCTATGCGGTTGACCGGGCTTCTCATTATCCCGAGCTCGTCACGTCGCCGCCCGTGCTTGCCCAAAAGCTCCTAGCGATGAGAGCCGTCGACGGCAACGACGAACCAAGATGCCAGGACGTTTTCTTGCCGGCTCTGTAAACTATTCGCCCCAGCCGTATAGGTGGCGGGGCGATAAGCCGAGCGGCTCAGTGCTAGCGCGCTCGCAGCCGCCGTCGGGGTTGTGACGCTGACGCCTCACATATCCGTCCCTTGTGAGATATGGCGCCGTCTCTCCGTCGACTGCTGGACTGGTGCCGTTCATCTTCGCTAGGCAACGTATCCGCGGTGATACCAGCGTGCCGATGGGGCGCTAACCAGGATCCTGGTACGCCGTGCACTGACAGCGACCTTCTCATGGGTCGGACGGCACCACCGTGCCGCGTCGCGAAGGGGTGAGGCCGACCGAACGGTGGCGCGGAGTGTCCGCTCCGCGCCACCACCTCCGTCAACTCTTGGTGAGCTGCGATGGCCGATCCGCACATCCCTGCGTTTACGAAGGCAGTATCGCAAAATAGACCCCTGTTGTTCAATACGAGAGCACCTCGTGCGTCGAAGATTCTTTACCCGGCTCGCCAGGAGAGTTGAGCTTCCTAATGGGCAGCCCGGTCCACTCGGCGTGTCCCAGATCTTTCAGTTGTTCTTCAGGCGGACGTGAATCCCACCTGGTGACTTGCTCCGTGAGTAGTCATCCCTTGTGGGGTTGGTGGTCATCTCATGACTGATTGCTGGACTTTTCTCGTTCACCTTCACGGTGCAGCGTCGCAAAATCGCTGAGTTCGCACCCCCCGGATGGGTAATGGCTATGCCGCAGAGAACACCGTGGCATCGCCCGCTGGTCGCGCTGGTCACGCTGCTGGGGCTGGTGCTCGGCATGCAGGCCCTGCTGGCTCCCGACGCCGGCGCGGCCGGTTTCGTCCCGGTGAGCGGATCCGGCTCGACCTGGAGCTCCAACGCATTGGATCACTGGCGCCGCGGCGTCAGCGACCTCTACGGCATGGCCGTGAACTTCTCCGCGGACGGCTCGACGAATGGCCGCGACGAGTTCCGGGCCGGCCAGGTCGACTTCGCCGTCTCAGAGAACCCGTACGGCGGCAGCGACGGGGGAGTCCCGGACCCGCCACCGGCACGGGCGTTCGGGTACCTGCCGATTGTCGCTGGTGGCACCGCGTTCATGTACAACCTCAAGATCGGTGACCAGCGTGTCACGAACCTGCGCCTATCCGGGGAGACCATCGCGAAGATCTTCACGCAGGAGATCACGACCTGGGCTGACCCGGCGATCAAGGCGGAGAACCCGGGACTGGCGTTGCCCGCGCGCAGCATCGTGCCGGTGGTGCGCGCAGACTCCTCGGGCCCCACGGAGCAGTTCACCAGCTACTTGGCCAGCCAGTACCCGAGGATCTGGGACGGTTACTGCCATCGCGCCGGCCGGGAGCTCACACCCTGCGGGCCCACATCCAGCTACCCGCTGAGCGATGGCATGCAAGCGACGGTGGGTTCGCGCGGTGCGGCCGGTTTCGTCGCGCAGGATTCCAGTGAGGGCGCGATCACCTACGTCGAGTACTCCTATGCCCGCAGCGCGGGTTTTCCCGTCGCCAAGGTGCTGAATGCGGCCAATTACTACGTCGAACCCACTTCGGGCAACGTCGGAGTAGCCCTGCTCAGTGCGCGATTGCGCCCGGACTTGACCCAGGACCTGACGCAGGTCTACGTCGATCCCGATCCGCGCGCGTACCCACTGTCCAGCTACAGCTACATGATCATCCCCAAGAGCGTCACGGCGAATTTCAGTACCGACAAGGGCCGCACCCTGTCTGAATTCGCCTATTACTTCCTGTGCGAGGGGCAGCAGCAGGCTGCCGCGTTGGGTTACACGCCGCTGCCGGTCAACCTCGTGCAGACCGCCGTAGACCAGGTCAACCAGGTCCCCGGCGCGACCCAGAAGGTCAACGGCGACGATTTGCGGAACTGCCACAATCCGACGTTGTCCGCCGATGGCACGGACCTGCTGATGGAGACCGTCCCGCAACCCCCACCGTGCGACTTCACCGCAGCGCCGGCCCCGTGCGCCACCGGCACCGGAGGCACCACGACGCCAACGGCCACGGCGACCGCGTTGCGGGTGTCACCGGGCTCGCCATCGGCGGCGAACACCGTAGAGACGTTGACGGCGACGATCAGCCCGCCGGGGGTGGCCGGCTCGGTCCAGTTCAAGGACGGGAGCGGCAGCATCGGTGGACCGGTCGCCGTCTCCGCAGATTCCGCTTCGACGACCACGACGCTGGCGCCGGGAACTCACTCGTTGACCGCGGTGTTCACCCCGACGGATCTGACGGGTACCCACGGGTCGACCTCCGCGGCGGTCTCCGCTGTGGTCAGCGCTCCTCCCGGCGCCAAACCCACCGCAACCGCGTTCATGGTGACGCCGAGCGGCTCAGTCATCCAGGGCACCCCGGTGATCCTCGTTGCGCAGGTGAGGCCGGCCAACGCAACCGGAACCGTCCAATTCAAGGACGGGGACACCGAGTTGGGGATGCCCCGGCCGGTGATCGGTGGTTTCGCGCTGACCGTCACCTCGAAGCTCACCAAGGGCACCCATTCACTCACTGCTGTGTTCACGGCCGCCGATCAAGCTTTCGGCCCATCGGCGCCGCCTCCAGTGCCACTAACGGTAATCGGTCTGTCATAGTTTCCGCACTCTCCGCTGCGCCTTCCGTGTGCAGATGGGCACTTTGAGTGATTCACCGGAATGCCACGATGCTGCGCCGCACAAAACGTGCTGTACCAATGCAAGTACTGATGCAATCACATACCCTCGCGGTCACCGGTGCGGGATGTCATGACCGCTCCGGTAGCAGGCAGCCGACCGGAGCCAATGGAAGAGGTTAGGAGATGCCGCAGGTCACGGATTGTATCCCGATGCGGGGTATGACGTGGAGGAAGAGCAGTCACAGCAATCCCAATGGCAACTGTGTGGAGTTGGCGGAGCTGGGAGACGGCAAGATCGCCGTGCGCAACTCTCGGTACCCGGGCGGCCCGGCCCAGATCTACACCCGCGCGGCGATGGCGGTTTTCGTCTCCGCGATGAAGGACGATGAGTTCGACCATCGGGCCGGTTGAGCCCCGGCCCGGGGTCCTCGAGGGATCCGTCGGGGTTACGAGTGATCTTAGTGCAGTCTATGGTGAGACCATCCGTAGTACTTCACCCGTAGGAGGAATGGTGAGGGCGGCACGGTCGGGTCATGATCTGGCCAGTAGTCACGCTCAGGTACGATCGCAAGGGCCGACCGCGCTGCGCATTGTGTTGGGCAATCAGCTACGGCAGCTCCGTGAAGCGAGCGGAGTCAGTGCTGGAGCAGCTGGCCATGCGATCCGAGCCTCCCATGCGAAGATCAGCCGCATGGAGCTCGGACGGGTCGGTTTCAAGGAGCGCGACGTGGCAGATCTGCTCACTCTCTATGGCATTAGCGATGAGCAGGAGCGAGGGGCGTTCCTGGCGTTGGCGCGGCGGGCAAACGTGCCCGGCTGGTGGCATCACTACAGCGACATCCTGCCGAGCTGGTTCGAGATGTACCTCGGTTTGGAGCAGGCCAGCTCGGTGATCCGAACCTACGAGCCCCAGCTCGTGCCCGGCTTGCTGCAGACTGAGGATGGCGCACGCTCGGTCATCCAGCTCGGCAACCCGGATCTGTGCGAGGCCGATATCGATCGTCGGGTCGCGTTGCGGATGAAACGCCAGAGGGTCCTCACTGAGCCCGAAGGGCCCAACCTGTGGGGTGTGATCGACGAGGCGGCGCTCTGGCGTCTTGATGGGCGCGCGGCGATGCGACACCAGATCCAGCATCTGATCGAGATGGCCGAGCTTCCCAACCTCACGCTGCAGGTGATGCCGTTCTACTCGGGCGCACACGCGGCCGTGGGAGGTCCATTCACGATCCTGCGGTTCTCCGAACCCGACCTACCCGACCTCGTTTACCTCGAGCAGCTCACCAGCGCCCTTTATCTGGACAAGAACGAGGATGTTCAGCACTACCTGGTGGTCATGGACCGGTTGTGTGTCCAGGCCAAGTCCCCGGGCGAGACGATCAGGTTCCTGAACAGCACCCTCAAGGAGACCTGAGGCGGGAGCCGACTCACGGCTTGCGCGCGAGCCCGCAGTACTGATGTACTTCGGCACGGATTCCGAACTCGCTAGGGTCCGGACGCCACAGCGAGCACGACACGACGCCAGGCTCCAGCAGATCGAGCCCGTCGAAGAAGCCGGTGAGCTCCTGGCGGGTGCGGTGCCTGATCGGTGCCGCGCCGCTTTCGTTCCAGTGCCGCATGGACGCGTCCACCGCTTCACCGTGGATCTCCGCGGTCGGGTGCGACATCGCCAGGTAACTACCTGATGGCAGCGCGTCCACGAGCCGGTTGACGACGGCATGCGCCTCGGCGTCATCGACGATGTAGTTGATGATGCCCAGCAGCATTAATGCGACAGGCGCCGTGAAGTCCAGCGTCTGGGCCGCCTCGCGCAGGATCGCCTCGGGGTCGCGCACGTCGGCGTTCAGATAGGCGGTGACGCCTTCGGGAGTGCTGGTGAGCAGGGCGCGCGCATGAACCAACACGAGCGGGTCATTATCGACGTAGACGATGCGGCACTCCGGAGCCGTTGCCTGGGCGACCTGATGAGTGTTGTTCACCGTGGGCAGGCCGGTGCCGATGTCCAGTAGCTGGCGGATCCCGGCCTCTCCCACCATGTACCGGACGGCGCGGATCAGAAACCCGCGATCGGCGCGAGCGGCGTCGCGCAGATCCGGGTCGATGCGCAGAACCTGCGCGCCGACCGCGCGGTCGACCGGGTAGTTGTCCTTTCCGCCCAACAGGTAGTCCCAGAACCGAGCTGAATGCGGAATCGTGGTGTCGATATCCGGCCTCCGGTCCCGCTCATCGACGGGGGGCCTATCGCTCACGAGTCACCTCCCGCCGCTGGGCGCTCTTGGAGAACTGCTGCCGGCAACTGTAGCTTCCGCACCAGCTAATGAGGCGGCTCCCGCACTCCGTGCGGAGGTTGTGAACTAGCCCTGGGGATTAGCGTTCGCAGGCGCTGCTGTCGTGGTCGTCGTCGATCCAGGGCCGGTAGCCGGGTTCGCCGCGATGAACCGGAGACGGCCCAGCGGGTTGGACGGCGCAAGGAGGCTTCTGAGCCGGTTGCGCCTTTTGGGGCTTCTGAGGTGCCTGAGGCTTTTGGGCGGGTTGCGGCTCGACTGGTCGGGGGGTGACCGGTGACTGCGCCGCAACCGAGTGATGGGCTCCGGCCAGCTGCGGTGTGACTGGCAGGGAATGAACCACGTTCACCAGCGGAGCCTCGATCATCTGGCCACTGGGTGCCTGTGATGTGTTGACGCTACCGCCCCCCGCCAGCCCACCCATGACCATCAGGACGCCGGCCGCGGCGCATGCCGCGCTGAGCCGGTACGGGATCTTCACTTGTGGCGTCACGCTTCCTGCCTCCTGCCGATCTCTGACGAATCGGACCACGTCACGCACTACGTCGATGTCGATGACATTATCGTTACAAGAGGTCGCGTTCTCAGCACGGAGAGTAGTGCGCGCGGTTACCTCTTCTGCGTCCGGCGCTGGGCCTGCGTGGCATACCGGGCGTTCCAGGTAATCAGGCCACCGAATGGTGATGACCAGAAGTGCCGTTGACAGGCCGACCATCACGTTGATCGGCAGTAGGTAGACCAGCGGAACCCGCACAGCGGCCTCTGCCAGCAGAACCGTGCCCCAGACCGTGGAGCTGACCCGGTGTCCACGGCGGACTTGCGGGTCGGTGAGGTACTCCTCGGCGATCTCTCGGGCGCGCGACGGGGTCCAGCTCTGCTCGGCGGCCAAGGTCAACGGGCGGCGGCCGCTCGCCGCGGTGATCAGGAATACCGCTCCCACTGATGCGGTCACGATCGAGCCTTTGAGCAGCAGGAATCGTGCGTCGCCGCTCATGAAGGCCAACGCCAGCCCGATCCCGAATACCAGCAGCATGACGGTCGCGAACAGGTTCACCGGTCGTCTCCTGCCGCTCGTGGGTAGTTCAACACTGCACATAGCTGTATCGACATGTCAACTATGAAATGTCACTGATGAACCGTAGACTCTTGTCATGTCGTTGTCGCATGCGCTGTTGGGGTTGCTCGCCCTTGCACCGGCCAGCGGTTACGAGTTGGCAAAGGAGTTCGAGGGGGATATCGGGCGCTATGCCTGGCAGGCCGGGCACACCGGCATCTACCCCGAGCTCGCCAAGCTGGCCGAACGGGGCCTCGTCCAGGTCACCGAACACGGCCCACGTGGTCGACGGACATACGACATCACCGCCGCCGGCCGTCAGGAGTTGCGCTCGTGGCTGCTGAGCCCCGCCGAGCGAGGCGGCACTGTGCGCAACGAGCAGGTCCTGCGGATGTTTCTCATCTCCGCACTCGAGCCCGCGGACGCCCGCCGAATGCTGCAGGGCATCGCCGAGCGCACCGCCCAGGATGCTGCGGAGCTGCGCGGTGTGCTGGCCAAGGGGGCGGACCCAGGGCGTGGTGCGCGGGCCGGCTTCGGGCTGTTAGCCGCGGAGTTCGGCCTGCGCCAGTACGACGCCGTGCATGAGTGGGCGCTGTGGGCCCTGGACCAGATCCCGGAGGACGCCCAGGCTGTCGCTGCACCCACAGTTCGAGGATTGGTATAGCCAGACCGCACTCATGATCGGCGGCGCTGAAGGGTGATGTCGCATTCTCGCTAGCTACTTACGGCGCCAGCGGCGATGCTGACGTCATGTACGAGGACGTGGAACGATGCGTGCGAGCAGTTCAGTCCAAGGACGCCCGGTTCGATGGCTGGTTTTACATCGCGGTGGTCAGCACCAGCATCTACTGCCGGCCGAGCTGCCCGGTGGTGCCACCCAAGGTCGAAAACATGCGCTTCTACCCGAGCGCGGCGGCGGCGCAGCAGGCCGGCTTCCGGGCTTGCAAGCGGTGCCGGCCGGACGCCAGCCCGGGTTCTCCACAATGGAACGTACGCGCCGACTTGGTGGCCAGGGCGATGCGATTGATCGCCGATGGGGTCGTCGATCGTGAGGGTGTCCCTGGTCTGGCCGCGCGGCTGGGGTACAGCATCCGGCAGATTCAGCGTCAGTTGCTTGCCGAACTGGGCGCCGGCCCGTTGGCGTTGGCCCGCGCGCAGCGCGCCCAAACCGCGCGGCTCCTGATCGAGACGAGTTCCCTGCCGATGAGCGACGTCGCCTTTGCTGCGGGTTTTGCCAGCGTGCGGGTGTTCAACGACACCGTGCGTGAGGTCTTCGCGCTCGCCCCGACCGAGCTTCGAGCTCGCGCCGCCCGCAGACACCCGCCAGTCACGTCCGGATCGCTGTTGCTGCGGCTGCCCTTCCGCGCGCCACTGTGCCCGGACAACCTCTTCGGGCATCTCGCCGCGACGGCCGTACCTGGTGTAGAGGAGTGGCGCGAGGGCGCCTATCGCCGGACGCTGCGGCTGCCCCACGGTTACGGGATCGCGAATCTGGTGCCAATGCCGGATCACATCGAGTGCCGGTTGGCCTTGACTGATCTACGGGACCTGTCCACCGCGATCGCCCGGTGCCGGTGGCTACTCGACCTCGACGCGGACCCGGTAGCCGTCGATGACCTGCTGCGCAGCGACCTTGTGCTCGCCCCCCTAGTGGACAAGAACCCGGGCCGCCGGGTGCCCCGCACCGTCGACTCAGCGGAGCTCGCGGTCCGCGCGGTACTCGGGCAGCAGGTATCCACCAAGGCGGCCCAGACCCATGCCGCCCGGCTGGTGGCCGCCTACGGCGAGCCGGTGGCCGACTCGGGCGGACGCCTGACCCACTTGTTTCCCACACCGGAAGCACTGGCGTCGCTCGACCCGGCCGCGCTCGCCGTGCCGCAGGCGCGCCGCACCACGCTGACCACCCTCGTCAGTGCGCTCGCCAGTGGCGAGATCGACCTCGGGCCGGCCAGCGACTGGCACCAGGCCCGCGCCGCGCTTGCGGGCTTGCCCGGCTTCGGGCCCTGGACCATCGAGACGATCGCGATGCGGGCATTGGGCGATCCAGATGCCTTCGTACCGAGCGATCTGGGCATCCGCCGAGCCGCCGACGAGGTGAGCCTGCCCTCGACCACCGTGGGGTTGACCCGCCATGCCGCCGCCTGGCGGCCCTGGCGCGCATACGCCGTCCAGTACTTATGGGCGACCAGCGATCACCCCATCAACCGCCTCCCTGCCTGAAAGAAAGGATCACTCGTGGAGCATCGAGTACATACCGTGGTGGACAGTCCTGTCGGGACGCTCACCCTGGTAGCCGCCGAGGGTGTTCTCACCGGCCTCTATATGGACCTGCAGCGGCACCGACCGCTCGAGGAGACATTCGGCACGCGGGACTGCACGCCGTTCACTGAGGTGATCAGGCAGCTGGAGGAGTATTTCGCCGCGCGACGAACCGAATTCGATGTTCCGGTGACGCTTGTCGGTAGCCCATTTCAGCGCACTGTGTGGGCAGCTCTACGGGATATTCCGTACGGTGAAACGGCGTCCTACGGCCAGCTCGCCGAGCGGATCGGACGTCCCACCGCCGCTCGCGCGGTCGGCCTCGCGAATGGCCGCAACCCAATCGGCATCATCGTGCCCTGCCACCGCGTTGTGGGTGGCACCGGTGACCTCACCGGTTACGGCGGCGGGCTGGAACGCAAGCGACACCTGCTTGAGTTCGAACGGCACGGTTGCGCCCGAGTATCGTCGAGTGCCCAGCTCAACGGCCAAGAGGTACTTGAGTATCGACAGTAGTTGTGGAACCCGGCCCGGCCGCCGGGAGGCGAGGCGTCGGGGGCCGCTCGCGCTCAACCGTCGGCCGGGCCGGGGGCTCAAGTGGTCCAGTCGCACAGCACGGTGTGCAATACGGTCAGCGCATCCCCCCGTAGTTGCTGCGCCACGGGTAGCCCACCGGGGACGACCAGCGACGAACGTTGCCGCCGGATGGCGCAGCAGGATTCCAGCTCCCGGAACCCAGCTAGGTAGATCTCATCGCGCCACTTGACGCTCTCCCGCACCCCCCGCAGCGGACCATCCGGGCCCGGTGCGATTCGCTCGAAGGCGAACCCTCGGTCCTTGGCGGTATCGATGAGCCGCATGGCAGCCGTCAACTCCGGGCTATTGGTCATCGTCGCCCCCATTGGATCCGGCAGCTCGTCATGGAGCTGACGGAGGTGCTCGACATGGGCTTGGTGCTCAGCGCTGGGGATGTTGGCCTCCACAATGGACATCCACAGCAGACGCGGCCGGGAGCTGCCGTCGGTGCCACTGATCATCACGTCATGCGTAGTGACGTTAGGGTTGGCCTCAACCGTATCCAAGGATGTTGCGCGATGTTGCTCTAAAATCCTCGTTGGTGGGCGTCTCAGGGCTTCACGAGGCTGCGGGTCGGCGAAGCTAGCCAGCGACCATTTCATTTGTCGGCGTGGTTCACCGCGGTAAGCTGCTCCTGAACGAGGTGACACACCGACGGCAGCCGGGATCTTGACGGGTTGCTCACTTCCACCAATGCTGGTCTATGTTCGAGCAACTTCCAGCAAGTCTTGATACGGGAGAAGGCCATGAAGCTAAGG
Organism: Pseudonocardiaceae bacterium; assembly: GCA_036009255.1. Classification (GTDB taxonomy): domain Bacteria; phylum Actinomycetota; class Actinomycetes; order Mycobacteriales; family Pseudonocardiaceae. The sequence goes on from DASYMC010000577.1 coordinate 11,725, forward strand.
TTCCTCGGTAAGGACTCGACGCCGACCAACTCGCCGACCCTCTACGCGACCGACCAGAATTCCTACGTGGTTCAGGGATGGATCGTCACCGATGCTGTCACCTTGGCCCGGCTCAACGTTCCGGACGACGAATCCATCGTGGAGGTTCCGGCAGCCCTGCTCGACCACCTTGCACTCGACGGTCTGGATGGTGCCGTGACCAACCTCATGCCGCCCATCGTCGATGTGACGACGCGCGGCAACTACATCATTCAGGGAAAGCAGGTCACCGACGCCGCGGCGCTGAGCCAGATGAGTATCCCGGACCATGAGACTTGCGTGCAGGTCATGAAGTCGGCAGTCGTCCCATTGTTGGTTGGAGGGTAGGTCTTGGAGTCGATCACGGAGGAAAAGCGAGACCAGCTCCTCACGACGTTTCGGCGTGAAGCCGCGCATTTGGAGATGCGCGACATTTACGCCACGGACATCGAGAAAGACAGATTTCAGGCCTGGCTTTGCGGCGAGACCTTGGACCCCGAGGCGGAAGCCGAGTGGTGGCGACCTTGGTTTGAGCTGATGCAGCGCAACAAGCAGATTGGTAAGACGCTACG
>DASYMC010000578.1:0-4533 GCA_036009255.1 Pseudonocardiaceae bacterium
TGGCAGCTCGGCGCCGAGACTTCCGCCAGATAGGGCAGCATGTAGTGCTGACTTGTCGAGGCTCAGCTTGTCGTTGATCTGGACTTAGCCGTTGCCGGCCACTAGCTCGGCGAGCGATACCGGGCGTCCGATCGCATCACCCAATGCCGCTGCGGCGGCAATGAGGGTCGGCAGGCTCGGCGCGGTTCTACCTGCCTCAAAATCGCCGACGCGGCCCGATGTCCAGGGCAACCCGTAGCGCTGCGCGACCCGCTAGCTGTTCGAGCGTGACCTTGGCTTCAGCTTGTTCATCGAGAACCAGTGGTGCCTGTAGCAACTCAGTGCGATGTCTTCGAGCATTGCCAGAGTGAAGCGCCGGTAGCCTCCCTGTGTCCGTAGTGGCTGCACGGTCGTGCCGTCAGGCCGAATGAACTGGTCTTGACGCAATCTCTGGTCTAGCCAGGAATACGACCTCCCCAGCAGGACAGCGGCTTCGCGGGCCGAGTAGGTCGGCTGAATGTCGAGGGCGGCGACTACTGGGGTGGGATCTGCTGACATGATTGCGACCTCCTATGGTGCGTGCACCGGTGGCAGCGGAAGCTGCGCACCGCCTACACATATTCAGACGCGAGAGTCCAAGTGGCACAGGATAGATACACACGCTGGGAAACATTTCCGCACCGGTAAGATCAGGCACTCAGATCCGTGAACTGCGGATTTCTCTCGCAGAGCTACACAGAACCTGCTCAATTTGCAGCGACAAAGTACGGAGTACCTCGGGGTCAAGACGTTCTCCGGGGCTGCTGCCTGACATTGGGGAGCGCTTACGTGCTCCGGATGCTTGCCCACATGCTCGACTCCGGCTAACGGGCGCTGACCCGTACTTGTCCTGCCAGGCGAACTCCGTGCTGGGCAAAAAGCCCGGAAAGACACCACCAGCACTAACCAACCCCAGAATGGGATAGGTCCGCCACCGAGAGAGAAACCCATGACCGACACGCCCGACGACCTGCCATCGCCCGACGAGTTCCGCAGGAAGATGGCCCACGTCGACCAGGAGTTCGCGGATGCCCGCCGGTACCTGTCGGCGTTGTGCGCCGAAGACAATCGAGGCCTGAGTGTGCTGATGGCGGAGATCCATCGCAGTGGACGGGCCATGAAGGTCTTGGCAGCGATGGCGGTACTGGCCCTCGACTTCGCCCACCTGTCTGCGGACCGCCTCGGCGGCGATGTTCAGAAGTGGCTCGACGAGTCGGTGGTGGCCCAGGACACCGCCGAGACGGAGCGGGACCAAACCGAACTCGGCGGCGAGGGATAGCCTTCAAGGCCATACCTGACCGATAGACCGGTGTCGATGGCCGGGGTTCGATGCAGCACAAGTGCTGTTGCCATGGCTGCCGACCCTCGGGGTCCGTGACTGGGGACATACGACCAACCCGTTGAAGCGGGGCGCGTGAACAGGTTTACCCATCTTGAGTTGACCAAAGGTGAACGTGCGGGCGCCGGGCGGCTCCCGTCCCCAGACCGCCGTGCCGCTCCGGATGCCTGGCCGCTCGTGTCGACACTTTAGGCTCATCGTTCGCCGAACCCTTCAGCTCAAGGACGTAATCGGCAGTCACGCCCCCAGATAGCCGCCCAGAATTATGCTGCAGTTGCCTACACATAAGGGAGCCTCCGATGGAACGATCATCGCCTGCAGATCTCTCCGAGAATCCTGAAGTCGCCTTGCCGCCAGTTCCGCAGCACATAGCAAAGGAACACCCCGATGTTTGGGCCGCCTTGCAGCAACTTGGCGCTGCCCTCAGCCAGACGGGGCCACTTGATGGACGAACCAAGAGGCTTGTCCATCTCGCACTTGCGATCGGAGCCAACTCGCATGGTGCTGTCCATTCGCACGCTCGTCGAGGACTGGCCGAAGGTCTCGCGGCTCCCGAACTTGAGCATGTCGCATTGTTGGCAGTGACGACGCTCGGATGGCCGCAAGCTATCAAGGGGCTAACGTGGATAAAGGACGTGACACAGGCACTCTCGGACGAGTAGCAGGCACAAGCGCGCGAACCGCTGAATGGCCTTTCGAGGTAAAAGTTGCTGTAGGACAGCATGTTTGACGATCCGCTCGCGGGGGAGCTGTCCATTCTGAATGTACTTGCGCCAGGCGAAACAGAACGCGGGGTTAGACCACTTTGGTGACGCCCATATACGCGATCACGTCGGCGGTCTCACCGGTCGATTTTGTCAACGTGGCATACGAGCGGATGAACGACTGTTTCAGGCAGCCATCAAACTTGATGTGGATTCCGGTGATCGTGATGCGCGGGTTGGCGCCATGAAAATCGTTCTTACTGACCTGCACGTTATTGACGATGCCCGGCTTCAAGTACACCGACACCCCGCCGCAACCGGGACCGATAGCCTTGCCTGATACCCGGTCGGCACCCCCGTAGGGCCTAATGGGTCTCGGCGATAGGCTCCGGCACTTAGCCCGCCTCCCCGGACAACTGGACACCGTTGGAGGTGCACATGTCGATGCCGCACCCGATCTGATAGCCGGGGCACCTGTGCCCCTCATGGTGCAGTGACGGTCACGGCGCGTCGTGGGCTCAAGGCTTAAGCGAGTAGTTCCGCGCGGACGGCGTCGTCGCAGTGGGCCTCGGGACCGTAGGTCCAGGTTTCGAGTTCGGGTACGCGATCAAAGATCTCAAGGGCTCGGGCGCGGCGGGAGGCACCGTCTGGGCCGACCGACATTAGCGCCGCGGCGGAGAGGCGCTCGGCATCGTGCAGCCGCTCCCAGAACTCGTCGTGCTGTTCCGCGTACACATCTGCTGCAAGCGGCCAGTCCTTGTCTGCGGTCAGCGCGTCCCGTAGCAGGCGGACGTCGCGTAGCGTGCGCGAGAGACCGCTTCCCCAGGACGGGTCGCTCGCGCCCGCAGCATCACCGACGAGGACGACGCCGTCCCGATAGGGCCGTTCGACCCACCGGTGGGCGCCATCGAACGTGGCGAGCGGCCCGTGCGGTTGCGCATCGACCAGCCAGTCACCCGGCACACCCGTGTCGCGTAAATACCCGAAAGCGGCCCCGACGTCGCGGTCACCCGAGAGCCTGCTGGGGATCGCGTCGATGTGATGGAAGAAGTAGAGCCGGTAAAGGTCGGATGCGATCCGGGTGACCGCGGCAATCTGCCCGGCGGCTTGGCCGATGAACATATTGACCGCGTCCCCTGTGTCCATGTCGCCTCGCACCAGCAGCCCCGCAGCCAGCAGCTCGTCCGGGTCTGCGTGCTGGTCGAACCCACACAGGTGCACAACCCGTGAGTTGCGACCGTCGGCACCGACAACCAGACGTGCTGTGACCGTTCTCACGACGCCGTCGACCATGACCTCGGCCGTGGGTGGGCCACCGGCCGTCAGCGATACCAATTTCGACGGACGCCAGACCGTCGCCCCCGCGACTGCAGCCTCCTCGATCAGAGCCTGCTGCATCACCGGGTGATGAAACGCAAGCGACGGCTCGAAATGTGGTGCGGCCGCCAGCAGATCTAGCGGCGCGCCGACTCCCTCGACGTGGTAAGTCAGATACCGGACTTCGATGGCACACCGCTCCCGCAAAAGCTCAAATAGACCAAGCCGCTTCGCCTCGACCGTCCCCCACGCAGCCATCACCTCCCCCCGGACACGGTCCCGGAAGACCCGCTCACGCTCAACCAGCAGAACGTCCACGCCCTCCCTCGCCAACGTGATCGCCAACGAGGAACCAGCAAGCCCCCCGCCGACCACAAGTACCTCGAAACTCGGACCCTGTCCCACAAACGACCAGCCTAAACTCCTTCGCGCCTCGGACAATCTGGATGGGGCGCACCTGGTCGTCGAGGTCTGGATGCTTGCCTACATGCTCGGCTCCGGCTACCGACCGTCAGTCCGCCGCCGATCGAAATGTGCTCGTTCCCGGGCCGCCCCTCGTGGAATCGAACTGCTTCAAGAGATGTCGTCGCCAAGCTCCGACTGGACGGCACGCCAACCCCACGCTCGTTGGGTGGCTCGGATGACGAAGCGGCCAGCACCGACCGGTGCGCCAGGTCCGGATCCGACAGGGTCTGCAGGGCAGCAGACTGCCGAAGTTCTCACCGTCGCTGACGTGGCAGAGATGACGCGGCTGTCGGCGGGCACCTTGCGGTACTGGCGCGCCCTGGGAGAGGGCGGACCTGCGTGGTTCAAGCTCGGCAGGCGCGTGATGTACCGCCGTGCCGACGTAGAGAAATGGCTGGAGGAGGCGCAGTGACCGGACCGGTGCAGCGGCAGCTGCCCGGGACTCCCATCCCCGCGATCAGCTACTGGCCGATTGGGAATACCTGCACCACCGCAACCTCTTGGCTTAGTCTCATGTCTGGTTTGCCGGCGGCTGAACCTGTGATGAGCATGGCGCGGAGAGCATTCGTCCCTACCTGCCATCGACTTGTGGCCACACCGTGGCCACATTTTGGCCACAGTTACAGTTAACTCGAGTGCACCTCTGTGATGTCTTTCAGCAGGTAGAGCCGATATCTATGCCCTGATCAG
>DASYMC010000579.1:0-2620 GCA_036009255.1 Pseudonocardiaceae bacterium
TGGTACTGCTGGCCGTGCAAAGAGCATTGCATCCACGCCATTCTGAATACCCTCATCGGCGACCACGCGTGACCACGGGCCCTGCGCTACGCCGGCGAACACATCGACGATGCGATCAAGGTGGTGGTGACCGTGCGCAATGCCGAGTTGGCGCCGGCTCACTCACCCGCCGCAATTACCGCTAGCAACAATGGACAGTAGCCAATTAAACGTTTGACTGGAGACGTGACCGCAACCAGTCCCCGCCCGGCGCGGGTCGACTTCCACCACCACCTCTTCCCCACCGGTGAGCTCGCTGAATCTGTGCGGGGCTCGCTCGGCGCCAACAACGGCTGGCGGTTCCCCGACGGCGCCACGCGCTGGACACCGGAGACGAGCCTGGCGTTCATGGACGGCCTCGGCATCCAGCTGGCCGTGCTCTCGTTGCCCAACGACGTGGAGTCCACCTTGCCCACGGCGTACCGTCGGGCATTCGCCCGCCAGATCAACACCATCGCCCGCCAGGCCGTCGATGACCATCCCGGTCGGTTTGGCTTCTTCGCTCACCTTCCCACCCCCACTGACGTCGACGCCGCACTCGAGGAGCTGACCTATGCCTTCGACGAACTGGACGCCGACGGCGTCACCTTGACGAACGTCTACGGCACCGGTGAGGAGGCCCGATCACTGGGCGACGACATCTTCGAGCCGCTGTGGGCCGAACTCGACCGGCGCCATGCGCTGGTGTTCCTGCATGGCGAGCAGACACCGGGACGCAACCGGATGCCAAATCGGTTTCTCCCGACGCCCATAAGTGAGGTGCCGAACGAAACCTACAAGGCTGCAGCAGATCTCGTTACCACTGGGCGGAAACGTCAGTACCCGAACGCGCGGATCGTCCTTTCGCATTCCGGCGGGAGCACACCTTTCCTCGCCGCCCGGGTCGCGGTCCTCTCTCCCTACATGGGTTGTGAGCTCAGTCCCGAGGAGATCATCGCCGACTTCCGCACCTTCTACTTCGAGACAGCGCTGTCAGGTTTCGAGACGAACCTGGTGGCCCTCGAGAACTTCGTGCCACCGGAACGGATTCTGTTCGGCACGGACTTCCCGGCAGTCAGTACACGGATGGCCAGCTGGTACACAACCAATGTCGACACCTACTTCGCGGACCGGCCCGAGACCCTCGCGCAGGTGATGCACGGCAATGCGCAGACCCTGCTGCCCAGACTGTCTGTGAACACCGCGGCCTGAGCCGACACCGCCCGGGTCTTGCCTGGCACCACCAAGAGGGTACGCTTATGATCAATCGATAATAGTGCTGGAAAGTTACTCGCAGTGGTTCCAGCCGCTGCTCAACGCCTGTCAGGACGACTGCCCGACAGGTATTCGTAAAGGAGTCGATGGTCTGTTGTGAGCACTGAATTGAGCCCCGGCGAGTGGACCTTGGATACCACAGCGTCGTCAATCGGCTTTCAGGCCAAGGCGGCCTTCGGTATGAAGGTCAATGGTCGCTTCGACCGGTACGAGTCGGCGATCACCGTGGGTTCCTCTGTGGCCGACTCCGCGATTTCGGCGATCGTATGGACAGACACCGTGGATACCGGCATCAGGATGCGCGACGAGCACCTCGGCGCCGAGAACGTGTTTGCGACAGCACGGTTTCCAACCCTGGAGTTCCGCAGCACCGCCATCGTCGAAACGCCCACCGGACTCAACGTCAGCGGCACACTGCGCGTCCGCGATATCAGCCAGTCGGTCACCTTCCACGCGACACGATCGACCACAATGGGACGGCCCCGTTACAGCGCCACCGTCGTCGTGTCGCCCAAGGAGTACGGGATCACCCGACGAGGCACCACCAAGCCCGTCAAGGTCATCCTCGACGCCACCCTGAAGCGAGTCTGACTCGAGCCGGGTCTGTCAGGTCAGCCCACAGTGCCCAACCATTCCCGTCCGGGTCCTGTGAACAGTGACACCCGAGAACAGAAAGGGCCGATTTAGTGGCGAAGTCTGCATGCGGAGATGAGGTTTCGGTGCAATGAGTCTGACTAGGACGTTGCGGCAGAAGTTTCCATTCTTGAGGTACTCGCTCCTTCGCATGGCTTTCGGTGGCCTCAGCGTTATGCGGACGGGTCAGATGGGTGACGGCCGGGAGGAGGCGATGGTCGGTTACGTCATTGCCAACGCTCCGACGGGCGATGTCGACGCCGCGATCGACGCTATCGACAGCTTTGCTTACGACAAGTCGATCCTGATGAACGTCGGCGACGAGAAGGGCCAGCTGCTCGACGCCGCCGTCAAGCGCGCGAATCCGAAGCTCGCCTTGGAACTCGGTGCCTACTGCGGATACAGCGGCCTGCGGATCGCCCGAGCGGCACCGGGGGCCATGGTGTTCTCGATTGAAAAGTCCGGTGCCAACGCCTCGGTGGCCCGCCGCGTGTGGGCACACGCCAGCCTAGCCGATCGCGTCACCTGCATTAACGGCACCGTCGACGACGGGACGACGCTCGATGTTCTCGCAAATGACTACGGATTCACCGAGGGCTGTTTGGATTTCGTGTTCCTCGACCACTGGAAGGACGTGTACCTGGACGACCTGCAGCGGCTAGTCGGCCGGGGCTGGCTGCATCCGGGAACGATC
>DASYMC010000580.1:0-4366 GCA_036009255.1 Pseudonocardiaceae bacterium
CACCTCAGCGAGACCTGCGACGATGCAACCGCCACGGGTCTGCCCCACCTCCTCACGAACGTTGCCACGACCGATGCGACTGTCACCGACGTGGAGATGCTGGAGCCCATCCACACCGGTCTCGACCGCCGCAACCTGCTACCTGACGAGCACATCGTGGATGCCGGCTACACCTCCGCCGAGCTGATGGTCAGCACCCGGCGCGACTTCCGTATCACGCTGCTGGGCCCGCTGCGCATCGACAACTCTCCGCAGGCTCGAACCAGTAGCGGTTTTCACCGCGCCGCGTTCACCATCGACTGGGACAACCACCGCGTGACCTGCCCACAGGGCGTGACCAACACGATCTGGTCGACCTGCACCGAACGCGGACGTCCCTCCATCGTGGTGCGCTTCCCCGCCCCGACATGTCAGACATGTCCAGTGCGTACGCAGTGCACCTCATCCACCCGCACCGGCCGCCAACTCATGCTCCGACCCCGCGAGATCCACGAGATGGTCGAGCAGGCCCGCGCCGCACAAACCACCCAGCAGTGGAAACAGCGGTACGCGATCCGAGCTGGTGTCGAAGGCACGATCCATCAAGCGACCGCCACCACAGGCATTCGCCGCAGCCGCTACCACGGCCTACCCAAGACACATCTCGCGCACGTCTTCACCGCTACCGCGATCAACCTGATCCGCCTGGATGCCTGGTGGACCGGAACCCCACCTGGCCGGACACGAACCAGCCACTTCACCACACTCAGCCTCACCCTCGCGGCATAACAGGAACGACCAAAGAATTAGGCAACAGAGTCATACAGGCCATTCCCTACCGCGTGCTCGAGCCACGATCCTGGCCCCAAGGTGGCGCCGTTGGTGGGTGACGCGCCGTTATGCCGCGCTGTGACCAGGGCTGACACGCCCAATCGTGTGACAGGCGTCGCAGACGCGCCATCCACAGCAAGCACCCGGCCGCACCGGTCTGACCAGAGAAGTCACGCTCCGGTTTTCACGAAGGTGTCGACCGGACGCTTACCCCGCCATTAGTTCATCGGAGCAGGGATTCCTGATAGCCGGCGCCGTGTATGGCCCTCGCTGTAGAGGTCCGGTCGCTTGACGGCCTGATCATCCTCAACCAGCTCGGATGCGGCGTCCTCCGGATAGCCTTATAGGTGGTACGGCAACGAGGACCCGACCCTGTCGGTCGACCAGCACACCAATGAGACCCCAGTTGCTGCCCGGTGTAGGCAGCTCGATCGCATCACAGTTATGTCCTCCGTTGGGTGCTCTTCGCTCGCGCGCACGGCAAAGGAGCGCCAGCCGGAGTCACCATCAACAAGCGCCACAGCCACGGGTAGCTGTGTGGACCGCAGTACGTGAGCTGCAGTCAGCGCGAGGGTGCGCTGCCCACGAAGAAACCTGTGCCAGAAAAAAGCGCCCGGTGCGAAGTCCCGAGACCTCCTGCTGCTCGGCCTCAAACAGCGGGAAGACGTAGTCGCGGATTGCGTGACCTTGCTCGAAGGAGGCATTCGCTTCCTCATCGCGCGATTTATGGTCGTGCAGCTTGTCGTTCGGTCGCCGGGCGTGGCTCCGGATCGGGTTGCCACAGCCTGGCGACCGTCGTCTCCGGCTGCCGCGAGCACGAGGCATTGGCTGGTGAACCCGGCGATGCGCTTGGCGCCGAGATTGACCGCAACGATCACCAGCCGGTGCGGCGTGCAAGAGCGGGATCACCTCGTGTGGGAAGCCGAGGAGGTCGACGATCGTCGTCGGTCGTCGGTCGTCAGCAGTTGTCGCCAGTCAACCGGTCGTGAGTCGCGCGGCCACGACCTGCTCGGTCACGTTCTCGCGGGTTAGATTCCGCGCTGGGCTCGCGCTTATTGAAGGGGGAACTCCTGTCCGTGCTCCTGGACCGGGCGAGGCCCGAAGATCCGTCGCTGAGATTCCTCGATCCGGACGTCGTTGATGCTGGCCTCCCGTCGATGCATCAGCCCGTGCTCGTCGAATTCCCACAGCTCGTTGCCGTAGCTGCGATACCACTGGCCATCGGCATCGTGGCATTCGTACTGGAATCGTACTGCGATCCTGTTCTCGCGGAACGCCCACAGGTTCTTCCGCAGGCTGTAGTCGAGTTCACGGGCCCACTTGGCGGCCAGGAACGCGACTATCTCCTCCCGACCGGTAAGGAAGGTGTCCCGGTTCCGCCAGACCGAGTCGAGGGTGTAGGCCCCGGCGACACGGTGAGGATCCCTGGTGTTCCAGGCGTCTTCGGCGGCCTGCACCTTCAGCAGCGCGGTTTCGCGCGTGAATGGCGGTAGGGGCGGTCGGTCGGTCACACGGCACCTCCTTAACCGGGGAACGGTCGTTCTCGGCGACCGGTCTACGTTAGAGAACCGTAGTTCTCGCGCGACCGGCGGCTACGCCACGGCGGTGGTGTCGCGGAGGAGGTCGCTGGGCTCGTTGCCCCCTGCGGGGGTGGTTGCCGCTGGCCCCGCCGCGTGGGCTGGTAGGGGAATGACGTTGTTCCAACTCACCGCGCGGCATTATTAGCGCGCAGGCAGTGTCACCCTCACCGAGTGGGCCCGTCTGGAACAGCTGTGCCGGAACGTCTCGGCAGTTAATGGGCCGTTCGTGTGCGGGCAGTCGCGGGATGCAGGTAGATGGCTTGGAGCTGTTCGGCTGTAGTGCGGTCGAGGACGACGGCGGAGATGGCGCGGTTTGGCGCCATGGACGGGAGTACCTGATGACCTCAGCCCGATCCGACCGGTTCACCTCACCCCAGCCCCGCTGTTCACGGCGAATGGTGGTAGCCGCGGTCGGGCGCGCTCATCGTCGTGGCGGTGGCGGTGACGCTGGTCGTGGTCACCGCGAGGTCCCACCAGCCCACGCCGATAGCGCTGCCGTTGCGGACAACCGGTGAGCTGGCGTTGCCCGGGAACTCTTCGCGCTTTGATTACGCGAGCCTGGATACCGGGCGGGGGTTGCTGTTCATCGCGCACCTGGGTGCCAGCGAGATCATCGAGGTCGACATCCACGCCCACCATGTGGTGCGCACGATCCTGAACCTGCCCCGAGTCCACGGTGTGCTGGTGGTTCCCGCGTTGCACCGGGTCTATGCCACCGCGACCGGCACCAACCTGATGGTCAGCCTCGACGAGGACACCGGGGCCGTCCCCACCCGGACGCCGAGCGGCGAATACCCCGACGGGCTAGCCTACGACCCCCGTCGCGCCGCGATCTGGACGACCAACGAGACCAGCGGATCCGAGACCGTGATCGACGCCGTCACCGGGGCCGTCCGCGGCACCGTTGCGCTGGGAGCCGAGGCCGGCAACGTCGCCTACGACCCGAACAGCGATCAGATGCTGGTGGCCGTGCAGGGCCACAACCAGCTCGCGATCATCGACCCGGCAACACTCACAGTCACCGCCCGGGTCCCGTTACCCGGCTGCCAGCACAGCCACGGGCTGGCCCTGGATCCGGGCAACCGGCTTGCGTTCCTCGCCTGCGACGGCAACGCCACCCTGCTCACCGTTGACCTGACCACCAGGAAGATCACCGGCACGAACACCGTCGGAGAGGATCCCGACGTCCTGGGCTATGACCAGAACGCCCACCGGCTCTACGTCGCCGCGGAAAGCGGCTTGCTCAGCGTGCTGGACCTCCACGACCGCCACCTCAGCGTGACCGGCTCCGACCACCTCGCCGACGGAGCTCACGTGGTGACCCTCGACCCGGGGCACCCATCACAGCTCCCCGATCCCCACCAGCGCGGACGGCCACCCAGCGCTACTGGAGCGAGAACCTCTCCAATAGGGGTAGCTGTACATCTCGCGGAGTATCCACCGTCTTAGGCTTTGACCTGCACTAATGGTGGACCGGTGCGGACGTGAGGGCTCTGAGCCGGACGGCTGACGTTGGTAAGAGTCAGGACCCAGGGGGTTGGCGCAGCGGGTGAGGATCGTGCTGCTGGCTGCCGACGGGCTGGCCAACACCGAGATCGCCACTCGGGTCGGGGTGTCGCGTCCGACAGTGACCGGCTGGCGCCCGAGCTACGAGCGCAGCGGGATCGGCGGGTTGTCCGAGGCTCGCTCGACAGCGAGGTTCCTGCCCGGCTGGTGGGGGGAGATCGATCCAGGTCGGCGGCGAGCCTTGCTCGATGGTCAGGACCTCACGGCGGGCGGCCTAGCGTGAATAGCACTCAACAATCAACCTCGAACCAGGCGAAACAACGACTACCGCCAGCTTCGTGTCACGACCCCCGAAACACCGCTCAGCCGAACACAACCTACTAGCTTGCTTTGGCGACTACGAGCTAGCTTGTCGCCTGTGAGCGACTAGTTACGTGGATCCAACGTTGGCGTAACTACTAGCTAGCTAG
>DASYMC010000581.1:0-3811 GCA_036009255.1 Pseudonocardiaceae bacterium
GGCCCTTGACTGCCCGATTTCTCACGGTTCTCGAACGTCCCCGAGGGCCTTGCTTCCCGCTTTGGGGCACGGCGAAGACGCCCTTCGCCTTAATGCAACAGTGCCCTCTCAACCGATCCAACAGTCCCAACCGATCCAACAGTTCCAACCGACCGTCTCACAGGCGAGCTCGGCGGGCCTGGACAAAGGACCAGATCGCCAGGACCAGGAACACCCCGCACAGGGCCAGGTTGAGCACACCTGCCGTTTGGGCGATGTCGGCGTGCTCAGAGCCTGCGGATGGTTTGGCGATGAGTTGATAGGCAGAGCCCAAGACTCCGGGCAAGGAGATAGCCGCGGCGGTGTGCATCGCATGGCGGCGCGCGTCACCACCGCGGAGGCCGATGAGCCCAGCGACCGCGAGCAGCACACCGAGCACCGCGGGAATGAGCGCGGTTGGACTGGCGCCGGGACCGGAGGCGATGTACGCCCAACCTCCCAGCACGATCAGTAACATTCCGACTACAAGTGCGATCTTGGGCAAGGAATCTTCCCCACATCTCCACGGACACGTGCTTCACCAGTATTCCGCATGAGACGCCCCGGCAGGTGCCCCCCACGAGGGGTTGCGGTCATCGCTAGACGCGGTGGTTGGCCCTCGGGAGCAGTACAGGAGTAGTACTGGCGGCGGGTGGTCTTGCGGCGCCGAAGGGGTGGAACCGTGCGCGATGGCCTGGTGACGGTGTTCCTCTGCGGCGATGTGATGCTTGGTCGCGGCGTTGACCAGATCCTGCCTTATCCGGGTGACCCGACCCTGCACGAGGCACATGTCCGAGACGCCCGCATCTACGTCGAGTTGGCCGAGGCAGCGAACGGCCCGGTGCCGCGTCCGGTCGACTTCTGCTGGCCCTGGGGAGACGCCCTGCCCTTGCTCGATGAGGTGACGCCGGATCTGCGGGTGGTGAATCTAGAGACGAGCATCACCAGTAGCGATGAGTTCGCTGCCGCCAAGGCAATTCATTACCGGATGAACCCGGCCAACCTGCCCTGCCTGCAAGCAGCCGCTCCGGACGTCTGCGTGCTGGCGAACAACCACGTGATGGACTTCGGCCACCGGGGGCTGGTGGAGACGCTCGACGTGCTGGCCGAAGCACGGCTGCGGCCAGTGGGTGCGGGACGCGACGGGAGGCAGGCCCAACAGCCCGCCGTGGTCAACGTCGAGGAGAACAGGATCGAGGGAAACAGGCGAGTGCTGGTCTTCTCGTGGGGCATGGAATCCAGCGGCATTCCGGCGAGGTGGGCCGCGGCGGAGAACCGGCTCGGCGTCCAGTTTGTGCCTGAGCTTTCGAACGCCACGGCCGCCGAGGTCATCCACCGCGTCCAGCAGATGAAGCGCGCTGGTGACATCGTCATCGCCTCCCTTCATTGGGGAACGAACTGGGGCTACGACATCTCCCAAGATCAGATCCACTTCGCGCATCGCCTTATCGACGGTGGCGTTGACGTGGTGCACGGGCACTCCTCACACCATCCTCGCCCTATCGAGGTCTACCGCGACAAGCTCGTCCTGTATGGGTGTGGCGACTTCATCGATGATTACGAGGGCATCAGGGGCTACGAGCAGTTCCGGGACGATCTGCGGCTGCTCTACTTTGTGTCGGTGCAGCCGCAGACCGGCAAGTTGGCCAACCTACAGATGGTGCCCATGCAGGCACGGCAGATGCGGCTGCGACATGCCTCACGAGAGCACACAGCGTGGTTGCAGGCCGTCCTTGAGCGGGTCAGCCGTGGCTTCGGCGCGCGGATCGACCTCCACCTCGATGGCGTACTCAGCCTGCGACAAACCACGCCGTAGGCATCGCCAACGGCAGGTAAAGGCGCTCCCCGGCAGCTGCGGCCGCGAGGCGTCCCGGTCTCCCTAACTGTTGCGCGTCATTCCCGATGCGGATGTCCCGCCACTCTCGTGCGGATGTCCCGCCACTCTCGATGAAGACCATCTGTGGACAACTTGTGCCTTCGTGATCGCCGGTCGGCGCCACCGGCGTGACGATGTAGCTCACCTCGCTCCCCAGATCGGGCACGATGACCGGTGGCAAGCCGACCCGCGCCGCAGGCGCCCTAGGGCGCCGAGGAGCGGAAGCGGCGCGGCAGTACTCCTCCTTGCCTCCGTCGGCGCGTGCGCTGGCGCCACCGACAGTCGCGTCAGCGCGACGATGAGGCCGTGAGTGCCACGCTGTGGCGAAGCTGCACGTCAGCAGCTTGTCTCGAGTGCGAGTAAGCGGCAAAGTACCTCCACCGAGAATGCCTCAGGTCGATGACCTGGGCATGCATGCTTCTCCGGTGTTCGAGTTTCTTCTTTGCTGCCACGGGAACAGAGTCACGAGCCGCATTCCGCTCGCGCCCTATGAGCGAACGACGTGTGTATGCGAAAAGCGTCCTTCGATCGCATGCCGTTTCAAATTCTGACCGCGATCGTGGCCGAGCAGTCAGCCGAGATTCTCCGCCTGACGGATCGCTCGTACGCGCTCGGCCACCTGCAGGACCGGTGCGATCCAGATGCGATCGTCTTGGCTTACGCGGCGGCAGAATCGGTCGAGCTCCCAAACAGGCACGGTCTGGGGCCCCCGCTGGCCGATGTCGTGACCGACCATTATCACCCACTCGCCCCGGATCATTCCGGCATCCACAAGGGTCTGGAGGGCGCCAGCATCAAGACCGTCGATCACGTACGCCTCTAGATGCGCTAAGTCGCAGCGGTCGGGCAGGTTTCCCGTCTCGCTGGCGTAGCCGCGGCCGGCCACAAACCGTTCAGCGACCAGCGGTACATAGCTTCGCCGCTGGCTTGCCCGGCCGATGAACGACTGGCCACAGGGATAGGCAAAGGTCTTCGGCTGCACGCCGAGAAGATCCTGGATGACCTGGCTGGCAGCGTCGATGTCCGTGGCGATGTCGTACATCGTCTTGTTCTCGAGCGCGTTGGCACGGGAAAACTCGAAGTTGGCGCTGCATGGGTGCGTCTTAGTGTGATTGCCGATCTCGTGACCTGACAACGCCACCGCCCGCCAGCGGTCAGGCGCTGCCGCAACACCGGTGGGTAAAACATAGAAACTCGCTCGGATCCCGTACTCCTGCAGGATCCGGATTGCCTCGAGCTGGCTGGCTCGGGCGTCGTCGAACGACAGGCTCAGCGCGACCGCCGCACCCGGCGGGAAGACTCCTGACATGATTCCAGTATCGTCGCCAGCGACGGTAGCGACGCACATTACCGAAACTGTGGTCTCGCCCCAGCCCCGCAAACAACGCATCGCCCGATGATGACCTATCCGCTCGTCAGCGGATCGTGTCCGCTCATGCCGATGAGCGAGCGTTACCCAAGGCCCTGCGATAAGTGGCGTTAGTTGCGTCGGTAACTTGCTCAATCGGCAAAGGGCTATCGAACCCTTCCGTCGATGCCGAAGAGCGGGCCGCGCACAAGCGCCAGTGAGCTAGTCCTGTCGGTGCATGCGCATAACGTGTTCCTGCCAGCGCTGGAGAGTAGGGGAACATAGATGTTCGATCGCGATGTGACCTATCCGACCGCTGTCGCCAGCTGCGACGACGAGGGTGTGGACGCGGCCATCGACTGGTGCTGCGAGCACATGGAGGACGGCGACACGCTGACCGTGTGGACCAGCCTGACGTCCAACCTGCGCAACTGCTCGAAGCTGGAACGGCTCGTGAACCGGCACTCCAACGTCGAGCACGTCACCGGTAGAGGCAGCGGGTTCATCCGTGGTAACGGCCCGGTGGTGATGGCGTGGGCGGACATGGAGGACATCGGGAAGCTGGTGCA
>DASYMC010000582.1:0-2565 GCA_036009255.1 Pseudonocardiaceae bacterium
CAGCCTCGCCCTTCGGCCAGCCTTATCAGCTGGTTCCGCAGCTGCTCATCGGTGAGCCCAAGGTGCGTCGCCACTCAGCCTGATCAGCTGCCGCAGCACCGACCGTGTCGCGCCGACCTGCTCGACGGTTGCGCCGAGGCGGTCATAGTAGGGCTGCGGGTTGACGGTGGTGATCGCCCACTCCGTGCTACAGGCCGTGCACGTCCACGCCTGTACTTTGGACGGCGCGGGCATGGCCCGCACGCCGGTGGTGGTGGCCCTGCAGTACGGGCACACCTCGGTTTCCGGGGTCACCGGGTAGCTCACCGCTCATCCCGCAGTGCCCGTTGCACGCTCTCATAGCCTTGGGCTTGCTCGGCGATGAGCGCAATGTGTCCGGGGTACACCGCTCCGCTGCGGGTCAGCTCCACCACGTCGGCGAGCAGCGCCGCCAGCGCATCGATCTCCTCCTCGACAGGGTCGGGAAGTGGGACCGGCTGGCCACCGGGAACCGATTCGGGGGCATCCCTCAACCGGTGACCAGTCGGAGATCTGCGGGTGATCAATGGGATCTCTGCGCAGGAATCGGCGCGCATAGTCGGCAGTAATGAGCCTCCCGGGCGATCAGCGCAGCGGGCATCAGATCCGTGCCGCAAAGCGCCGTGTATCGGCCCAGCGGCAGACCGTGTTCCGCAGCGTGAACGCTCACCCGGTGCGCTGTGCCGGTGACGTCGACCAGCTCCACCATGTCAATCGTGCGGCGCTGCGGTGCGTGGCATCCCTGCTGCTTGCTGTGTTTGCCCACCACGGCTCCCTAGGTCTAACCTCGATATTTCATGCCAGCCATATGATGATCTTTGGTCTCGTTGGTTGATCTTGTCGTGTGGTGGTTTGGTTGATGGGCAGGGGTGAGTCTCGGCCCTGCGGTGCTGGCCGGTGCTCCGGTCCTTACTCGTCGGTCGGGTGGTGGGGTTAGGGCGTGGCGAAGGCGGCCAGGCGAGCGTGGGCGGTGGTGATTTGGTGGGCCCAGGGCCAGGCTGGGTCGATCTTGAGGAGTTGGCGTCGTCCGGTGCGTATGAGACGGCCGGCGACGGCGAGGATGCGCAGCCGCAGGCGTTTAGGTTCGTAGCTGGCGGTGGCGCCGGTCAACGCGAAGCTTTGGGTCCAGACGAGCAGGTCGGTGGCCAGGGCCGTGATGGCCAGCCAGACCCGATTCTGCGCCAGGTCATGGAAGGGTAGGTTGCGCATCCCGGTGTCCTTGGCGTTGCGGATGCGGTCTTCGACGCGGGCGTGGCGGCGGTGGCGTAGTTCCAGGTCGGGTAGTTGCCCGCCGGGGTGTTGGTGAGGATGCCGACGATCCGGTGTCCGTCGACATCGGTGATGCGCAGCTGCGCGCCGGGGTGCGGGCGTTCGCGGCGCAGGATCAGCCGGGTGCCCGCCGGCTAGGCGCTTAGGTCGACCAGGCCGGTGGCCTCGGCGACCTGAGCGCCATCGCGGGGCTCAACCACCGGACCGTGCTCACCGGCGCGGGGCGCTCGCACCTGGTAAGCGGGTGTCCAGGCTTGCTCGGGGAGCTGGGCTAGCACGGTGTGGATGTCGAAATGGTGCAGGTAGGCACCCACCGAGAACTCGATCCCCGCCGCGGCGAGATGATGGGTGAAGGTATGCGTGGCGCTGGCGGCGTCGGTGCGCACCAGCACCGCCCGCCGCCCGTGCTGCTCGGGTTCGCGCAGGTGCACGGGTAGCTGCGCCAGCGCGGCGTCGAAGACCTCGATGTGATCGGCGGCGGTGTTGGAGCCGGCGTTGCCCGGGCGCAGCAGCCCGGCCAGCGGCTCCCCGGTGCCGGCGGAACCGTGATCGGCATAGGCCAGCAGCGGGTGGAATCCGAAGGTCTTTTTCCAGGTGCGGGTCGCGGACTCCTTCTCCGAATGCGCGATAACCAGGGTGGCGTCCAGGTCGATCACCACCTTTCCGTCCTGGACCGGAGCCCCGGCCCAGCCCCATACCCGCTCCCGGGCCACCGCCCGAGCCGAGCCGATCGCACCCAGCGCCGCATCAACATCTGCGGCCAGCGTGGCGACCAGCCGTGACACGGTCGGATCCGAGGCCACCAGCCCGAACACCCCGGGCTGCGCGCGTAACACCGCAACATCAGCGGCGCAGTCTCCGCCCAGCGCGACCGCCACGGCCAAGTCGAGCACGATCTTGCCCGGATCGTGGATCGCCAACGGCCGACGCCACGGCCCCAGCCGGGCCGACAGCTCCCGGGATAGCCCAGCGGCACGCGCGGTGTGCACCAGCAGCGACCCACCCGCGTGCGAGACCAACGACTCGCCGCCGACGATCACTGACAACCACGGGAGACGATGTTTATTCTTCACCTGCGAAGTGCCTCTCACTCCGGTCTGATCGAGCCTTGAGAACTCCGATCCAACCGGCCTGAGCAGGCACTTTCGCGCATCTAACCCCGGCGTGTCGCACACGTGATCAATTACGATGAAAGCCCGAGGTTAATCCTCGGTTTGGTCAGATCGCCAAGGTCAGCTCGTCGAAGGCGGCCGCCACCCGCAAGGTCGCTGCTTCGTC
>DASYMC010000583.1:0-8181 GCA_036009255.1 Pseudonocardiaceae bacterium
GCGGTCCCGCAGGCTGTGCCCCACCGACGCGCTCGACAGTTGGTCTTCGAGGGCGGTCACTGCAGCATCAAGCCAGAAGCGATCCCATCAGCTCCCTGCGCTGAAGTTGAACCGACAATCCTGCGATTCAAGATCGAATCAGCCGGCTGATCCCGGACCCAGTGCACTAGCACCCTTTAGTTGGGACGTTGCCGGGCACGAACACGTACCAGTCGCGATCGTTCCCCGTCACTTTGTAAGCCACATGGGGATAAAGCGGGTTTTCGATCTTGAACCGAGTCCTACTTGAACCGCTTCGACGTGAGGGCCGCTTCAAGCCTCTACCGGTACCTGCCAGGGGTGTCCTGCACGTCACCACTCGGGGGCGTGTGTGTCAGTCTGGGAGTCCTGGTGCTGGCGGTTGTTCGAGCGGGCGGCAGTGCGGCACGGCCACGTGCGCGGTTCGGTGACCTAGGTGGCTGCCGGGTGCCGGTGGATCGGCCGCGCGGGTCGGCCTGCGGGCGGCACCGGCCGTAGATCGATGTTCCCAGCGAACTTTGAGGTTGTGTCCAGGCTGCTCACACATCACCGGCCGATACCTAGGAAGTACGGATCCGACACAGCTCTCCAGGGGTGAGGTAAGGGTGCTGGTGGCGACCAGGGAAACGCCACGATGTTTCCGACGCTGGTGTGAGACCGTGACCAGTGGAGCGATCGCCGCGGTGGGTGTCGTGGTGACGGTGCACAACGAGCATCGCGCTACTAGGCCGCACGGGGGTGCTGCGTTCCTCTATGCCGGTTAAGAGCGAACTCACGAGCACAATCGGCACCGACCTCGTCGTCCTTGTCGGTGCTGCCGTCGATGGTGATCTAGGCGCCGTGGAGGGTGTGCTCCGCTGGATCCATCCTCTCGTGGTGCGGTACTGCCGTGTCCGCGTCGGTGTCCAGGACAAGGCATTCACCTCGGCCGATGACGTTGCCCAGGAAGTGTGTTTCGCGGTGCTGAGGGCTTTGCCCAGCTACCGCGACCAAGGCCGGCCGTTTCTTGCCTTCGTCTACGGCATCGCCGCGCACAAGGTGGCCGACGCCCGCCGGTCGGCAGCGCGCAACCGGGCCAAACCTGTCCCGGAGATTCCCGACACCCCGAACCTGGCCGACGGTCCAGAGCAACAGGCGATGCATAGCGAGTCGGTTGGACGGGTGACCAAGCTGCTGGACACGCTGTCAGGCAAGCAGCGCGAAATTCTCGTCCTGCGGGTTGTGATGGGCCTGTCTGCCGAGGAGGCTGCCAAGGTCGTGGGCTCGACTGCCGGCGCGGTCCGGGTGGCGTAGCATCGTGCATTGGATCAGCTGCGCGACGTGCTGGCGTCACAGAGAATTCCTGATGACGGAATCAAAGGGGGATCGGACTCTACCCCTGTCAGGCAGCCCATCCCACCGCGCTCCCCGGTCTGAGAACTGAGGCCTGTCAACGGCCAAGTTGTGGTCCCCGCTGGCGGCCAACTAAAAGTCCCCACCTTCGGGGTTCCTGGGTCACATGTGAAGCGTCCGATGTTCGGTGACGCGGCAGGCCCGGCGGCAGTAGCGGCGGGGTTGTCCGGGTTGCGGCGGAGCTGGAGGTCCGGTGCACGGTGAGCGGTGAGTCTGATAGCGACTGTTACGAGGAATGAGCGTCGTCGTCTCGTTCGTCGGGTGGAGTGACCAGGGCAAGGTAGGCGTGTTCGGTGGCGACCTCCGTGGCACAGCTCGCAGCAAGCAGTGCGTAGGCAAGTTCCTCGCCGCCGTTGGGTTCCGAGAGCCACCACGCGGCGGCATCGACCAGGGCACCGCTCTCGACCTCCCGGCGCCTCGTGGCGCACACAGCAGCGAAGTACAGCAACCACGCCGACCAACACCGTCTCAATGTGCCCACCAACGGCCCGCGACGTGCCGATACAACCTCCATCGACCGCTCTGCCCACAGTTCGGGACGAAGAGGCCCTGGGTTCGAATCCCGCCACCTCGACACCCGGTAGCACCAGGTCAGGAGCCCTCATCGCTGCGCCCTGCTCTGTTTCCGACGCCGGCTCAAGGGCTGGAGTCAGCAGAAATCAGCAAACACCGTCCTGACGCGCTGGTCTCGATCCTCTAGTAAGGGGTGGGTGTACCGGTCCAGCGTCGTGGAGGTTCGCACGTGTCCCATGACCGCGGACACCTCGTTGATTGGCACGCCAGCCGAAACCAGCCAAGTCGCGTATGAGTGGCGAGGATCATGAATCTGGCCCACCGTGGGCGTACCTGACGATGTGCTCGATCGCCTCCCGCGGGTGGTGAACTCTTTCGACCATTCACTTCCTGTGCCGTCCTGCCAGTGCGCCATGAGGTTGTGCTCGCCGACCTCGACGAGCTTGCCCAGCAGGCCGGCGCGAACCAGTGACGGCCGCCAGACCTGGCGCGAATCGTGGTGCGGCGGACCGCGGCGCCGCTGCGTGAGGTGAACACCAGGTCGCTGGCACCGGGCGGGTAGCGGCGCTCGTGATCGGTCAGCAGCTCTCAACGTCAACGGCGGTCTTGAAGTATCCGCGTACGGCCGGGGAGCTCGCGCCAGGTTTGAATATCCGTGAGCATTTCCTCAGGTACGCCGTAGCGCTGGAGGGTTCCGGCCAAAGCCAGGCACACCGCCCGCCCTATTGCCCGGACCGCCACCGCAGCCATCACGCAGAACCGGGAATGCACCACCACCGCCGATATAGGCCGGATGGCCGATGTAAGCCAAGCGCCGGCAGGTCAGGATCAGAGCCGATCAGGTTGCAGCAGCGACGAGAAAGATTTCGAGGATTTCTTCCAGAAGTTGGAAAAGATGTTGCGCCGACCGCGACCAGCATTGGGAGCAGAGATGGCAGCAAACAGTAAAGGGGCCACGCCGAGCGCAATCCAGGTCGAGAACCCGGCAGGTCTCGGGTCTTGATGCAGCCCGACGGTGCTCTAGCAGCCTTCCTCATAGCCATGTGCTCCGCTTCCTATCCTGCACCGTCGCTCCCACGCAGGGAGCCGTCGGATACCTCCATCATTCGGAATGGATCCTCATGACTGTCGAACTTATTCCTCTCGGCACCGCAGACGTCGGAATCTCCGAACCGATCATGATGCCAGGTGGACCATCGGGCACCCGAGCGATCATCGAGATCACGTCTGCTGAGTACAGAGGAGAACGCCTCCGGGCCAAGCTTAAGGGAGTTGCGGCTGCCGACTGGGCCATCGTCAGCCCCACCGGAATCGGCCTCATGGATGTACGACTCACCATTGAAACAGAAGATGGAGCACTCATATACGTGTCGTACGGTGGGCGGGTGGACCTCTCCACTGGTCTAGAGGGTGCGACCGTATACACGGCTCCCCGCTTCGAGACCGGCGATGAGCGGTACGCGTGGATGAACAAGATTCAAGCCGTTGCCAAGGGAGTCATCAGCGGAGATGTACTGCGTTACGAGCTCTACGAACTGCGCTGAGGCCCTACAGCGAGTCCGACGTCGACGCTCCCAGCAAAGCCGGTACCCGACCGTTTAGCACACGGTAGAATCTGCGGGCGGACTCCAACTCCGGGGCGGTGGTAAACGCCGCGCTCCACATGCACGGCTCGACGGGCGCTGACCATGGCCGTCGCGGAGACGGTGGCCGACTTCGTGCGCAGCTTCCGGGGAGGTGAGGAGGCGCTCGCCAGGCGGAAAAGATGGTGCTTTTCACAGTGAGCTACCGGAGGAGATCGCGATGAATCAGACGGCGAAACAACGACCGCCGATGGCCGGATTCCACCACTTTGGTGCTACCGTAACCGATGTAGAGGCTAGCGCAGACTGGTATCAGCGGGTGCTAGGGCTTGAACGCATCCCTGCTAAGTTTCCACATTACGACAACGAAGACACCGGATACACTGTGCTCCTCACTGATCTCACCTGCGGGATCATCATAGGAGTTCATCGTAATATGAGGAATGACGGTCAGCCATTCGATGAAGCCCGAACCGGCCTTGACCACATCAGCATTTCTGTGCCTAGTCGACGAGATTTAGATTCCTGGACTGAATGGCTCGACAGCTTGGCGGTCCCCCACTCAGAAGTGACCGATATTGACAACCCGTTAAAGTACTCGGCGCTGGTATTCCGCGATCCGGACAATATTCAGTTGGAGCTCTTCTTCATGGCCGGTTAACTATTGATGGGACTTACTATGGATGGCGGAGACGATATGGTTGACGGGCACGTGGTAGGCCGGTCGTGCCCATTTACACACTCTGCTCCGTCACCGTTCCCCGGGCGAGACCATCGTGGCCAGTCAGCGTCAAGGCGGCCCTAGAGGAGTGTGACCCGCTCGCCACCGATATCCCCGGCTGGGGACTGCACCTCCTGGAGAGGGTTCGCCTCTGCTCCCGAGGCGGATGGCTGGGTTGGTCGGCGACATTTCCGCCGGGCGTGTGGTCTGCGCACCTGAGCAGACCCTATATAGGGAGGCGCTGGCGATGAGACAATCGCGAGCGCGCGTCCGGGCGGGCCGGCCGCTGATGTGGGGAGATCCCCCGGTGGACGCAGGCGGCGTCGAGCAGGCGAGTTTCCACCTGCCGGTCGGCACGGCGACATTCATGCTGACCGACGTTGAGGATGCGAGACGTCTGCGGGACTCCGCTCCCGAGGTGATGGCTGCTGCAATCGTCCGGTACGACGAGGTGCTCGATGAGGCGATATCACGGCACGGAGGTGTGCGGCGGCCGCAACAGGACGACGGGTTAAGTGTTGTGGCGGCGTTTACCCGTGCCTCCGATGCGGTGGCCGCAGCGCTGGACGTGCAGCAAAGCTGTCACCGGGAGAGATGGCCTGGCGGGGCGTCGCTGAGGCTGCGCATCGCCGTGCATACCGCGGAGGCCCAGCGGCGCGAGGAGGGCAGTTATTTCGGCCAGGGAGTCAGCCGATGCGCTCGGCTGCGCGAGGTTGCGCACGGCGGTCAGGTTGTGTTGTCCCGGGCTACCCGCGACCTGGTCCTTGATTGGCTTCCCGAACATGCCGAGCTGACTAACCTTGGTGTTCATCGGCTGCGCGACCTCGGGCGACCCGAGCAGGTTTTCGGGCTGGTGCATCCGGATCTGCCGGTGGAGTTTCCTGCGCTGCGTTCGCTGGACACGATGCCCAACAATCTGCCCGGTGAGCTGACAAGTTTCGTCGGTCGGCGCGTCGAGCTCGCGCGAATTAGCGGTCCGCTGCAGTGGGTGCGGCTGCTCACGCTGACCGGTGCGGGCGGCTGCGGCAAGACCCGCCTGGCGTTGCAGGCAGCGGCCGACGCGATGGACCGCCACCCCGACGGCGTGTGGTGGGTCGAACTCGCGCGGCTAGAGGAGCCCACGCTGCTACCAACCGCAGTAATCGACGCGATCGGTTTGAGTGAGGTGCGGGGTTGGGCTGTGCTGGACACGCTGATCGAGCACCTGCGTGCACACCGCGCGCTGGTCGCGCTGGACAACTGCGAGCACCTGCTGGCGGCCTGTGCGGAGCTGGTGGATGCGCTGCTGCTAGCGTGCCCGTGGCTGACGATCCTCGCGACGAGCCGGGCTCCACTTGGGGTGCCTGGCGAGATGACCTGGCGTGTGCCGTCGATGTCGCTACCCGGCGAGCTGCAACGCGAGCCGATCGAGGCGCTGCGCCAATCCGATGCGGTGTCTTTGTTCATCGACCGCGCCACGCAAGTTCATTCCGAGTTTGTGATCACCGCAGCCAACGCGCCCGCAGTGGCCCAGATTTGTGATGACCTCGACGGCATCCCACTAGCCATCGAGCTCGCCGCCGCGCGGGTGCGGATGTTGACCCCCGAACAGATCGCGCGCGCCCTCAGCGACCGTTTCCACCTACTCACCGGGGGTGCCCGCACGGTAATGCCGCGCCACCAAACCCTGCAGGCCTCGATCGACTGGAGCTACGGGCTGCTCAACGAAGGCGAGCGGGCGCTGCTGCGGCGGCTGTCGGTGTTCGCCGGGGGCTGGAAGCTCGACGCCGCTGAGCACGTGTGCTCGGGGGAGGGGATCGACCGCTACGCGGCACTCGATCTGTTGACTGGTCTTGTCGACAAGTCTCTAGTCACCACCGAGGATTGCGGCTCCGAGGTGCGCTATGGCCTGCTCCAAACGGTCCGCCAGTATGCCACGGCGCGCTTGGCCGACGCTGGTGAACTCGAGGACCTGCGCGAGCGCCACCTTGCCTACCACCTCATGCTGGCCCAGGCAGCTGAGACACACGTACTCGGCGCCGGGCGAAATGACCCCGTCCTGCACACTCTGGCGACCGAGCTGCCGAACCTGCGCGCAGCCCTGGAATGGGCGGCGGCGACCGACCCCAACGCTGCACTGCGCCTAGTGAACGCGCTGACACTATTTTGGCTGTTCACCGGGCGCTATCAGGAGGGCCATGCCGCGTACGCCCGCGCCCTTGACGCCGCCGGTGAACAGCCGACACCGCTGCGGGGACGGGCGATAGCGGCGCGCGGAAGCCTCGGACAGTACGGAGGCGCCTACCAGGCAGCCCACGGGTGGGCGCAGGAAGCGCTGAAGATCGGCCAGACCTGTGGGGACCCATGGACGCAGGGGCGAGCCTTGCACACCCTCGGGCTCATGAGCTCCATTGGCGACCCGGCCGGCGGACGACCGTTGCTAGAGCAAAGCGTGCAGCTGGCCACTCAAGCCGGCGACGACTGGTGCCGCATCGACGCTGCCCAATGCCTGGCGCTTGGCTGGATTGTCCAGGACGAGTTCGACACCGCCCGCCCGGTGCTCGATGACATGTACGCCACAGCGACCCGGCATGGTTACACCTGGGGAGTCCCCTGGCATTGGCTGTGCCTGGGCTGGGAAGCGCTGTTTCAGGGGCGGCTGACTAAGGCGCGGGAGTTGCTCGCGCGTTCCATCGCTGCCAGCGACGAGGTCGGTCTCCCGATTACGAACGGGTTCGCCAACGGATTCATGACCTACGTGCATGCCGCCTGCGGCGATACGGAATTAGCGTATTCGCTCGCCAGCACGACGCTCCAGCATGTGCTGGAGACCGGCGCAGGCTTCGTCGTGGGCATGGCCAATCAGATGCTGGGCAGAACTGAGATGGCGCTGGGTGAGCTCGTCGCGGCACGTGGCCACCTCGAGACTGCCGTCGAAGCCGAGCGCCTCTCAGGATTTCTTTACATGCTTTCCTGGCACCTTGCTTTGCTGGGCAGCCTGGAGCGGCTCGACGGAAACCTTGATGCGTCTCGCGCTCGGGGCAATGAGGCGCTGGAGTTGGCCCGACGGCTGGGTAGCGACTGGATGCAAGCTGGCGCCGAGCGCCTGCTTGGTCGTCTCGCGCTTGCCGCTGACGAGGGCGCTGACGCCGAGCGCTACATCCACGAGGCGCTTGGCCGCTTGGTGGCGAAGCGCTTTGCCATCGACATCCCAGAGTGCCTCGATGTCCTCGCCGCCGTTGCCGCTACGCAGCAAAGCTTCGAAGAGGCCGCGCGGCTGCTGGGCGCTGCAGCAGCCGGCCGCGCGCGGCTGGGCATCATCCGCTTTCCCCCCGAGCCAGAATTCTGGGCAGAAACCGAGCTCACCACCCGCGAGGCGCTCGGACACGAAATCTACGACGCCGCATTTACCACTGGTGCCGCACTAGGAACCGAAGAAGTGATCGGCTACGTCCGCCGGGCCCGGGGTGAGCGAAAGCGCCCCTCCCGTGGCTGGGACAGCCTGACCCCCACCGAGCTGCAGGTCGTGCGCCATATCGCTGCCGGCCTCACCAACCGCCAGATCGGCCAGCGCATGTTCATCTCCCCCAGGACCGTAAAGGCCCACCTCTCACACATCTTTGCCAAGCTGGGCACCCCCTCACGCTCCCACCTGGCCGCCGACGCCACCAGGCGCGGACTCGACCCTCCCACCGCAACCGACACCACCACGCGATGACCTCCGCCGTCCCACCCGTGGCACAACAAGCAGCGCTCACGCGATCCCGGGGAACGCCCCAAACTCCTGAACGTCCGTCGCTCACCTCGTGGCCACCGGTAACTCGGATATAGGCCATCTGGCCGATACACTTCTTGACGCGCGGGCATACGGTCATGCTAGTAAGAAACATTGACCTACGCGGAACCCGTTTTGGCGTCCTCGATAAACGTCCAGATAAAATGGAGAGTGGCCGACATGAATATCACTAGTTCCAC
>DASYMC010000584.1:0-4229 GCA_036009255.1 Pseudonocardiaceae bacterium
CCACCAAGGCATATGCCTTCAGGCTCATGGACGAGGAGCCTCCTGCCCATGGTTTACCCCATGGTCTTGGTCTTCCCGGTTCTCCGGCATCCCCTTGGCCAAGGCCATGAGCGGCCTCCGGATCCGGGCTGGTCGGGCTAAGTAGACATCCTGAGTCATGGACGGGCGCGACTGACCGAGCTGGTCGGCTACCTGCCGTGCCGTTTGCCCGGCTTCGTCCAGAAGCGTCGCCGTTGTCTTGCGAAAGTTGTGCGAGGTCACCACGACAGTTCGTCGGCAATCGAGAGTTCGCCAGCCAACGTGGCCAGGCTCAGCACCGTCGCTCGAGATGAGGGAGGCAGCCGGTAGATACACGAACGCGGCTGCACAGGTCGGCGCGTTCCCGGAGCGCTGGGATCGACCAAGGAGCGACCGGGCTATGTAGAAGCCATTGATAGCTCGGCGAGCGTCCGGGCGATCAACGCCGGCAAACCGAGGTCTGCGGAGATGCCCACCCCTCGAGGGTCCCTCTGTTCAGCTGCCAATACGGACATTGCCGTTGCGCGCTGATCGCTCGTCAACTTGAAAGCCATCTCCTCCACGGCCAACAATGCGTGGAACATCTCGAATGCCGAAGCAGAGTATTTGACTAAGTTCAGAACATCGTCCAAAACGGCTGGGTCACCCGACTCTTGAGTGAAGGCAAGGCCGATGATCCGGTCGCCCTCTGACGGCGATCTGAGGAGTTTTGGAGCCTTCCGGGCGGCCGTCCCGAGGGACGATGCCGCACGGACCCGCGCTTCATTAACGATGCGAGTCATGGCGGACGTGCGTTCTGGCCCTGCTGGACTGTCGCGGCGCAGCCCTTCGTACTGCGCGGCAAGGATTTTCAAAACGTCGTCCTTAAGTGAGCGCCCGCCGTCGAGAAAGTCGTACGCGACCCGCTCAACGTAAGCATCGAGTTCTTTGACTGCGACCTGATTCTTGACTTCCGCATCAGGGGAGCGTGGTCACGGCTTTTGCCCTCGTAAGCAAATTAACCAATTCGTCACTACCCAAGAGACCGGGCGCTGCAGCCTCAACTCCTGCTGCCTTGAACGTGCCGCCCGTTAAGATCAGCAACCGCAACAGAACTGGGAGCCAGATTAACGCTAAGGCTACGAGAGCCACGGTTCCAACTCGGACATGCAGGCGAACGATATCGCCGCGAGAAGCCCACCTTTTCCCACGAGGTCAACGAGGCGAGACAATGCATCAGCAAAATCACTGGTTCCGTGACGCGGGATATATCTGTACAGCAGCAACCACAAGTCCAAAAAGAACACGTAGCCTGTCGCCAGCGGTGTCCTGAGCTCACGGAGGCCCGGTAGGATACTCGCCAACATGGTCCTCAGCGTACTGCGCCCGACCCGAATATGGCTCGCGCAGAGCGCCCAAACAGTCGAAGGCTTCCCATGTCGCGGACTTGGATAGGTGTCGCCGGACATGACCCGCACTCAGCCCCAAGCCCCGTGTTTCGCTAGGCCACCGTGCGAGACACTGGCCCGAGCCACAAGCGAGCAACGGCAGGGGAGGTGTCGGGAGGCCGCCGGACCGTCCGTCACCATGGGAGGATTTTGGGAGCCGACCACGCGTAACAACGGTCTCGAAGCGGGTCCAACTGGCAACAACCAGGTAGGCGAGAGTGCCTTGTGTATAAGGGGATGAGCGCCGATGCGCGTAGATTGCGAGAGCGACCCCCCGCCCATGGCATGGAAGAGGTCTCAAGGCCACCTTCTTCGCCACCTCTTTGAGCGCGAGACGCCACAAAACGACGGCAAGTGTCGATGACTACGCTTCGTAAGACTTCCCAGGTCAGACCCCGATTTCGACGATCACTGCGCAGTAGCGGCAAGCCCGGATCTGCAATCCGCGGTTTATGGGTCAGAGTCCGTGGTGATCGATGTAGTGGCCTCGTCGGCGATCCGCTTGAAGCTGGCAGAATCGGCCGGCCAATGGTGAGCGCGACGATTGGAACGACGCGCTCACTCAGGCCGCCCGGGCGTTGGAGACTGAGGGCCGCAAGATCAAGCAGGCAGGCGGGATGTACTACCGGCTGCTAGACGGCTCGGACCCATCGAAACGGTGAGTTGATCGCGTAGCTACGACGGAGGGCCCTGACCGGGGGTTCTGATGACGCAGACACAGCCCGCCTTCCCGCACACGAGGCCGAGCGGGGACCTGTTGTGTCCGCGAATTTGATGTCAGTCGGAGGGTGCTCACACCGGTCGTAACTGAGGCAGGGCCGCCTCAGGAGGGAGAGTCCCCCGCTGATCTCGCAGGAACGCCGGGCCCGGGCAGACACTCCAAGTCGGTCGGGCCGCAGCGACCTCCAGTTGGCTCAGGAGGTCGCTGCGGCGTGGGGTGAGACGGTTGGTCAACTCAGGACCAACTGGACTTTCCAGTTCGCGTTTTGATCGGTCATGCTCACGTTGACCGGGTTGTTGTTGACCACCTTCGTCGCTCCGAAGGTGATCAGACTCGGCCCTCCGACACAGGTGAACGTCGCCTTGATGTCAGGTTTGCGTGTGACCGTCATCGAACCAGCTGCACAGTTGTAGATCACGTTGAGACTGCCTGCACGTGGGAGCGGCCCGAGCGATTGCGCTCCCTTGCCGGAGGTATCTGCCACGACTGTTCCCGTCACTGTGGACGCAGATGGAGTCGCAGAGAAGGTGCCCGGAGCGGTGCTGGCTGCTGGTCGACTGCTCGAAACTGATGTCGGCGAAGCCATACTCGTGACTGCACCGGCACTGTGTTGACCAGCAGATCCGCAACCGGTCAGCGCTACAAGTACGACAGCGCCGCCGCCAACTACAGCCAGAGCATGAAGGAAGTGGGCGGCTGAGGTCGTCTTGGCCGTGCCGCCTTTCAGGTTCGCGAACACGTAGGTCGTCATGCCTTGGACGGTACTGCGATCCGTGCCCACTGGGCTACTGCATGCCGTGCATGTGATCGCCGGACGATCTTAGCCACCCCACACCCTCCCACCGAAGCGGTACGGCGTGTACGCCGTCGCGGAATAGCCTCGGGGTGCAATATTACAGTACCTAGAATAGTAGGTGTAGGTGCCACCGGTATTCACCCGGTAGAAGCCGATCTGCATGTACGCCGTGGTGTGCGGCCGCGCCGACCCGGTCACTGAGTATGTGCCGCTCACCGAAATGGACGCGGTCGCGCCGACTGTTCCGCTTGCCTTCACGCCCGCGACGATGACCGACGCCTCCGTTGTGACGCCTGCTGTCACCGACAGGGCCAGCGAAGCGGTGATCCCTGCCGAGTACGTGTGCGTGGCTGTCACATTGCTGTCATTGGTCAGGACGAAGGTGGGCGTCTTTGCCAGGAACTGGGTGCTCTTGGACGTTACCCTGTACGACTTCCAATCGCGGTCATAACACAGAGCAGCGTCCCCCGTTGGGTTTTTTCCGGACGGCGGCGTCCCAATATCCGGGGTTCCCGGGTCCGACGTCACTGGTGCTGGGCCGTCGACATCGACGGGGGTCCCGGATGGGTCATCCACGGGGGGCGGATCATCGGCGTACGCTGCCGGAAGCGATAAGCCGCCATAGAATACCGCCGTTCCAATCAGGCAAACAGCGGCAAGTGTCCTTGGTTTCAAGATTCTCAACCTCACACTGGAACTGGGAAGGGGAAAGCTCGGTGGACGGTACAGCCGATCCCCCCACTTAAATCGGCTGGCTGGAAGCTACCCACGGGCCGGGCAAAGCGTAAGCGAAAGGTGATGCCGGGAGAACAGCAAGTTAGCTGAACAGCATTGCAACAACCTGCAATCGCTGAGAGTTGCGGCGCGGGCGGAGTACCGCCCGGCAGATGCTCGCGGCACTGGACCTGGCCACCGGCCAGATGTTCTACCGGTTCCGCGACCGCAAACGTTGGACCCGAGTTCCTGGCCTTCCTCAAGCAACTCCGGGCCCGGTTCCCGACCGGGAAGCTGCACGTGATCTGTGACAACTTCTCGCCCCACAAGAAGACGAGGTCACCGACTGGTGCCGTGACAACGGCGTCGAGTTGGTATTCACCCCGAGCAACGCGTCCTGGCTGAATGGATCGAGTGCGAGTTCACCGCGCTGCGCTACTTCACCCTCGACGGCGGCGACTACCCCCCAGCCACGCCGCCCAAGAGAACTCGATCGGCCCGGCTACGTCCGCTGGCACAACAAACGCTCTCAGCCCAAACGACACGTCGCTGT
>DASYMC010000585.1:0-1902 GCA_036009255.1 Pseudonocardiaceae bacterium
AGCCGAGCGGGTTCGGGCTGCGCGTCACCCAGGGCAGGCCCCCGCCTGCCCGAAACAGCCTGCCCAGGGACGGCAGAGGCTCGCGGGTCAGGGGCGGCCGCAGGCCGTCGCGCAGCCAATGCCACGGAGTTAGCGGTTCGGTGATCGTGTCCAGGATGCGGTGGGCGTGTCGCTTGCCGGTCAGTGTGGACGGTGCTCGTCGTCGCGGTCGTGAGCGGCTACTAGCCCGGAAGGGCGGACGGGGAGAGATCGCCTGGTGAGTGTGCGCATCGAGTGATTGCTGGCCATGGTGGTGGCGTGTCGCATCGCGGCTGGTCTGTGGAGCGACGGGACCTCTGGTAGGTCGGTCGGACCAGTCACGATCTTCCCCACACATCACCAGAGGTCCCGTTGCCCGCGCAGTCTGTCATGACCACGACCCTGACCCGAACACTCACCGTCGCCGCCGGGGTCTTCGCCCCCGGTCATCTCGGTGAGCTGACCCGCTATTTGCCCTTCGAGCTCGTTGATGACGTGTTGGCGCAGACCCGCACGATGCAGCAGCGGTTGCGCGCCCTGCCGTCGCGGACCGGGGTGTATTTCGTGCTCGCGCTCGGGTTGTTCCCACAGATCGGCTATGCCCGGGTTTGGGCGAAGCTGTGCGCGGGTCTGGCCGGCGCGGGCATGGTCGTGCCAGCGGTGTCGGAAAAGGCGTTGCGTGAGCTGCGTCGCCGGTTGGGTGCGGCCCCGTTTAAGGCGTTGTTTGAGGTGGTCGCCGGGCCGCTGGCGCAGCCGCGGACCCCGGGGGTGTGCTTTGCCGGGATGCGCACGGTGGCCTTCGATGGCATTAATTCGCTGAAGATCCCCGACACCGAAGGCAACCGCTGGTGGATCGGCCGCATCTGGTACCGGTTGGCCTTCGCCGGCTATCCGACGCTGCGGTTGATGTGCCTGGTCGAGACCGGCACCCGTGGCCTGCTCGGTGCGGTGATCGGCGGGGCCATCGGCACGCCCGGTGACCGCGACGAGGCCCACCTCGCCCGGCGGCTACTGGGGCTGTTGGGTCCGGGCATGCTGCTGCTGGCCGACCGGGCGTTTGACTCCGCGCCCTTCCTGGCTGAGGTGAACCGCACCGGGGCGAAACTGCTCGTCCGCGCTAGCTGTGCCCGCACACCCGCGGTGTTGCGCCACCTGCCTGATGGCTCCTACCTCTCCCAGCTGGCCGGGCTGCCCGTGCGGATCATCGAGGCCGAGCTGAGGGTGCGCGGGAGCGACGGCACCACCGTATGCAATCACTACCGGCTGATCACCACCCTGCTCGACGATCGCCGGTTTTCCGCCGCAGAGCTGATCCGGCTCTACCACGAACGCTGGGAGATCGAGACCGCTTACCTCGCGCTGCGCCACACCCTGCTGGCCGGCCACGTCCTGCGCTCCGGAGACCGCGCCGGCATCGAACAGGAGGTCTGGGCATTGCTGACGCTCTATCAGCTGTTGCGCATCGCCATGGTCGAGGCGATCGAGACTCGCCCCGGTCTCGACCCAGACCGGGCCAGCTTCACCACCGCCCTGCAGACTGCTCGCGACCAACTGATCACCGCCCACGACATCGATCCCGACCCCGCCACTGCCACCGACCGGCTCGGTGCGATCGGCCAGGCCGTGCTGGCCACCCTGCTGCCGGCGCGGCGGCTGCGCTACAGCAACCCCAACGTCAAATGCACCACCTCCCGCTACCACGCCCGTGACGACCGGCGCCCCACCCTGCCAACCCGCATCATCACCATCGACATCGCCGGGCACACCCCACCGCTGCATCCCACACCCGCGGCCCAGCCCCGCCACCCCTTCCACCACCGCCCGCCCGCGCCGAGCAAGCCCAGCACCCCGCCGGTGTCAACCCGCCGGCAGCTGGTCACCGCG
>DASYMC010000586.1:0-3593 GCA_036009255.1 Pseudonocardiaceae bacterium
GACAGCATGGCCGTCAGAGGTTTCAGCACCGGACCGGACGTCGATCCGCTGGCCCCGAATTTGCTGATCCTGACCCAGGCCAGCGCACCTACGACCGTGCACCGCCGGGTCTACCCCCGCTACATCGGGGTCAAGACCTTCGACGAGTGTGGTGAGGTCTGTGGCGAGCACCGCTTTCTGGGGGTGCTCACCACCACCGCGCTGTATGAGGACGTGCTGCGTATCCCGGTGATCGGCCGTCGGGTCCGGGAGGTGATTCACCGGGCTGGCGTGGCTTTCGATTCCCACTCGGGTCAGCGAATGCTGGAGGTGCTTCAGACCTATCCCCGGGCCGAGCTGTTTTCCACCGATCCGGACTCGCTGTACCAGACGGTGACGGGGATGCTGTCTTTAACCCAGCGACGCACGGTGCGGATGTTCTGCCGGCGCGATCCCTACCGCCGGTTCTTCTCCTGCCTGGTCTACCTGCCGCGGGATCGCTACACCACCACCGCGCGGCTGGCCATGCAGGACGTGCTGATGCGCGATCTGCACGGCACCGGCGTAGAGTACAGCGCCCAGATCGGCGAGCCCGTACACGCTCGGGTGCACTTCACCGTTCACACTGACCCTGGCGATTGCGGTGTGCCCGCAGCCCCGGACGTCGGGGTGATCACCCAAGGGCTCGAGGACGCGATCCGCACGCGCGACGATCGACTACTCGATGCTGCCTCGGCAAAGGGCTCGGCGAGCGCTGATCTCGCGCAGCGTTATCTGGTGGCTTTCCCGCAGTCCTATAAGGAGGACTGCGACGCTGCTACCGCCCTTGCCGACATTCGCCGGCTCGAGGCGCTCGCCGCGGGTGACGGGCTGGACTTGTGCTGTGACCTGTCGCACGGGGCGAAGCCGGGGGAGGGGCGGTTGAAGCTCTACCTGGCGGGGCTGCGGATCACCTTGTCCCAAGTGCTACCGGTGCTGCAGCAGATGGACGTCGAGGTCGTCGACGAGCGGCCCTACGAGGTGATCCGCGGCGATGGTGTGCACTGCTGGATCTATGATTTCGGGTTGCGGTTGGAGACCACCTTGTTGGCGCAGCTGGTTGACCTGGATGTCGGGGACGTGCAGCGGCGATTCTGCGACGCGTTCGTGGCCGCCTGGCGGGGCGCCTGCGAGGTGGACCGCGTCAACGCTCTGGTGTTGCGCGCCGGGCTGGACTGGCGACAGGCGGCGGTGCTGCGCGGCTACGTCCGCTACCTGCGGCAGGCTCGTAGCCCCTACAGCGAGCATTATGTCGAGGAAGTGCTGCTCGCGCACAGCGGCATCGCCGCTGCCCTGGTCGCCTTGTTCGAGGCCCGCTTCGATCCGGCGCTTGATGCGGTCACTCGGGGCGTCAGGCACGACGAGCTGGCCGGGCAGATCGCCACCATGATCGATGGGGTGCCCGGGCTGGACGCTGACCGCATCTTGCGCGGCCTGCTCACGCTGGTGCATGCCACGCTGCGCACCAACTATTATGTCCGCGACGCCAAGGGTGGCCTTCGGCCATACCTGGCCTTCAAACTCGACCCCACGGCGGTGCCGGGACTACCTGAGCCGCGACCAGCGTTTGAGATCTTTGTCTGCTCCCCGCGGGTAGAGGGGGTGCATCTGCGCTTCGGTCCGGTCGCCCGTGGTGGGCTGCGCTGGTCGGACCGCCGGGAGGACTTCCGAACCGAGGTGCTCGCCTTGGCCAAGGCGCAGGCGGTGAAAAACGCGGTGATCGTGCCGGTCGGGGCCAAAGGTGGGTTCGTGGTGAAGCGTTCGCCCCCACCTACCGGTGAGCACCGGTTGGATCGGGAGGCCGTCCAAGCCGAGGGCATCGCCTGCTACCAGATGTTCGTATCGGGGTTGCTCGACCTCACCGACAACCTCATCAATGGCACGAGTCGGCATCCCGACCAGGTGGTGTGCCACGACGGCGATGACAGCTACCTGGTGGTCGCGGCCGACAAGGGCACCGCGACATTCTCCGATATCGCCAACGAGGTCGCCGCGTCCTACCGGTTCTGGCTCGGTGACGCGTTCGCCTCCGGCGGCTCGGCGGGCTATGACCACAAAGTCATGGCAATCACCGCCCGGGGCGCCTGGGAAAGCGTCAAGCGGCACTTCCGCGAACTCGGCATCGACACCCAGACCGAGGAGTTCACCGCGGTCGGGATCGGAGACATGTCCGGCGACGTGTTCGGCAACGGGATGCTGTGCTCTGAGCACCTCAGGCTGCTCGCGGCATTTGATCACCGGCATGTCTTCATCGACCCCAACCCCGACCCGGCCAGCTCGTATACCGAGCGGCGCCGGCTGTTTGAGCTGCCGCGTTCATCCTGGGACGACTACAACCGTTCGCTGATCAGCACCGGTGGCGGGGTGTGGCCCCGCAGCGCCAAACGGATCCCGGTCGGCGCGCAGATACGCCGGGTGCTGGGGATCAGTAAGGGCGTCACCGAGCTATCCCCGCCAGAACTGATCCGGGCGATCCTGCTCAGCCCGGCGCAGCTGCTGTTCAACGGCGGGATCGGCACCTACGTCAAGTCCTCCACCGAGACCCACGCTGACGTCGCAGACAAGGCCAACGACGCGGTCCGAGTGGACGGCGCGCAGCTTCGGGTGCGGGTGGTCGCCGAAGGCGGCAACCTGGGGCTGACCCAGCGCGGCCGGGTCGAGTTCGCCCGGGCCGGCGGCAAAATCAACACCGACGCCATCGACAACTCCGCCGGGGTGGACTGCTCCGACCATGAGGTCAACATCAAGATCCTGCTGGATCGGCTGGTCGCTGACGGTGTGTTGAACACTGACCAGCGCGGCGCGGTGCTGATCGAGATGGCCGATGAGGTCGCCGCGTTGGTGCTTGCCCACAACGCCGACCAGAACACCCAGCTCGGCGTCAGCCGGGCGCACGCGGCGTCGATGGTGTCGGTACATGGCCGGTTGGTGACGTACCTGGAGCAGCGCCACGGTCTGGACCGGAGGCTGGCGATGCTGCCGACCCCGGCGCAGTGGGAGGCACGGGAGGCCGCGGGCGAGGGGCTGACCTCGCCGGAGCTGTCCGCTCTGATGGCCCACGTCAAGCTCGGACTGACCGAAGAGGTGCTGGCCAGCAACCTCCCCGACGCCGAGGTGTTCCGCGCACGGCTACCGAATTACTTTCCCGCCCCGCTGCGCGACCGGTTCGCTGGAGCTATCCGCCACCATCCGCTACGCCGCGAGATCACCACCATGTTGCTGGTCAACGAAGTCATCGACCGGGCTGGCATCAGCTACGCCTACCGGTTGAGCGAGCAGCTGTCGGTCTCGGCCTCCGACGCGGTGCGGGCTTACTCGGTGGCGGTTGCGGTATTCGACCTGCGGGCGACCTGGCGGGCGATCGCCGACCTGGGCAACGCAGTGCCGGTCTCGGTAGCCGACGCTATGATGTTGGAGCTGCGCAGCCTGCTGGACCGGGTCAGCCGGTGGCTGCTGCTCAACCGGCCGCAGCCGCTCGCAGTCGGGGCCGAGATCAACCGGTTTCGCCCGACCGTGCAGGCGCTGGCCCCGCGGGTGCCGGGCTGGCTGGCTGGCGGCGAGGCGGACAATGTCGC
>DASYMC010000587.1:0-2804 GCA_036009255.1 Pseudonocardiaceae bacterium
GGCCCGTTCGGCGCGGTCGGCTTCGTAGCGGGCCCGGTCCACGGCGAGTTGCGCGGCTCGGGTGGTGGAGGATCTCCGTTGCTCGACGTGGTCGGCGGCGGCGAACGCCAGGGCGAGCGCGGCCGGGGTGAGCGCGGCCAGCAGGCGCTGGGTGACGACCTCATCGATCGTCGCCGCGGCGATAGACCGGCAGGTGGGGGTGTTCAGTAAGTCAAGGCGAGAGTTGCATTCGTAGGCGGCATGCCCGTTGCGGTGGTACCGGGTCGACATCGGCTTCCCGCAGCTGCCGCAGGCCAGAATTCCCTGACAGAGCGCCACTCCTTCCCGGGGTGGGCGGGCGCCGGCATTGGTGCGGTTCGCCGCGAGTTTCGCCTCGGTGGCCAGGTAGTCGTCCCAGCCGATGAACCCGTCATGGTGTTCACGGATCAGCACCGCCCACTGCGGGCGCGGGAGCAAGGTGATGGTCGAGCGAACCGTGCCATCAGGTTGCACCCGCCGTTTGGTGGTGTAGCGGCCGTAAACATAGGCGCCAGCGTAGGCCGGATTGTTGAGGACTCCCAGCACACGAGCGTGGGTGAGCGACCCCCACCGCAATTGTCCAGCCCAGGCCCCACCGTAAGCGCGCAGCGGGAATGTGCGGTCTTTGAACGCGGTGACTACACCGTAAGCCGAGCCAGTCGCAGCGAAATGGGTGAACACGTCGTTGATCGCGGCCTGGACTTCGGCGTCGGGATCCATCACACACAGGCCCTCGTCGTCGTAGAGATAGCCGACCGGAAGCGGAGTCCGCAGCTCACCACGCTCGGCGGCAGCACGTTTGGCGCCCTGCAACCTCCCGGCGAGCAAGTGCAACTCCGCCTCCGACATCGTGCCTTTCAGGCCCAGGAGCATGCGGTCGTTGAAGTCGGTCAGGTCATAGACTCCATCGCCATCGATCACGAGGGTATCGGTCAACCGGGCCAGCTCCAGCAGCCTCGACAGATCTGCCGTCGAGCGGGCGAGTCGGGAGATTTCCAGTCCGAAGATCGCACCGACGTCGCCCAAACACACCTGAGACACCAGGTCCCGGTACCCGTCGCGGCCCTGGGCCGTGCGGCCCGAGCGCCCCAGGTCGGCATCGATGATCTGCACGTCGCGGCGGTCCCAGCCCAGTGCGACCGCCGCCTCGGCCAGCGCGTACTGCCGGGCCGTGGACTCGGTGTTGTCCCGCACCTGCGCCAGACTCGACTGGCGGATGTAGATCAGCGCACTCCGCTCCAGATGCGACCGGGTGATCTTCGACGATGTGGTCACGCGTGGCTCCTAACGCCGATAACGCCATGTTGGCCAGGACCACAATCATTTCCACGCCGGCACCAGCTACTAGCTCGAGCACTCAGTCCAGCTCCCGTCGGGCCAGCAACTCGAGGTTGATCGCGGCAATCTCGGCGATCACCGCCTCGAACACCTCGGTCTGTTTTACCCTGCGCCGCACCACAGTCAGCAGCGCAGCAGGCACATAACGCAGCCGAGCAACACCACCCACACGGGCACTGAGGTAGGTATACGGGCCGTGTTCTTCGCCCCCGGCGCACCGGCAGCCCGGCTTGCCACACCGGCGTGACTGGCTCACCAACGATCCCGCCAGCACCACCTGAGGATCGCCCAACCGGCCTGCCAACCGGCGCCGGCGTACCCGTAACTGAACGGACGTGAGCTTCCCGAGATCGGTCATCTTGTGCTCCTTTATTACACAAGATTCTGCTCCTTCATGGATTGTCCGTCAACTATTGCGGCAAGCAGCGTGTCGAGCACCATCAATGCTTCCACCGACAACCGGTGCGCGACCGGCGCTGGGCCACGATCGGTCCAAGACAGCGGCACCGTCACCGTCACCGCTGCGCCGACACCGCCCTCACACCCCACGACCAGCGCTCCAGCACGCCGCTTGGTGAACAACACCGGCAAACACTGCCCGAACAACGGATGGAACGGATGAGTGATGGTCAGAGAACCCAAATCAGGACTGGGCGACGCGGCTTTATACCGTGACCGTCGGCACACCGAGCACCCTGACCCCGCCGCCATGCGGTTTCGGTATTTCCACCGCCCGCACCGGGGGCGGGAAGTAGCTCCCCGACGACATCCGATTCCAGATCTTAAAAAGATTGTTCTTCAGATCGGCCTCGAACTCCTCGATCGAGCACCCGTCCACACCCGGTGCGCCCTTATTGGCCTTCACCCTCTCGTATGCCTCCCACACCTCCCGCTTCGAGATCTCAAACGGCTTTCCTGACGACTTCAGCTCGCTCACGCAACTCATCCCGGAGAGATCCCCGGTTGATCGAACGAACAAACCACGAATGACCTGACCCCTTGGCTCCACCCCCATTACAGGGGCTTCACAGCTACTACGAGTCAGTCCGCCAGCGCACCCACGCAACGGTACTCAATCCCTCACGGTTTCAGCCGCTTGGGACGCTCCCTATCGCCACCCCCTGCGGGGTCGCAGTATCGGGGCACGCCTTCTCACGTTCCACGTGAAAGCAGCCTGATCAGGCTCGCGTCGCCTCCATGCCGGACACCGCCTGGCCAATCAACGGGCACCCGCCAGACTCATCCCGGGACTGCTTCCACACCCCAGTTTTGGTGTCAACCTTGGTTCTTTCGACACGTCAACAGCAATCGCCTTCCTGACCCCCACCTGACGCCTCTCACGACGCCTTTTCCCACATCGCTCACCACGACAGTCTTCAGCTAACGCAGCAGTGGGCGGTTTCAAGCCTCCCCCCGCAGGGCGGCTCCGAAGGGCCTACCTTCATCTC
>DASYMC010000588.1:0-13009 GCA_036009255.1 Pseudonocardiaceae bacterium
TGCCCGGACCGGCCGGACCTGGCGACGGCCGTAGGCCAGTGGAGCGTGACGATCGCCTTGTTCACCCGCGCTGCCACCGGGCGGTGAAGCTGCGGCATTTCTTCGACCTACTGGTGGACGCCGACGTGGCCAACAACCAGCCCAACTGGCACTGGTCGCCGGTACCGGCACCGATACCCAACCCAACCGGGTCCTCAACCCTTTAGCGCCGCGTTGGCGGAGCTGCGTTCCGCTTCGACCACCACGTCGAGGGCTCGCCTCGGTTGTCCGTCGATCACCCGTTCCACCCGCTGCGGCATGCTGTAGCAGGGTCTTGCGCTGCTCAGCAGCGATCTGTAAGTAGATCACCAGCACCAGGTCGTACTCGGCGGTCGGAGCGTAGGAAAGGACGTCCTCGACGGCCCATTCAATCCGATCAGCCGTGCGATTCCCGTGCTGCGAAGCCAATTCCTTCGCCTTCTCCATCGCCACAGCCGAGAAATCAACCGCGGTGACCTGCCAGCCGCGGTCGGCCAGCCAGATCGCGTTGCGGCCCTCACCCGAGGCCAAATCGAGCGCCGTTCCCGGCGAGAGGTCTTGTGTGTACTGCCGAACCCACTGGTTGGGTGCGGCTTTCCAGATCAGCTCCGAGGTGCGGTAGCGCTCGTCCCAGTCATGGGCATCCGTCAGGGCGTCCACCATGATTCTCCTTGCGAAGATCGGTTGGCAGCGGTAGGCCGAGCTGACCACTATTACCACCGCCGTCGGCTACACCGCCGCACTGGGGCCGCCCATCGGCGGCCACGTTTGCTCCGTACCGGATCGATAAGCACTGACCGCTCCGAACGGCTAGCATGGCTCCGGTCGTGGCCCGAAGGCGAACAGACAATTTCCCTTGCCGGAGGCAATAATGATCATTGATCTGCCTTCGACGACGACAGCGGCGGTGAATCACGCGCTGATCGACGTCCGGGAGCGCGGCGGTGCCGTGGCGGTGGGCCGGGTACTCAATCTGGTGATCGTCACCGATGACTCCGCGCAGGTGGAGCACTCGATCAAGGCCGCCAACGAGGCAAGCATGGAGCATCCTTGCCGGGTGCTCGTGGTGGCCCGGGGACTCAAGCGGGCCGGGACCCGGCTGGACGCCCAGATTCGCGTCGGTGGTGACGCCGGAGCTTCCGAAGTGCTTGTACTGCGCCTCTATGGCCCGCTGGCTGACCACGGGGATAGTGTGGTGGTACCGCTGCTGCTTGCGGACTGCCCCGTGGTCACGTGGTGGCCGGGCCTAGCCCCGGCGGTTCCCGCGGCAGATCCCATCGGGAAGCTGGCCCAGCGCCGGATCACCGATGCCGCCGCAGCCGCCCAGCCCATTAAGACACTCGACAGCCGACGCACGTCCTACACCGCCGGGGACACCGACCTGGCGTGGTCCCGGCTCACCCCATGGCGCGCGCTCCTCGCCGCAGCCCTGGATCTGCCACCGTATGAGGAGGTCGAGACGGTCACCGTGACCGGGGCGGTGGACAACCCGTCCGCCGAGCTGCTCGCCGGTTGGTTGCGGTCCCGCCTGCACGTCCCGGTCCGCCGGCGCACCAGCCCGTCAGGTGGTGGGATCAGCTCAGCAGTGCTGGAACGTCGGTCGGGCCCGGTGGAATTGGTCCGTCCTGATGGGAAAGTAGGCACGCTGCGCCAGCCGGGTCAGCCAGAGCGCCGGATGCCACTGCGACGGCGTCCGGTACGCGAGTGTCTGGCTGAGGAACTGCGCAGGCTCGATCCGGATGAGATCTACGAGGAAGCGCTGCAGGCGATGACCGAGGTGGAGGGTCGTCGCACCGGCACGACGAAAGGCGCTCGACCCGGCGAGGCAAGGCGCGATCAGTGAGCCGCCCCGATGTGGTGCTGCACGCCACCGCAGAGGTACTCGCCACTGCCACAGCCGCCCGGCTCATCGCCCGCATCGTGGACATCCAGCACGCCTCGGGTTCCGCATCGCTGGTCCTCACCGGGGGACGGATCGGGATCGCGGTGCTCCGTGAACTGGCGAGAACGCAAGCCGCCACCGCGCTGGACTGGCGAGGATTGGATCTCTACTGGGGAGATGAGCGCTTCCTCCCCGGTGGCCACCCGGAGCGCAACGAGACCCAGGCTCGTGAGGCACTCCTGGATCACGTCGCTGTGGATCCTGCTCGGGTGCATCCGATGGGGGCATCGGATGGCCCCTGGGGGGACGATCCGGACGCCGCCGCACAGGCCTACGAGGAGCTGCTGCTGAGCCAGCGGCGGCCCGAAGACCACGGTCCGGCACCGTCGTTCGACATCTGCCTTCTGGGCATGGGCGAGGACGGCCACGTCGCGTCGGTGTTCCCCGGCTCTCCCGCGGTGTACGAAACCGAGCGCGCGGTCGTCGGCGTCCGCGGCAGTCCCAAACCGCCCCCCACCCGGATCAGCCTGACCCTGCCAGCTATCCGGTGCGCCTCCGAGGTGTGGCTGATCGTGGCAGGGTCGGACAAGGCCGCGGCCGTGATGATGGCGCTGCGCGGCGCCGGCGAGGTGCAGGTGCCCGCCGCAGGCGCAACAGGCCGCCGCCGCACGCTCTGGCTGCTGGATCGGTCCGCAGCCGGAAAGCTCCCCAAAGAACTTCTCGACCGCTAACCCCCTCCCCCGTGTGGCGTTCCTGTGCCCGGTGTGTCGCGTTCTTGGGCACCCGACTTGAGGCTGGGCCATAAGACGTACCGGAAATCGTCATTTTGCGTGAGGACGGGACATGCCCCGGCAAGTATGTCTGAACGTGTATGTGCCGTGCGACGTGCGATGACGTCCTGTGATTACGGAGAGTGACCAACATGGACAATCTTGTCGATATTCGAGCTGTCGGGCCACCGAGTTATCCGAAGATCAGGCGGGGAGGCCGCAA
Source organism: Pseudonocardiaceae bacterium (assembly GCA_036009255.1). Taxonomy (GTDB): domain Bacteria; phylum Actinomycetota; class Actinomycetes; order Mycobacteriales; family Pseudonocardiaceae. Next base: position 2,894 of record DASYMC010000588.1, read on the forward strand.
CCCTGCCACGGCGGATGTCGTCAGTGACCGAGCCGCTCCCAGGCACCGCTCCAGCAACGTGACCCGGGTGCGGGTGGTCCACAGTGAGTACCGGAAGGAGCACCGAGACCTGTCCTGCGTCCGAGTTATCGCCGCGTCGGCGATCGTCGCGGGGCTCCTGCTGGGTACCGCGCCCATAGCGCTCGCCCAAGTCGGGCAGCTACTGGCCTCTGTACCAGCAGCATTCACCCAGGTGGAACCGATGCCAGCGGATCTCAGCCCCGCTACGGTCGGTTCACCGAGCGAAAGCGCTTCAACCGACACTCTCGTGCAGCACCGATTAGAGCCCCATTCCGCGACATCAATGATCAGCTGGGATGGTACGACTCAGGCACTCAAGTGCTCATACGGCCTGCTCTTCGAGGGGAGCACCCGTACCTGCGAGGCCGCGTGATGTGAACCGTGTGTACCCCGCCACCTGCCAGTGACCCCCAGTTGTGCGGCATGGCGGCGGGGCACGCGAGCTCTTCAGACCTCTAGATCAGGGCTCGCGAGATTCCTTCAACCTGGCCAAAGCCTCCGCGAGGATCGCCTCGCCGTCGGCGTCCGAACGCCGCTCCTTCACATAAGCCAGATGCGTCTTGTACGGCTCATTGCGCGGCGCGTCGGGCGGCCGTTGCTCATTTCGCCCCGCCGGAAAACCACACCGCGGGCAATCCCATACCTCAGGTAGATCGGCCTCGACCGCAAACGAAGGCCGAGACTCGTGCCCGTTCGCGCACCAATAGGAGACCCGATGCCGGGGAGCCGTCTCCCCTCGCTCGGATTCGCCCATGGGACCCGCTCCGACCCGCGTACCGCGGATGGCGTTGCCACTTGCCATTGATTGCCTCACCTTGCGGAACTGTCCGGGCGCTGCCCGGGGCTGCTCAGCCGATTTTGATCAGTAGTCCGATTCCCACGATGGAGATCACCCATACCGAGCTGACGAAAAGGGTCAGCCGATCCAGGTTCTTCTCCACGACACTGGACCCGGACAAACTCGATTGCACACCGCCGCCGAACAAACTAGACAGCCCGCCCCCGCGGCTTCGATGCAACAAGATCAGCAGGATCAGCGCGATGCTGGTGACCAGGAGCAGGATCTGCAGGAAGAGCTTCATCACACCCTCGTCAGACGACGACTGATTCGCAAGATTACTCCGTCAGGGAAGCGCATGGGGACCCAGACCTCGAAGGCCCGCCCTGTCACGGTAGCGGGCCTCCCGCTGCCAAGGCACAGAGCTTCGCGAACTCGTCGGCATCCAGGCTCGCACCGCCCACCAACGCGCCGTCGATGTCGGCCTCGGCGACCAGATCGGCGACATTGCTCGATTTGACCGATCCGCCATAGAGCACCCGGACGTCCTCGGCCACCTCGGTCCCGTACTTGTCCGCCAGCGCCACCCGCAGCGCGCCACAGACCTCCTGCGCGTCGTCCGGCGTGGCGACCCGCCCAGTGCCAATCGCCCAGATCGGCTCGTACGCGACCACGACCGTCCGGACTTGATCAGCGCTCAGGCCCTTGAGCGCGGCACGCAGCTGCTCGGTGGTGTGCGCCAGCTGCCTGCCGGCCTCACGGATCTCCAGACCCTCACCGACACACAGGATCGGAACCAGTCCGTTGCGCAGCGCGGCCCGCACCTTGCTGCCCACCAGCGCGTCGTCCTCGCAATGGTATTGGCGCCGCTCGGAGTGCCCGACGATGACGTATGTGCAACCGAGCTTGGCCAGCATCGGTCCTGCGATGTCGCCGGTGTAGGCCCCGGAATCCTTGGGCGACAGATCCTGCGCGCCGTAGCGGATCGGCAGCTTGTCCCCCTCAACGAGGGACTGCACGCTGCGCAAATCGGTGAACGGAACCAGCACCGCCACCTCGACCTTCGCGAAATACTTCTCCGGAAGCGCGAAGGCAAGCTTCTGCACCAGGGCGATGGCCTCGAGGTGGTGCAGGTTCATCTTCCAGTTGCCGGCGATCAACGGTTGGCGAGCCATCCGCTAAGTCTCCAACACCGTGACGCCGGGCAGTTTCTTGCCCTCCAGGAACTCCAGGGACGCGCCACCGCCGGTGGAGATATGGGAGAAACCGTCCTCGGGAAGGCCGAGCAGTCGCACCGCGGCTGCCGAGTCGCCGCCACCGACGACGCTGAACGCGTCCGATCCCGCGATGGTCTCGGCAACTCCGCGAGTGCCCGCCGCGAACGGGGCCAGTTCGAACACTCCCATCGGTCCGTTCCAGAACACCGTGACCGCGCCGGCCAATGCCGCTGTGAAATCACCTACCGATTCCGGGCCGATGTCCAGCCCCATCCAGTCCTCCGGAATGTCCCGCACGGACACTGTTCGGGTGTTCGCGTCCGCCGCGAATTTGTCGGCGACGACCACGTCGCGGGGCAGCCGGATAAGCTCTCCAGAGGATTTCAACAGCTGGGCACACACCTCGACCATGTCGGGCTCCAGCAGCGAGGCGCCGACGGAGTGACCGAGAGCCGCGAGGAAGGTGAAGCACATCCCGCCCCCGACGACCAGCGTGTCCACTTTCGGCAGCAGCGCCTCGATCACGGCGAGCTTGTCGGACACCTTCGAGCCGCCCAACACCACAGCGTAGGGACGGTCCGGTGCGTCGGTGAGCCGCCGCAGGGTGGTCAGCTCGGCGAGCACCAGGGTGCCGGCATAGCCGGGCAACCGCTCGGCCACGTCGACAACCGACGCTTGAACACGGTGCACCACGCCGAACCCGTCGGAGACGAACGCGCCGTCGGGACCGACCAGTCCGGCGAGCTCATCGGCCAGCGCACCTCGCTCGGCGGCGTCCTTGGACGTCTCCCTGGGGTCGAAACGGACATTCTCCAGCAGCGCGACTCCCCCGCCGGGCAGGCCGGCGACTGTCGCGCGAGCAGACTCACCGACGACATCGGTTGCCACCGCCAACGGAGCATCCAGCAGTTCGCCCAGCCGAGCGGCGACCGGGGTCAGCGAGTACGCCGGATCCGGTGCACCTTTGGGGCGACCCAGGTGGGCTGTCACGACCACCCGGGCACCGGCGCCGATCAACGCTCGCAAGGTCGGCAGCGAGGCCCGGATCCGGCCGTCATCGGTGATCCTGGCCCCGTCCAGGGGAACGTTGAGGTCAGCTCGAACGAGGACGGTCCGGCCGGCTACGCCCTTGGCGAGCAGGTCGTCGAGCGTCCTCACAGCTGCGAGCCGACCATGACGATCAGATCAGCCAACCGGTTGGAGTAGCCCCATTCGTTGTCGTACCAGCCGACGATCTTGACCTGCTTGCCGATCACCTTGGTCAGCGGCGAGTCGAAGATGCACGATGCGGGGTCGGTGATGATGTCCGAGGAGACGATCGGCTCCGTGCTGTAGCGCAGGATTCCCTTCAGCGGGCCGTCGGCGGCGGCCCGGAAGGCCTCGTTGACCTCCTCGACGCTGGTCTCGCGGGAGACCGAGGCCGATAGATCAGTGATCGATCCATTAGGAATCGGCACCCGCAGCGCGTAACCGTCAAGCTTTCCATTGAGGTCCGGTAGCACCAGTCCGATGGCCTTGGCGGCCCCGGTAGAAGTCGGCACGACGTTGATCGCGGCGGCGCGGGCGCGGCGCAGATCCTTATGCGGGCCGTCCTGCAGGTTTTGATCCTGCGTGTAGGCGTGGATGGTCGTCATCAGACCCTCCCCAATGCCCAGCGCATCATGCAGCACCTTGGCCATCGGGCCCAGGCAGTTGGTGGTGCACGAGGCGCAGGAGATCACCGTCTGAGAGCCGTCCAGCCGGGAGTCGTTGACCCCGATCACCACGGTGAGGTCCTCGCCCTTGGCCGGCGCAGAGATGATCACCTTCTTGGCGCCGCCCTCGTCGACATGTTTGCGTGCGTCCTTCGCCGCGGTGAAAAAGCCGGTTGACTCCAGCACCACATCGACGCCCAGGGCGCCCCATGGCAGTGCTCCGGGGTCCCGCTCGGCGAGCGCCTTGATGGTCTTGCCACCCACTGCGATGCCGTCGTCGGTGACGTGCACGTCCTCCTTCAACCGGCCCAGCACGCTGTCGTACTTGAGCAGGTGCGCCATGGTGGCGACATCTCCGAGATCGTTGAACGCCACCACCTCGATGTCGTGGCCACCGGCCTGCACAGCACGCCAGAAATTCCGACCTATGCGCCCGAACCCGTTGATCCCTACCCGAACGGTCACGATGCCCTCTCCCTCTTCCCTTTCGACACCCACACCGGCCGCGACAGCCGGCACAACTCAACTTGACCCTATGGGGCGCCACCCTATCGGCCAGTGTCCACCGCGCAGGACCCCCGGGAGGGGGAGCCTCAGGGGTGTTCACACCTTCGGTGACCCGACTCGCTGCGGCTTTGGCTCCGGCGGAAGGTGGTAACCGGCCGCGTTACGCGTCGAGCATGTCGGGAGTGACCGCCGATTCAGTGTCCGGCACTCCGAGCTCTTCGGCCTTGCGATCGGCCATGGCGAGCAGCCGGCGGATCCGCCCGGCCACAGCGTCCTTGGTCAGCGGCGGGTCGGCGAGCTGGCCAAGTTCCTCCAGGGAGGACTGCCGGTGCTCCAGCCGCAGCCGGCCCGCGGTGAGGAGGTGTCCCGGGATGTCGCCACCGAGCAGGTCCAAGGCCCGGCTCACCCGGGCCGCCGATGCCACTGCCGCACGCGCGGATCGGCGCAGGTTGGCGTCATCGAAGTTGGCCAGCCGGTTGGCGGTTGCGCGCACTTCGCGGCGCACCCGGCGTTCCTCCCAGGCCAGCACCGAGTCGTGGGCGCCAAGGCGGGTGAGCAGCGCGCCGATGGCGTCTCCGTCGCGGATGACCACCCGATCGGCGCCTCGGACCTCACGTGCCTTGGCCGAAATGCCCAGCCGGCGGGCCGCTCCCACCAGAGCCAGCGCCGCTTCCGGCCCCGGACAGGTCACCTCCAGCGCCGCCGAGCGACCGGGCTCGGTGAGCGACCCGTGCGCAAGGAACGCGCCACGCCAGGACGCCTCGGCATCGCAGAGACCACCGGAGACGACTTGCGGGGGCAATCCCCGTACCGGGCGGCCGCGCACGTCGAGCAGTCCGGTTTGGCGGGCCAGGCCCTCGCCATCCCGGACCACCCGCACGACATAACAGGTGCCTTTGCGCAGTCCACCTGCGGTGATCAAATGCACATCTGAGGTGTGCCCGTAAAGCTCGTGCACTTCCCTGCGCAGCCGGCGGGCGGTTGAACCGGTGTCCAGTTCGGCCTCGACCACCACGCGCCCGGCGATGATGTGCAGGCCCCCGGCGAAACGCAACAGCGAAGAGACCTCGGCCCGCCGGCAGCACGTCTTGGTCACCCGCAGGCGACTCAGCTCGTCCTTGACGGCGGAGGTCATGGCCACCGGCGCTTCTCCTCCCCTTGCAGGCGTTCGGCTCCATCGCACAGGTGCGACTGTTGGTTCCGGTCGTGCGGGCGCGACATTAGGCCCCGGTCGCGCGGGTGCGACGTTTGACCCTGGTCGCGCGGACGCGACGTGAGGCCTGGGCCGTGCCCGCGCGACGTTAGACCTGGATCGCCAGGCTTATCCACCAGTATCCGATGCAGCGCTGCGGCCAGTGCTACCGGATCGTGGCGATCGGTGGATCCGTCGTCGGCGATCCGGTCAAGGTACGCGTGCCCACCAAGTGCCGCCGCACAGCGGTGCAACCGAGCCGGCACTGCGACCGCATCAGTGTCGGCGAGGACCGCATGCACGGTGAATTCCGGGAGTGCGTGATCGCGCAACACAGTCAAGTGCTGCTCCGGGGAGAACCCGGCGGTCTCCCCGGGTTGCGGGACCAAGTTGAGGATCAGAACGCGGCGGGCGGTGGTGGTAACCAGTGCGGTAGCCAGATCGGGAACGAGCAGGTGCGGGAGCACACTGGTGAACCACGAACCCGGTCCGAGTACCACGAGATCGGCCTCGCTGACCGCGCGGACCGCTTCGGCGCAGGCCCGCGGTCGCTCGGGCCGCAGCCTTACCCGGTGCACCCGACCCGGCGTGGTAGCCACCGCCACCTGACCCCGGATCTGCCGCAAGGTCTCCGGATCGCCGTCCAAACCGGCCACATCGGCCTCGATATCGAGAGGTTGGGTGGTCATCGGCAGAACCCGCCCGGTCACCCCGAGCAGCCTGCACACCTCGTCCAGCATCGCTACCGGATCACCAAGGACCTCCAGCAACCCTGCCATCACCAGATTGCCCACGGCATGCCCGGCCAGCGCACCGGTGCCACCGAAGCGATGCTGGAACATCCGGCGCCAGCGCCCAGCGTCCCCATCCTGCGCCGCCAGCGCGGTCAACGCCATCCGCAGATCTCCCGGCGGGAGCACACCCAGCTCCCGGCGCAACCGCCCAGAAGATCCGCCGTCATCAGCCACGGTGACCACGGCGGTGATGTCCTCGGTGATGGCCCGCAACGCCAGAAGCGTCGCGTACAGTCCGTGGCCGCCGCCCAGTGCGACAGCCTTCAGAGGGCCACTCACTCGCGGCCCACATCCCGGTGAACCACTTTGGCAGAGATCTCTCCGACCTCGTCTTTCCGGGCGAGCCGGGAGGCCAGCGCCTCGGAAACGACCACGCTACGGTGTTTACCACCGGTGCACCCCACCGCAATCGTGAGGTAGCGCTTACCCTCCCGGCGGTAACCTCCGCTGATCAGCTGCAGTAGCTCGAGGTAGCGCTCCAGGAACTCCTCGGCGCCTTCCTGGGACAACACGTAATTGCGGACATCAGTGTCGAGTCCGGTGAATTCGCGCAGTTCCGGGATCCAGAACGGGTTGGGGAGGAAACGCACGTCGATCACGAGATCGGCGTCCATCGGCAGCCCATATTTGTAGCCGAAGGACACGACGGTGATCCGGGTTCGGGTGCTGGAGTCCCCGCCGAATGCGTGCTCGATCTTGGCCCGGAGCTGGTGAACGGACAGCCCCGTGGTGTCCAGCACGAGGTCAGCCTCGTCGCGCAGGGGGGCGAGCAACGCGCGCTCGGCGGCGACCCCGTCAGCCAGCCTGCCGTCGCCCTGCAGCGGGTGGCTTCGGCGGACCTGCTCGAAACGACGGATCAGCACCGCGTCGGTGGCTTCCAGGTACAGCACCTTGGGCCGGTAACCGCGGGCGTCCAGATCCTTGATCACCGCGGCCAGGTCGTCCGTGAACGCCCGGCTGCGCACGTCCATGACCACCGCGACCCTGGTCACCGCGCCCTGTGAACGGGCGCCGAGTTCCACCATGGTGGCGATCAGCTCAGGTGGCAGATTATCGACCACGAACCAGCCCAGGTCCTCCAATACCTTGGCCGCCGTACTTCGGCCGGCTCCGGACAACCCGGAAACCACAGCAACCTCGATACCGCCTTGCACCAGGTGAATCCCCGTCACGGTCCCGCTCCGTTGGTCTGTCCGGCGCCCATGTTCTCGCCGGCGCCCATGTTCTCGCCGGGCCCCATCTTCTCGTCGAGCCCCAGGTTGCCGTCGGGCGCCATGTTGTCGTCGGGGGCCAGGGCGGCGAGCACCGCACGCGCGGTGTTCGGACCGACCCCGGGCACCTCCGTGAGCTCGTCCACGCTGGCCTGCCGGATGCGGCGCACCGAGCCGAAGTGCCTGAGCAGAGCGGTGCGCCGGACCTGCCCGAGCCCGGCGACGTCGTCCAACGCGGAGCTGGTCATCCGGGCCGACCGCTTCTGCCTGTGGTAGCTGATCGCGAACCGGTGCGCCTCATCGCGAACCCGTTGCAACAGGTACAGCCCTTCGCTGGTGCGGGGCAGGATCACCGGGTCGGCCTCGCCGGGCAACCAGACCTCCTCCAGGCGCTTGGCCAATCCAGCAATGGCCACGTCGGTCACACCAAGCTCGAACAGTGCCGCGGCCGCGGCCGCGACCTGCGCTGGTCCGCCATCGACGACGAACAGGTTCGGCGGATAGGCGAATTTTCGCGGACGCCCCGTGTCAGGATCCAGGCCGGGCCTTTCGGACGGCTCGGTTTCCCGCAGGTACCGGGTGAAGCGGCGGCGGACCACCTCGGCGATGCTGGCCACGTCGTCGGAGTGACCCCCGCCTGCGGCGTCGCGGATCGCGAAGCGCCGGTAGTCCGACTTGCGGGGCAACCCGTCCTCGAAGACGACCAGCGAGGCCACCACATCGCTTCCTTGCACGTGGCTGACGTCGATGCATTCGATACGCAGCGGGGCGGTGTCCAAGCCCAGGTACTCGTGAATCTCCTGCAGCGCCGCGGCCCGGGCGGTCAGATCGCCCGCTCGGCGTAGTTTGTGCTGCGCGAATGCCTCCGCGGCGTTGCGCGCCACGGTCTCGGCGAGCGCCCGCTTGTCCCCCCGCTGTGGTACCCGCAACGCCACCCGCGCGCCGCGCAGCCCGGACAGCCATTCGCTCAGTGCCTCGGCGTCCTCGGGCAGCTCGGGAACCAGCACTTCCCGGGGCACCGGCTGGGTCGCATCATCGGCGGATCCCGCCAACGCGGCCTGCTCGCCGTAGAACTGGGTCAGGAACTGGCCGACCAGATCGACCTGCTCTACCCGCTCGATCACCCAGCCGCGCTGGCCGCGGACCCGCCCACCACGGACGTGGAACACCTGTACGGCCGCCTCGAGCTCGTCACAGGCGAAGGCGATCACGTCCGCGTCGGTGCCGTCACCGAGAACCACCGCCTGCTTCTCCATCGCCCGGCGCAGTGCTCCCAGATGGTCTCTTATCCGTGCAGCGCGCTCGAATTCCAACTCGGCAGCGGCCGTCTCCATCTCCCGCTCTAGACGGCGGATCATCTTGTCGGTCCGACCGGACAGGAAATCACAGAAGTCGTTGACAATGGCGCGATGCTCGTCAGCGGTGACATTACCGACACATGGCGCCGAACATTTGTCGATGTATCCCAGCAGGCACGGCCGGCCGATCTGGCCATGCCGCTTGAACACGCCTGCCGAACAAACCCGGGCCGGGAACACCCTGGTGAGCAGGTCGAGAGTTTCCCGGATCGCCCAGGCGTGCGCGTAGGGCCCGAAGTACCGCACTCCGCGACGGCGAGGCCCGCGATAAACGTGTAACCGCGGAAATTCTTCGTTCAGCGTGACTGCCAGCACCGGATAAGACTTGTCGTCGCGGTACCGGACGTTGAACCGCGGGTCGAACTCCTTGATCCAGTTGTATTCAAGTTGCAGCGCCTCCACCTCGGTGCTGACCACCGTCCACTCCACCGAGGCCGCCGTGGTGACCATCTGGCGGGTTCGCGGGTGCAGGCTGCACAGGTCGCCGAAGTAGGAGTTCAACCGGCTGCGCAGGGTCTTCGCCTTGCCGACGTAGATTACCCGGCCGTGCTCGTCCCGGAACCGGTACACGCCAGGTGCGTCGGGGATCGTCCCCGGCGCCGGGCGATGCAAGCGGTCCATTACCTGGCAGCCTAACGGCTGCCTGGTGAGTGGCATTCGGTGCTATAACACTGTTTCCCACTCACGGGTGGCTACTTGGACTGCTGCCAAGGCCTGCATTCCGGGCCCGGAGAACCGCCTCGGTCCGATCCGCGACATGGAGTTTCGCGAAGATCGCGGAGGCATGGTTACTGACCGTCTTACTGGCTAGCCTGAGTCTCCCGCCGATCACCGTGGTCGGCAGCCCAGCCGCGAGGAGCTCGAGGACTTGCCACTCGCGCGGCGTTAGTTGCGGGAAGGGATCGGTCGCGACGGTGGCGCCGGACAGCCGGCCGAGCACCGCCTGGCGATGCCCGGTCCGAAGATCGCCTCACCGGCCGCCACCGCCCGGATCGCCCGGATGATCTCCTCCTGGGTGGCACCCTTCAGCACGTAGCCCCTGGCGATGCAGCGCCGCCACCAAGCCGAGTTCGTCCAGCGACGGTGGACGCAGCTCGTAGATCAGCCGGCGGATGTCCTCGAACGCTTCAGCGGTCCGCCCGCGCAGCTCGCCGAGCAGCGCGTCCGCCCGTACCGGGTCGGCCCGAATGAGATTGCGCGCGGCGTCGGCTTGGAAAGCCGGCCCGGTGCTGGCGATCGGCGACTATCTGGCCCAGGCCGCGCCCACCATCGGCACACCGACCTCGGCGACGGCTGCGCTGCTGG
>DASYMC010000589.1:0-21501 GCA_036009255.1 Pseudonocardiaceae bacterium
ACCGTGATCAACGACGCCTACGACATCGGCTGCCAGCGGCTACTGCCCAACCTCGACGACCTTGCAGCCAAGTCCCGTGCCATCAACCAACGGGTGCTGGACACTGAACGGGTCGGCCAGGGCACGGTCCTTGCGAATCCAGCCTTTGAGCGGATCGCGCAGCCCACCGTCACTGACGATGGCAGGAGGGCCCCGGCCTTAAGGTTCGGCGACCCTCGGGTCCAGGCCCTGGCCGGCGCCCTCGCCAACACGATCTTCGCCGTCACCGACATCACCAACAAGAGCCTGCGCGCCTTGATGACCGGACTGCTCGGCACCCCGTACAGCATGAACCAAGCCAGCTATGACCTCGCCCGGCTACGCCACAACGGCTTCATCGTCCGCGTTCCCGACCACCACCGCTCCACCCTGACTCCCGACGACATCCAGTTCGCGATCTTCTACACCAAAGTCCACGACCGGATCCGATCATCAGCGGACTGTGAGGCGGACCTCCACCTTTCCATCTTGACACCGCACCTCGTAGGAAGGGGCGGGCACGGTGGCGGGTCCTCTTACCACTTCACCGTCTGAAAGCTGAAAGATGCTTCCATGACAAGAGCATTCTACCGTCAAGTCATTGACCTGCCCCAGGTGAAGCGGGCATCCGCGGTGGGAGCACCGGTCCGATAGGGCGTAAAGCTTTCTGCCTCTTTTGTAAAGCATAATGCGCACGCTATTCGCTCTGGCGGGGGTAAGGGTGTCCTCGGCCAGGTCCTCCTCTGGGATCACCGGCGTCCACTCCTGCGGCCAGTCCTCGAATGCTGTCTGATTTACGCCCACTCCCTTGACGAAGGAGAGATGGCCACCGAGGTAGGCGGATGCTCCGGCGATGGTCATGGCGGTGAGTGACAAAAAGCGCGCTCTCTTCCGCTTGCTGATGTGACGGGCCTTAAGGGAAAGGATTTGTAAGGAGAGAGCGGTGGCGTTACCCAAGGCATGGATGGACCCCAGCCGTTGCTGTGCGCCCCATAGCTCCGCCCAGTCAGACAGGCCGGCAGCGATGGTAGGAAGCGCCGCCACATTGCCGATGGAGACAAGTTGGTCGGCTGCTCTTTCCGTCGTCTTGCCACCCAGGATTTCAAGCAATGAGGCGCTGGTCCAGGCTCCAATCACGACATCAGTGAGCATGGGATGCAGCGGGCGACCTAGCCAGGTGCCGCTCAGCAGATCCTTCAGAGCCGATTCCTGCGGTACGATCCGTGAAACGACTTTTTGCACGAGATCCGCGAATCGGTCAAGAGCCTCTATCTCCTCGACTCGCTTGGTCAACTGCCGGACGGTCTTCATTCGTTCGCTCCTGAACATTCGCCGACGTTCGGTGATTCAAGGATCTTCGATCGAGCCTTCTCGGCTTGTTTGTGCTCTCCAAATTCCTCGAGTACAGCGGCAAGCTCTTCGGCGGCGGCCCCAGCTGCCTCAGGGGGCCCTAAAGCAATAGCCCGCTCGTATGCTGCCTTGGCGCTGTCTCTTTCCCCCCGATCTCTATGAAGACGGGCGAGGTTGAGTGCGCCTAAGGAGGCGAACTCTGGATGGCGTAGCGTGATCACTAGCTCGTAGATTTCCTGAGCCCTCCTTTCATTTCCTTGACGGGCCAAGATGTCACCGAGTTTCAACGCCGCCCAGGAGGTAACCTCCGGATGCCCGAAAGCGATGGCTTGCTCATAGGCCTCCTTCGAGGTGTCCAGGTCTTCAAGCCTCTCCAAAAGAATCCCGAGGTTATACGCGGCGCGCGCGGCAAACTCTCGGTGACCAAAAGCGATCGCTTGCTCATAGGCCTCTCGCACTCGAGACGTTTCCTCTAACTCTTCAAGTAAGATGCCCAGGCCAAAGGCGGCGGCCGGTGCAAAATCCTCGTGTCCCGAGTCAATTGCTTGTTGATAAAGCCTCTGAGCTCGTTTCCGCGAGCTCTCTCGCTGTGCTGCAAGAAGGCCGGCTAGTCTTACTCCTGCTTCCAGTGACTCTTCTTTATGTCCGGCTTGCACTGCTATACACCACGCTCGCTGCGCGTCATAAAGGTCAAAACGAGCCCGGCGAAGGCGTTTGTTCTCCGGAAATTTGGTATGGTGAGACCGCATGGCGAGAGGAAATACCTCTCGGCGCATGTGGGATAAAGACCGCATGCGGTCGTAGCGGCAAGTGCCCTCGGCGGTAGTCCCCACTGCGGGGCACACTCTGTCGATGTGGACATATATGCGGTTGTTGTCTGCAAGCGAAAGGTGAAGACCGGGTCCGTTCGTGATCTCCCGCACGGAGATCTGCCCGTGATGCAATAATCCGGCTCCTGGTGTATCCCGACAGAAGCGGCCTGTGGCCAGCAAGTCCTGCAGAAAAGCTCGGTTGTCTCTGGCTGTGAAGTGGGCGCCGCCAGCCCCTGTTGTCAGAGCGCCTCCCGCGGATCTGATGTGCCGCCATAGACCGATCTCTAGCAAGCGCCTGTAAAGGAGCGCCATCGTCATGCGTGCCCTAGCGTCCAACTTAGAGGCTTCTCGCACCTTCGAAGCACCCTTTCGCTCAATGCTCAAACCAAACGTAAACCTTGGCCCGCAGGCCCCCGTTGCCCCTCACCACCGAATTCCCCGACTCAGTTGCGTGAATGCGTTCGGGACACCGCGACGTCGACCGAAAACAGGCTGGGACCATCGGTGGTGACTGGGGCCTCGCCAATGCCGGATCGGTGCAGGGCACGGACGGTCCACTAGCTAGGGGTGCGGGCCCGATGTCCAGCACACGGCGACCAGCCGCACCACCGCATTCGTGCAGCCCGTCGATCATCAACGTCGTATCACCGTCGGCTCGGTACACTCCCGCGGTCGTATCAGAAACACTACCCCTCTATCCGCAACACAACTTGGAGAAGCCCGCGCACCTCCCCACGCCGGTACGGCTAGTTCTGACATGCCTACCCAGACGACCGCTCGGTCTCCGCAAAGCGGGCAGGCGGTCTGCGCTGCCGCGGGCATGGTGCTGGCCCGGATTGCGCAATGTCGCGGTCCAGTGGCCACCATCAGGAAGACCCCTAAGTTAGAAACCTTTCCCACATCGAACGAAACGGTGGGTTACCCGATAGCCTCTGCTTAGGTCGCAGTCGCCGCAGCACCGCATCCAGGGCGAACGGACCCGGTCCGAGCATCGCGATCAACAGGAACATCCAGGAGTACAGCGCAGCCGGTTCACCCTTGTTCTGCAGGGGAAGCAGACCTAGCGGCTGGTGCACGGTGAAGTAAGCAAAGGCCATCGCACCCGAGCACAGCAGTGCCGCGGGCATGGTGAACAGGCCGAGGAGGACCAGCCCCCCACCGAGGAGCTCGATCAGACCGGCCCACCAGCTAGGCCACGACCCGACCGGTGCCGTTGCACCCTGCCCGTGAACACCACCGAAAACGCCGAACAGCTTCTGGGCACCGTGGCAAACGAACAGAAACGACACCACAATCCGCACCGCGGACAGCGCCGCTTCACCCAGACCTCCCACGGAGTCGGCGTTCTGGGCGCGGGTACTCGTGGACCTGTAATCAGTCGTCCCCGTGGTGCTCGATGTGTTACTCATCGTGCTCTCCTATGGGGCGGGACTCGACAGCGAGATCCCCGTTTTCCCACCACAACTTTTGATCTGAGTTCTGCGCCCGGCTCGATGATGCTCATCGGGCTGGTCCCTGGTGAGGGTTTGGAACTCGGAGGTCGAAGCGCCACCTGCTGGCTAGGACGTGTGGGGGCCGGACGCGTAGCGGGCGGCCAAACGGGCCAGCGCGACCGCGGCGACGAACAGCCCGAAGTCACGCAGCGCGATGTCGAAAAAGCCCGGGAAGGTCACCAGGTTGATGATGATTCCGGCCAGCCAAGCGGCCACCAGCCAAGCACCGAACCGCGGCGCGACCGCCACCACGATCCCGGCCACCACCTCGATCACGCCCACGGCGTACATCGCCTGCTGTGCTGTGCCGGGTAGTAAGCCATCGATCCAAGGGGCCAGATAGCCCGGCCAACCCACCAGCAGGTTGGTGAACTTGTCCAGCCCGAACAGAACCGGCGCCACGCTGAACACAGTGCGCAGCAGCAGAAAGGCCTGATACGCAGGGTCAGACCGAGTGACGGCAGGGGCGGTGCGTGACGTCGAGACCTCGGTGGGGGCCATGGGACACTCCTTCTAGCAACGACATATGCTTCTGCTAGAGAATCTAGCCGACAGTTCTCAATTACGTCAACATTTATCTCTTTTAGAACGCCGGGTGGCAGCAGGCTGGCACGCGGCAGCGATGACGATATGAGCGCTTGAGGGGTAGAGATGCTGGGCACTGCAGATCGCGGTCCGTCACGGCACCTGCTCTTCGGCGCCGCGCGGCCCACTGTGTGTTGCGCTCAAAGAGGCTGGGTCATTCCCCGGCTCAGCGGGCCGGCCAAGACGGCACTGGTGACCATCGAGCACGACGAGTACGGCGCAAGCGACCCGCAACGCATGCACGCCTGTCTGTTCGCCGAGATGATGACCAGGCTGAGGCTCTGTCCCGATTACGGCGCCTACCTCGACGCTGCGCCGACCGCGACCCTGCCGAGGTCAACTTCATGTCGCTGTGTGGATTGCACCGCCGGCTACGCAGTGCGCTGGTCGGCCAGTTCGCCACCGTGGAGCTGACTTCCTCCCCTGGGGCTGACCGACTGGTTCCGGCCATGCGCCGGTTGCGTTGCGCGCCCGCTGCGGTCGCGCGCTGGATCTGCGCCCAGGTTACGGTCGTAGCTTTCGACTGCTTCCCGGCTGGACAGATCCACACCTACCGGCGGCGAACTCGGCGAACAACCACGGCGGGATCATAACCGTGATTTTAGAACTCTCGGCGTGGCCTCCGGTTCCGGCGCGTCACCTGTCGGCGAGTGCCGAGGTACCGATTCTAGAGGCGGACTCGATCAGTACCCGGCCTTCGGGTGAGCTGCTCATAGTGAGTCGATAGCGTTCCAATGTTCGCTTCCGGTTCACCGGCTCGAACACCAGGCCCACCAGCACGGTGTTGCCCTGCACAGCAACCGGGCCGCGGATTTTCACTCCGTTGATCCCGTTCCAGAATTTGTCGTAGTGCTGGAAACCCTGGGCGTGTTCAGTAGGGCCGAGATATTGCCACGCGACCGTGGTGTCCTGAGGTAGCAGGCCGTAATACGTGCGGACGGTCTGCTCCAGCTGCTCTGGAGGTGGTTTCTGGGCGGGTTGGGGTGGCTGGACGGATTGTGCGGGCTGGGGTGGTTGGGGGGGAAACGTCCGCGTGGCGGGCGCCGCCAGCTGACCACGTCCGCCAGTGGGGCCGAAGATGGGCACGGTACCCATCACTGACAGCACCACGGCGAGTACGACAAGGCAGGCAGCAGTCCCGAACAATATGGCGGGTCGCCGCCACCACGCGAGCTGAGCGGCTCGCCTCCCCCGAGTGCGCGGCGGGCTGCTGGTGGGCGGGCCCACCGGCAGCGATATCGCTTGGGTGGGAGCAGCGGTCCTCGGGCGCGGAGACCTGGCCGAGGGCGAGGTGAACAGCGGGAGGGCGTCGGCGCTGGACGCTCCGTGCGCTGCTATCGCTCTGAGTGCTTCAACGACGTCAGGCATCGACGGACGAGCCGCGGGATCGTCGGCCAGCAACTGCATGAGAACTGCGGACAATGGCCCGGCGCGCCGGGGAGGCCGCACCCGGCCTTCGGCGACGGTGCGCAGTAGTGCCAGCGTGTTGTCGTCCAGCCCGAACGGTGGTTCGCCTTCTACCGCGACGTAGAGCATCGAGCCCAGGGAGAACACGTCGCTCGGGGAACCGGGCAGCTCACCGCGGGCCACCTCAGGAGCGAAATAGGCCGGTGTGCCCGTCAACATGCCGGTGCGGGTCACGGTGGCGTCCCAGCTGGCTCGGGATATCCCGAAGTCGGTGATCTTGACGGTCCCGTCCTGACCGAGCAGGACGTTGCCCGGCTTGACATCCCGGTGCACGATCCCAGCCTGATGCGCTGCGGCCAGCGCCGCAGCGACCTGCCAGCCGATTCTGGCCACTTCGTGCGGTGGTAGCGCCCCGTGCTCGGCGAGAACCGCGGCCAGGCTGGGCGCAGGTAGATATTCCATCACCAACCACGGCACCACCTGCTCCCCAGCGCCGGTGCCACGATCGAGTGCCACGTCATAGACGCTGATCGCATGTGGGTGCTGCAACCGAGCCGCGATGCGGCCCTCGCGCATCGCCCTGGCCCTTGCCCTCTCCGCCTCTTCTTCAGCCAGACCGGGCAGCATGAGCAGCTCCTTGAGCGCCACCGTGCGGTCCAGCCGCTCGTCGTGCGCTCGCCAGACCACGCCCATCGCTCCGGTGCCGATCTGCTGGTCCAGACGGTAGCGCCCGGCGATCAGTCGGGTGTCGGCGTTCACCTACTACGCTCCTCGCTCACCGCCTCAGGCTAGGCTCTGCGCCCCTCCGGAAACCGATACCCGCATGCCCCGTCGCTGTCCGGTAGCTCCGGCAAGACGGGCGGTGCGGGCCTGACTAGCTCAACCGCCGCTGCGGTAGCGGGTCCGGGATGTCTGCAGCGCCTGGTAACTGACCACACCGCTACCGGCGCCAGCCAGGATGGCGAGGATGTCAGCAACGGTGCCGCCGGTGGAGAGCAGGAGCGCGAGTAGGGCGACGGCGAGGGTGACGCCGGCGACCGGAACCCGACCGCGGACGTACTGGCTGATCGGGTCGCCGCCGGCTCGCCGGTTGGCCGCCGACCCCAGCATCGCCAGGTATCCACCGTGCGCTGCCGCAGCGAGCAACCCGGCCAGCGCGACGAGGAGAGCAATCACATTGAGCACCATGCAGCCAGTGTGCCCTTCTCAGGGGAGGGCCGTGCCGTGGCACGCTGCGAGGGATCGATGCCGTCAGTGGCCGAGCCGGCCGCGCCCCAACCGGAGTAGCAGCATCGCCAGCTCGCGGCCTTCCTCGCCCAGCGCGCGGTAACGGTCGAGCACGGCCATCTCCCGGCCGTGCACCACCCGCGGGCCACCAGCTGCTCGGCGGACCTGCCCGACGGTGTGCGAAACCGCGGTGCGTCGCTGCACCAACCGCAGGATCTCCGCATCGAGGTAGTCGATTTCGTGGCGTAGCGCAGCGAGGTCGGGGGCTGAACCGTCCGGGACGGTGGGTGCTGCCTCGCTGGGCGCATTCCGGGACATGTCGGTGGTCTCCTCATCCTGTATCGGAGCCCGCGTTCCCTGGCAGCAACAACGCCCCGGGTCCGTGGACTCCGGGGCGTCGTGGTGGTCTAGATCGTGTGTCGCACCATCACGGGAACCGGATCCGGTACCCGTAAAAAAAGCGATGGCGGCTGGACACGACACGGAGTCTGCCATGGTGCGCGCTTCCCCGTCCACTCGGTTCCGGGTTCCTCTCCGTAGCGCCGTCTCGGTGTGTCGGTGTTCCCCGGTACCGTGGTCGCCACAATGAGTACTTCCGTTGTCACCGGCCCGCCACGGGATCTGCTCGCCGGGCTCAACCCGCAGCAACGTCTGGCGGTGGAGCACGCCGGCTCTCCGCTGCTGATTGTCGCGGGCGCTGGATCCGGCAAGACCCGGGTGCTCGCTCACCGCATCGCCTACCTGCTTGCCCACCGCGGCGTCGCGCCCGGCCAGGTATTGGCTATCACTTTCACGAACAAGGCCGCGGCGGAGATGAGGCAGCGGGTCAGTGCGCTGGTCGGTGGGCGCTCCGCGGTGATGTGGGTGTCGACGTTCCACTCCATGTGCGTGCGGATCCTGCGCCGGGAAGCGAGCCATCTGGCCGGGCTGACGTCGAACTTCTCCATCTACGACGCCGACGACACCCGCCGCCTGATCTCCATGGTGGCCCGGGATCTCGACCTGGACCCGAAGCGTTACGCCGCCCGCACCCTGGCCGCGAAGATCTCCAACCTGAAAAACGAGCTACTCGACCCCGACGCAGCGGCCAGTGCAGCGGGAAACGACCTTGATCGCCGGGTGGCGGAGGTCTACGCCAGTTACCGGCAGCGGCTGGCAGTATCGAATGCGTTGGACTTCGACGACCTGATCATGCGCACCGTGGAGATGCTGCAGACCCTGCCCGACGTGGCCGAGCATTACCGGCGCCGGTTCCGGCACATCCTGGTCGATGAGTACCAGGACACCAACCACGCGCAGTACGAGCTGGTCTACCAGCTGGTAGGTCCAGAAACCGGCGACCCCGCCGAGCTGTGCGTGGTGGGCGACGCCGACCAGTCCATCTACGCCTTCCGGGGCGCCACCATTCGCAACATCGAGGAGTTCGAGCGGGATTTCCCGAACGCCCGGACGATCCTGCTGGAGCAAAACTACCGTTCCACCCAGACGATCCTGTCCGCGGCGAACGCGGTGATCTCCCGCAACACCGGCCGCCGGGACAAGCGGCTGTGGTCGGCTGCCGGGGACGGCGAGCCGATCGTCGGCTACGTCGCCGACAACGAGCACGATGAGGCCGCGTTCGTCGCCTCGGAAATCGATCAGCTGGTCGACAGTGGCAAAGCACGGTTCGGCGACGTGGCCGTGTTCTATCGCACGAACAACGCCTCCCGGGTGTTCGAGGAGGTGTTCATCCGGCTGGGACTGCCTTACATGGTTGTCGGCGGGGTGCGCTTCTACGAGCGCCGCGAGGTCCGCGACGCCCTCGCCTACCTGCGGGTGCTGGACAACCCCGAGGACACCGTGTCGCTGCGCCGGATCCTCAACACACCGCGCCGGGGGATCGGGGACCGTGCTGAGGCCGTAGTCGCCACCTATGCTGAGCGGGAGCGAATCTCCTTCGCTGCGGCGCTGCGAGCCGCCGCCGCAGGGCAGGACATCCCGTTGCTCAACCCCAGATCCCGCAACGCGATCACGGCGTTCGTAGTGATGATGGATGAGCTGCGGGAGAAGGTGGCGGCGGGAGAGGAAGTCGCAGACGTCCTGGATGCGGTGCTGGAGCGGACCGGTTACCGGGCCGAGCTAGACGCGTCGGAGGACCCTCAGGACGGCTCCCGGCTGGACAACCTCACCGAGCTGGTGACGGTGGCGCGCGAGTTTGCTTCCGAGGGCGGCCCGGTGATTCCAGTCGCGGACGGTGGCGCCGAACCTGGGTCCCTTGCGGCATTCCTCGAGCGGGTCGCGTTGGTCGCTGATGCCGACCAGATTCCCGATGACGATGGATCCAGCGGCGTAGTGACCTTGATGACGCTGCACACCGCCAAGGGCCTGGAGTTCCCGGTGGTGTTCCTCACCGGCTGGGAGGATGGGCTGTTCCCGCACTTGCGTGCGCTGGGGGACCCGGCTGAGCTCGCCGAGGAGCGCCGGCTTGCCTACGTCGGGCTGACCAGAGCCCAGTACCGGCTCTACCTCTCCCGCGCGATCACCCGGTCCGCGTGGGGCTCGCCGATGACCAATCCGGCCTCGCGCTTTCTGTCCGATGTTCCCGAGTCGCTGGTGCACTGGCGACGGGAGGATCCCGGGCGTGCCGGCCCGGCCCAGCGCACAGCCTTCGGCGGTCGTGGCGGCGATGTCACCGGCGCTGATTCTGCGCAAGCCGGGATCGCCGCCCGCGGGTTGCGCTCGACCTCGTTCCCCGGCTGGCAGAACACCCCTGCGCTATCGCTGGACGTGGGGGATCGGGTGACGCACGACAAGTACGGTCTGGGCACCGTGGTGGCCACCGACGGCAGCGGACCCCGGGCCACCGCCACCATTGACTTCGGTTCGTCCGGGACGGTCAGGCTGATGCTCATTGGGGGCGTCCCGCTGGCGAAGCTCTGATGGCGCTTATCGACTCAATCCGGGGTTGGCTATCTGGTCGACCGGGCCTATAGCGTCTCCGGGGCGCGGTTGATTCGTTGCGTGGTTTGTATGGGGTGGGGATGGTGCTGGGGTGGATTTAATGCGCCATATGTCGTTCGATGCAGCCGAGAAGTCGCTAGGGGTGGAAGAGGAGTATCTGGTCATTGACCCCGCGACACGGATGGTTGTACCGCAGGCGTCGGCGGTGGTGGAGGCCGCTGCCGCCGAATTGGACGGGAGGGTGTCAACGGAAGTCACACGGTTTCAGGTCGAGGCGAAGACGGAACCGTGCTCGGCTGTTGGTGAGCTGTATCACCAGCTGCAGAGGATGCGTTCGGTGGTGGTGGCTGCAGCGCACGGATTGGGGTTGGGTGTTGTCGCCTCCGGGACACCGGTGTTGGGCGATGTGGTCCCGCCGCCGATCACTGATCATCCGCGGTATGAGGTTGGGGTGGCCACCTACCGGGGGCTTCATGACGAGCAGAGCATCTGCGCTGGTCATATCCACGTACACCTTCCCGATCGGGAGCAGGCGGTGCTGGTGAGTAATCATCTGCGACCGTGGCTGCCGGTGTTGATCGCGATGATGGCCAATTCCCCTTTTTGGGAGGGTCGGGACACCGGATATGCCAGTTGGCGGAGTCTCGTCGGGGGTAAGTGGCCGGTCGCCGGGCCGCCGCCGTATTTTGTCTGCCTTGCTGACTTCGACCAGATCATTGGCACGTTGACCGCCGCCGGGGTGCTCGTTGACCCGGGAACGATCTTTTGGGATCTCCGTCCTTCGGCGCGGCTGCCGACACTCGAGATTCGGGTCACCGACGTGCCCGGCACTGCTGAGGAGTCTGCATTGCTGGCGGCCTTAGTGCGAGCGTTGGTCACTGTGGCCCTAGCCGAGGTACAGCGTGGCAACCCCGGTCCACGCCTGTCGAGTGAGTTGCTACGGGCGGCATACTGGCGTGCGGCACGTGACGGCCTCGAGGGACACGGAATCGACGCGGTCACCGGGCAGCTGATGCCTGCCGCGCACTTCGTTGAGGCATTGCTGCGCCGCGCCCGTTCCGCTTTGGACGAGTGCGGTGATCTCGGGGCGGTCCGCGACGGATTGACGCGGCTGCGAGTCACCGGGACTGGGGCGGCTCGTCAGCGTGCCGCTTACGCCAAGCGTGGGCGGCTGACCGATGTAGTGGACTTTTTGGTCGAGCAGACTGTCTCAACAACTGTGGGATGGGCCTGATCTGTGGTTGGTTGGGAGTTGAGCTGATAAAAAGGCACGCAACGGCTGCACGTGCCGGACCGGGTCACGCCACTGAGCCAGCAGATCTTCCAGCAGGTGTTGCTCGACGACTAGTTCGCGGTGACGCCAGCGACGGATGACCGGATGAATAAAGGCGCTCTCGGCTGCTCGTTCGGGGGTCGGGTGACGTTGGATAGCGAACACATCGCGATAGTCGTGGCGTCCCCACCGCAGGCTGAGGGTGTAGTAGTGCGACTGGTGAGCGAAACGGTCGATCGCATAATCCTCGGGCAGGTCCGCATAGTGCCGGACCAGCCCGACCGCCTCATCGACAACATATACGTCACAGAGGTACTCGAACTGCGTCCACAGCGCTGAGCTCCAGTTCGCTCGATCCAGCATAGCGTGTGTCAGCTCATCAGGATCAGCAGTAAGGGTACCGTGGCCGAGTGGAGTGTGGTCATAGCGTTCCACGAGAAGGCGGGCAAGGGTACGCAGGTTGTACCGGAACCCATCAATGAACGCCGATGACGCCCGTTTGACATCGCGGCCCTGCATCAGCGTGCCGGCGAAGTACAGGCCATCGATGTTCAGCGACTGCCAGTCTGGGCCGATCGCCGGGATTCGCCCGCCCAAGGCGCGTTGGGGCTGGCAGGAGGCGTCGAATATGGCGGTGTCCATGGTGAAGCCAGTGCAGCGAAGCACCGCGTCGTAATCCAACACCGCCTGCTCATTCTCGGTGAGAGTGTAAGTGATATGGGCCTTAAAACGATGCCCTTCGCGCCAGATCCGTTCGATCTCGCATTCAAGCACCCCGTGTAGAGTCTTGAACCAGTAGCTGTCCAGTAGGGCCCCGTATTGGCCACGCACGTCACCGGGGTGCTTGCTGGTCCAAGCAAGCCGAACTGGATGAGGACTGGCCAGGTGAATGATCGCAGCATGGCTCAGCAGCGCCTGAGCGGTCTCGAACGCAGAGTTACCTTTACCAATGATCAGCACTCGTTGGCCGGCGAACGCTTCTCCTGCGGCGGGCATGGCCTCATAACCAATGGCCAGCTCGATGCCGGGAATGTCGGGAATATGCGGCCCGGCCCATCCGGTCGCCACAATCACACACTGCGCCCGCAGAATTCGTTCTGCGGTGTGTACGATGAACTGGCCGTCCGCTTTTTCGATCCGGTCAACGGACGTAGTGAATCGCACATTGAGGGCGTATGCGCTGTGGAAGTCTGCCAAATAACGCAGCATGTCGTCGGCGTGCGGGAAATACTCGCTCGAATAGTTGCTAAATGGTAGTCCGGGCGGTTCGCTGAGGAGAGAATTCCAGTCCCACCGTAACCGGATCTCCGGATCGTCGCTGAGTGCATGAACCTTATTCAGCGAGATTAACTTGCGGTGGCGTGGATAACGGCCAAAGAAGCAGCCTGGCGCGTTTTCGCGTTCCAGGGTTAGGTAATCGGCGCCCGCCTGCTGTAGAAAATAGCTGAGCTGTAAACCGGCCGGGCCTGCGCCGATGATGAGATAGCGGTGATTGGCCTCTGTCGTAGTCGCCATCAGTTCTGACTCCATGACTCGGTCGGTACTGACATACAGCGATGAGCGGCGATGTAGCCGATCATCCTTCATCGGTAGGAGCTGCTAGGTCAACTATGAATCCGCTGCCCATCGTCGCCCCCTGTGGATAGTTCAGTAATTTAGCGATTATCACGCAAGGTGGAGATAGCAATCAATCAGCTGCTCGCATGACAGATCAGCTCTTCCGTGTACTACGGTATGTAAGCCGGAGAAGTCGGTCAGACGCTGACCGCTGACCGTATAGAGGTTAAACTCTGTTCAATCGGATACGTCCAAGTAATTACGATACCGCGAACGCCTGGCGTGTATGAGCCCTATGCAGACATTCCACCATGGCATGCCGCTCACACGGCGCCTTCGCCCTCGGATTGGAGCGATGGAGATCATGACTGATCGAGGCCGACAACATCGGCGTACAACACTGTTGCCGCGATCTTCACAGCCTCACACCATAACGCGAGCTGCCGCCCGAAGGCGGATCCGCTTACGGCACACGATCGTCAGCGCTGCGGGCGTGCCGCGGGCCGTTCCACTACGGACGTGTGGACCACGATCGCTGCAGCTTAGGACGTTCCAGTAGATCGTTGATCTGTTTGTCCCTGGCCGTAACGTCGGAAGTCCTAGGCCCTCGTGTGCCACCATCGGACGGTGACCACCGAGCCGACCGACGAGGCCGATGATGCGCGGCGCGGCCGTGCTGCGGGCGGGGCATTGCCAGCGGCCGAGGCCGCGGCGGGGGTGTCCGGTGAGGTTCTTGAGGACCTGGCCAAGGCGCTGCATCTCGAGTTCGACTATCTCGGGTCGATGAAGGCATACGAGCGCGCGTACTCGGCGTACCACCGGGAGGGCAACCTCCTCGCCGCCGCCCGGGCGGCCCGGACGTTGGGGTGGTTCCACGGTTCGGTGTAGGGCGAGTGGGCCGTCTACCGCGGCTGGATAGGCCGCGCTGTGAGCCTGCTTGAGCAGGCCGGTGCAAGCCAAGCTAGGACTGCCCAGCCGGGCCCGAGCCGTCGCGTACGCGGTCGCGTCCTCGGATCGGGCCTTCGGATCGTAAATAGGGGCCGGCCCCGATGCTCCCGCCGATAGACGCTGCCACGGTATGGCAGCAGATTCCACGAGCAGCCATCGGTAAGAAGAGCGGACCATGCGCACAAATGAGGACGCCACCACGCAGCAGCGCAACAACGAGACGGTGCGGCGATTGTTCGCCGCATTCACCGCGAACGACGCAGGCGCGATGGACGAGCTCCTCGCACCCGAGTTCGCCGCGCACGGGCTCCCGCCCGAGCTTGGCGTTGGCGCGGCGGCCATGAAGGGCACCGCGGCCGTCATGCATGCGGGACTTCACGACTGCCACTGTGAGATCGAGGACCTTATCGCCCAAAAGGACCGGGTGGCAGTCCGCTATACGGCCCGTGCGACGCAGGCCGGCGAGCTGTTCGGCGTGCCTCCCAGCGGGCGCACCGTGACGATCACCGGCATCGAGATCTACCGCCTGGCGGGCGGGAGGATCGCGGAGTACTGGGCCGAGGCGAACTGGTCTGAACTGTTCACAGCAGACTGCCCCCAGGCGCACGCGAGCACGGTGCCCGCCTGACCGCCGTGGACTCCCGGTGTCGTCGTTTCCGAGGCGGAGTCTGGGTCAGGCGCGGGTCTTTGCCAGGAGTTCGGTGATGTCGGCGGTGGTGCCGGTGTCACCGAGCCGAGGAAAGATCTTGGTCATGCTGTGGTGGTGGTCGTCGGGGTCGATGTCGGTCATGGCGTCTGTGGCCAGGTGAGGTGGTAGCCGTGTCGTGGGCGGCGCGGGCGGTGGATTCCACGCCGGCGCTGGTAGCGATGCCGGCGACGCTGCTGCCCGCGCGAGGTCGCCGTGCTAGCTCAGCCGTCCATCTCGTTCATCCGCTTGCCCATCTCCTCGGGACACGTCTTCGAGGTGGCTGGCGATGTGCCAGCGGTGCCCGAATGGGTCGGTGAAGGCCGCGGCCCGGTCACCGTAGAACTGGTTCTCCGGCTCCGCGTGGCCGATCTTGTCGTCGGGTCCGCGCATGCGCATCCGCTCCGTCGCGCCAAGAACCGAGACGTAGAACGCGATAGCATCGGCCGCGCCGTGGCGCGCGACATCTCACGGCTGGTGTTCACAGCCGGGGCCTGTCCCCTTGATGAGAGCGGAGCCATCGTCGCCGTCGGCGATGTGGCCGCTCGGGCGGAGCGGGTTATGACCAAGCTGCGTATTGCTTTGCAGGCCGCGGAGGCAGACCTGACCGATGTTGTGAATACGACGGTCTACGTCGCCAGTCAGCGCCGTGAGGACCTGCTCGCCGTCTGGGAAGTGGTGAGGCGGCACTTTGGCGACCACGATGCGCCCAGCACGCTGCTAGGGGTGGCAGTCCTGGGTTACGGGTCCAGCTTTCGTCAGCCCGAGCCTGCGGACGGGGTCCGTCGTGTCACGTGACCTCGCTCGACGGGTTCCTGACTTGAAGATGACTACCAGAGGGTGCCCGACTCAGATCGACTACGCAGAAGGCGTTGCCGTCCGGGTCGGCGAGGACCACGAAGTCCGGGTCCGGCGGATACAGGTCCCAGGCAAGCCTGCGTGCCCCGAGTCTGATGAGCCGCTCGACCTGGGCTTCCTGCTCAGCCGTGGTATCCACGAACAGGTCAAGGTGTACGCGCGGATATGCCTCGACAGGCGACTCGCTGCGTTGCAAGCCCAACGCCCGGCCGGACCCGTCCGCGTAGCACAGTGTTCTCCACTCGTCGCTTTGCCACTCGTCGGAGGCCACCAGGCCGAGCGCTGCTGTCCAGAAGGCAACCGCGCGGGGTAGGTCGAGCACTCCAATCACCGCGAACCCGAGTCTGAGCACGACCTTAAGGCTACGACTCAGCGCACTCCGCCCTTCCTCGCTAGCGCCCTCGCCGGGCCGCCGCGTAAGCGGAACCGTCACTGGAGTAACTCAACGGATGGTCGCTCACAGCAGGGCCTGGACTTGCGAATTCCGTATGACGCGCCCGCTGATGTCTGACCCAACCCCTAGTATTCGAACGTGTGTTCGACTATGCTGTTAGGGGTGGGGGATGGACGAGCGGTTGAGCCGAATCTTGCGGGAGCGCGTGGAAGCGTACCTACGCGAGATCGAGCGGGTACTTCACGGGGCGGACCCAGGAACTACCTGGCCCGCGCTGCGAGGTCGGCTGTTGCCCCTCGCCGCGGCCTGGCGGAGCTTGTTAGCACAGCACGGTGCTGGTCTCCGGGGACGCTGCCGACATTGCGATCGAGCATTCCGCCCGAGGCACCGGCGGCCCGCACTGTGCTCGGTGTGGCGCACCGCACACGCCCATCTGGTCGGCGGCTGGCCATCAAGCGGTGGTGGTCAGTGAACTCGCGAGTAACGCTGTCAGAGGTTGATGCCGTGCTGGTGCAGCCAGATAAGTGGGTTGATCTTCTGACCGGCCGCGTTCCACACTTCGAAGTGCAAGTGAGGTCCGGTGGAATTGCCGCGGTTGCCCATCTCGGCGATCTCCTGGCCCGCTCGGACTTTCTGGCCCTCTGTGACGAGCGAACGGTTGATGTGCCCGTAGATGGTCATCGCGCCGTCGGAGTGGCGGATGCGTACCCAGAGACCAAAGCCGCTGGCCGGTCCGGATTCCACGACCACGCCGTCGGCAGCGGCGAGAATCGGCGTGCCGATGGAATTCGCAAGGTCGATCCCCCAGTGGAACACGCCCCATCTGCCACCGTAGCCGGAGGTGAAGATGCCCTTTGTCGGCAGGACGAATCGGATCCGGCTTGCTTCGGCTTCGCGAGCGACGTTTTCCGCGACCAGGCGCTGACCTTTGGCCATCGCCTGCACCGCTTCAACCGCGGCAGGGGCCTCCGGCCGGGTCACGGGAAGGTACTCCGGAGCGGGGGCAGCTCCGCCGAGGCCGACTACCGACGACGCTTGCTTTGCAGACGCCAGCACGGGGGCGTCATCAGAGGTTGTCACGGCTGTGTTGTCGATCGTCTGGCCAGCGGCCACGAAAGCACCTGCTGCGACGGCCGCAACCACTACCCGACCGCGAACGGTGGGCGAGGGAGCCGTGACTCGATGCCTTACTCGCGTACTCGAAGGTGCGAGGCCCAAGGAAGCCGGGGGCCCTTGATCCAGTGCCGCCTCGACCACCAGAGATGGTCGGTGGCCGCCTGGGGAGCGGTGTCGAGCCAAGACCTGCCTTCCCGTGAGCCGTACTCGGAACGTGGTCGTGGACCGCGGGAAGGTAACGAAGGGCTACGCACAGGAGCAAGTCGCCGTTCCGAGATACGTCCAGCTGTATCGGCCAGCGTTCGGTCTGCCGCGCCGGACGGTCGGTTGTCGCTATGAGTTGGAGGTGGGAGACGAGTTAGTGACGTTGGCCGCTGCGTCGGCGGCGACGCCGTCTACCTGCGCTGCCATGTTCCGCTCGCGGGGCGGCTGATTCGGGTCAAGCTGAGCCAGGGCGCTCACCACGATGCGTACGGCGCGCGGGTCAACCGGCAGCGACAGGTGACCTACGTCGCTAAGCTGGTAATTGGTTACCAGGAGATCCGGATGATCTAGCCTGGCGTTGCGCTGGGGCACGATCCAGCCGTCCAGCTCAAAACCCCCGCCGCATGCGTGCCATGCGTCATTATCTGACGCGTGGCCACCCATAGCTGGCTAGCGGGGTTCATACGGTGACCATAAGTTGTCAATGCGGCTGGTCCGCGAGCTACTCTGAGCTCGATGAGTGGACGAATCCGAGTGGTTGTCGCCAAGCCGGGACTTGACGGGCACGACCGTGGCGCGAAGGTCGTTGCTCGGGCTTTGCGCGACGCCGGTATGGAGGTCGTCTACACCGGCCTGCACCAGACGCCGGAGCAGATTGTGGAGACGGCGCTGCAGGAGGACGCCGACGCAGTGGGACTCTCGGTACTTTCCGGTGCGCACATGACCCTGTTCGCCAGGGTCATCGAGCTGCTCGAAGACAAGGGCGGCACCGACGTGCTGGTCTTCGGCGGCGGTATCATTCCCGAGCAGGACATTCCGGCGCTGCGCAAGCTCGGGGTCGCCAAGATTTTCACCCCGGGTGCCAGCACGCATGAGATTGTCGATTGGGTGCGTGAGGCCGTGGCGGCAGCCGTGGTGGAGTGATCCCAAATGGAGTGATCCCAAGTGGAGTGATCACAGTCACCGGTGCCAGTGGGCTGCCGCTGGACTGGCGGTGGATAGGGTCGACCACGTGGATCTGTACGAGTACCAGGCCAAGGATTTGTTTCGTGCTCACGGCGTCCCCGTGCTGCCTGGTCGCGTCGTCACCACCGGTGCTCAGGCGGCAGAGGTCGCCGCCGAGCTCGGTGGCTCGGTCGTGGTCAAGGCTCAGGTAAAAACAGGCGGCCGGGGCAAGGCCGGTGGTGTGCAGCTGGCCCACTCCCCGGAGGAAGCGCAGCGCAAGGCCGCCGCGATCCTCGGCATGGACATCAAGGGCCACACCGTGCACCGCGTGTTGGTGACTCCTGCCTGCCACATCGCGGAGGAGTACTACCTCTCGCTCCTGCTCGATCGCACCCACCGCACCTTCCTCGCGATGGCCAGCGTGCAGGGCGGGATGGAGATCGAAGAGGTCGCCAGAACCACCCCCGAGGCACTGGCCAAGGTGCCGATAGACCCACGCTCCGGGGTCGACGCCGCGCAGGCTGCTGCGATCATCGAGGCCGCGGCCTTCCCTGCGGAGGTGGCGCAGGCGGCAGCCGACACCGTCCTGAAATTGTGGGACGTCTTCGTCGCCGAGGACGCCACCCTGGTGGAGGTGAACCCGCTCGTCCGCGACGCGCAAGGATCAATCATCGCGTTGGACGGCAAGGTGACCCTGGACGATAACGCCGGATTCCGCCACCCTGAGCACGCTGAGCTGGCCGACGCCTCTGGGCAGGACCCGTTGGAAACGCGGGCGAAGGCCCGTCACCTGAACTACGTCAAGCTCGATGGCCAGGTCGGCATCATCGGCAACGGTGCAGGTCTGGTCATGTCTACCCTCGATGTGGTCGCCTACGCGGGCCGGGCCCATGGGGGGATGCGGCCGGCGAACTTCCTCGATATCGGTGGTGGGGCGAACGCGCAGGTGATGGCCGACGGGTTGGACATCATCCTCGGTGACCCGGATGTGCACTCGGTGTTCGTCAATGTCTTCGGTGGCATTACTGCCTGCGACCAGGTGGCCACCGGCATCGTGCAGGCTTTGAGCATTCTGGGAGACGCTGCGGCAAAGCCGTTGGTGGTCCGGCTGGATGGCAACAATGTGGCCGAGGGTCGCCGGATTCTCGCGCGCGCGGCCCACCCGCTGGTCACGATGGTCGACACCATGGACGCCGCGGCGGATAAGGCCGCCGAACTGGCCGCTTTGACCTGCGCCAAGGGAGCATGACCAGATGGCAATCCTCCTGACCAAGGACTCGAGAATCATCGTCCAGGGGATGACCGGTGCCGAGGGTCGCAAGCACACTCAGCGGATGCTTCACGCTGGCAGCCAGGTAGTCGGCGGCGTCACCCCCGGCAAGGGTGGGCAGACCGTTGAGTTCGACAGTGCCTCGCTGCCCGTGTTCGACTCGGTGGCCGAGTCGATGGCGGCTACCGGTGCCGACGTCAGCGTGGTCTTCGTGCCGCCCCGCTTCGCCAAGACCGCGGTACTCGAAGCGATCGACGCCGGCATCGGGCTGATCGTCGTCATCACAGAAGGGATTCCGGTGCATGATGCCGCCGTCTTTTGCGCAGAGGCCGGCGCTACCGGCCTAGCGGCGAGTCCAGTACCAACCAGAATCGTCGGACCGAACTGTCCAGGGGTGATCAGTCCCGGGGCGTCGAATGCGGGGATCATTCCCGCCGACATCACCGGCCCGGGGCGGATCGGGCTGGTGTCCAAGTCCGGCACCCTGACCTACCAGATGATGTTCGAGCTGCGGGATATCGGTTTCTCCACGTGCGTGGGAATCGGTGGTGATCCGGTGATCGGCACCACTCATATCGACGCGCTGCAAGCATTCGAAGACGACCCTGACACGGCGGCGATCGTGATGATCGGCGAGATCGGCGGGGACGCCGAAGAACGCGCTGCCGACTACATCACAGCCCACATCACCAAACCGGTTGTCGGCTATATCGCTGGTTTCACCGCGCCCGAAGGAAAGACCATGGGCCACGCCGGTGCCATTGTCTCCGGCTCCTCCGGCACCGCCGCAGCGAAGAAGGACGCTCTGGAGGCGGCTGGCGTCCAGGTCGGTACGACACCCAGCGAGACCGCGGAGCTGATGCGCCGCATTGTGAAGTCGCTGTCCTAGCGGACACCTGAGTCCCCCCGCGCAGTACTCCGATCCGGTTACATCAGGGGCGCGTCGGCCAAGTGATCGCCAAGAGCGCGTCACCCAGCTGCGAGGGTGGCGGA
This sequence comes from Pseudonocardiaceae bacterium, assembly GCA_036009255.1. Lineage (GTDB taxonomy): Bacteria > Actinomycetota > Actinomycetes > Mycobacteriales > Pseudonocardiaceae. The sequence goes on from DASYMC010000589.1 coordinate 20,076, forward strand.
TGTGAGCCTCCTGCAGTCGCTGCCATCCCGTGACGCCGCAGGTGACCGTACTGGCACTCGCCGCGGCTGGGGCACGCTGGTCAGTGCTGCGTGCCTGCCCGCAGCAATCAGCTATCTGGCTGCTGCCGCTGTGCTTGCCGCCCTCACCGCGGCCGGTGGAGCGGAGGTCTCGGTGGCCTGGGCCGCTCGGGTGGGTGCGATGGGCTGGCTGGCCGCGCACCACGTCCCGCTGACGATCGATGGTGCCTCGCTCGGTGTCCTACCGCTGCTGGTCACCCTGCTCGTCGGCGCGCTGGTGGCCCGCGGCGCGGCGGGGTCGGCGGCCCGCTCCGGGCTTCACCAGCCGGAGGACGCGGCATGGGTTGCCGGGGCGATCGCCGGCACTCACGGTCTCTTTGGCGCTGCCCTGGCGCTGGTTGCCACCCCAGTGACGGTCACGGCGGATCCGGCACTGGCCGCCGTCGCCTGTGCGCTGGTGGCTGGCACTGCGGCAGTGGTGGGCTTGGCCCGGCCGTGTGGATTGCTGCCCGCGGCGCTCCGCCAGGCTCCCGACTGGGCGCGGCCCGGTGTGTACGCCGGCTTGTGGGGATTGGCGGTGCTGCTCACCGCGGGCCTGACCACGGTGCTGATCACTCTGGTGGCGTCCGCGCTCGACGTTGTCCAGCTCTCGGGGTCCGACGCGGGAAGTGCGTTCGGCCTGATTGTACTGTCGCTCGCGTACCTGCCAAACGCAGCGATCGCCGGACTTTCCTGGCTGGCCGGTCCGGGTTTCTCGATCGGGGCGTTGTCGATCAGCCCGTTCGCCGTGCACGCCGGACCAGTGCCGGCGGTGCCCCTGCTCGCTGCCCTGCCGCAGGGCCCAGCGCAACCCTGGTGGATCGTGTCGCTTGTGGTGCCGCTGCTCGTCGGGGTCGAAGTGGGCCGGCGTTGCACCGCCGTTGCAAGCGAGCGAGCGGAGCGGCTGCGCATCCTCGGGGTGGCCGCCGCGGTGATGGCGCTCGGGAGCGCAGTGCTCGGGGCGCTGGCTGGCGGGCGGCTCGGCGCAGCTGCTTTCGACCCCGTCGACGTACCTTTCGGAATGCTCATGGTCGCCGTGCTGGTCTCGACGCTACTCGGTGGCGGCGCCGCCGTCCTGCTGGCTTTCCGCGGCAGGGAACCAGAATCTGACGGCACGGGTATGACAGACGTCCTCGACGGCACCGATAACGAACATGATCCCGATCAGAACGATGCCGACGAGGAGACGGTGGCGCCGGGCTGCGGCAACCCTGGGCATCCCGAACTGGGCAGCGCTGGCGCGGTCGATCCTGATAACGCTGGACCCACTACCTGAGGGCGCAGATCGCAGCGGGAGATCTCGGTGTGCACACCGGTGCGGCGAATACCCTCCAGCACCGCAACGACACTCACAGATCTTGTATTTTTC
>DASYMC010000590.1:0-21092 GCA_036009255.1 Pseudonocardiaceae bacterium
GCGTCGAGCACTCCCAGCATGGCCGCAGCGGGGACGAGGCCCAGACGGGCGAGCAGCGGCCGGCGTCCTTCCACTGTGACGATCTCCGCATCGGGGTAGCGCTTGGCGATCTCCCCGCGCAGTGTGCCCAGTCCGTCGACCAGGCCAAGCTCCAGGGCCCGCTGGCCAGTCCACACCTCACCGGTGAACAGGTCCTGATCAGTGGCCAGCACACCGCCGCGTCGTGAGCACACCCAGTCGCGGAACATGCTGTGCAGTTCGGCCTGCATACCGTGCAGCCACTCCACGTCCTCCGGTTCCTCGGGCAGGAAGGGGTCGAGCCGGGCCTTGTTCGCCCCCGCGGCGTACAGCCGCCGCTCGATGCCGATGCGCTCCAGCAAGCCGTGCCACCCGAAACCCCGGCTGACCACCCCGATGGACCCCACCAGCGAGGTGGGGTGAGCGATGATCTCATCGGCGGCGCAGGCCAGCCAGTAACCACCGGATGCGGCGATGTCCTCGCAAAACGCCAGCACGGGCACCCGCTTGTGGTCGGCAAGGCCGCGGATCCGATCGGCCACCAGCGCGGACTGGGTGGGCATACCGCCCGGCGAATTGATCGACAACGCCACCGCCCGCAGCCGGTCATAACCGAACGCGCGGGTCAGTACTGTCTCCATGGTGGCCAGATTGATCACTCCACGACCCAGCGGCGCGGGCCCCGGCGCGATCAGGCCGTGCAGCTTCACCGCGGCTACCACCGGGCCGCGCTCCCGCTGGGCGCCGGGCAACGGCAGCCGCGAAGTCAGCTCCTTGACATCCATCGGGCCAGACTACGGCCGCGTGGCGAGATCGATCAGGCCAGCCGGTCGAACCTGTGAGTGGCGATCCGTGCCATAGCCACGATTGCCACTCACGGGTAGCCCGCCGAAGGCGGGTTACCCACTACGCGCTCACCGGTGGTTGCGAACGCGATGGGCTAGGCGTCGGCGGGGCGATGGCGCGCACGCCGCGGCTGAACTTGGGCACCTTCATGCTGACCTTGGTGCCCGCGCCGGGCGCGGTCTCGACCACCAGGCCGCACTCGTCACCGAAGGCTCCGCGCAGCCGGTCGTGCACATTGCCCAGTCCAACATGTGCGCCGGTGACGTGCGAGTCGGTCATCTCATCGCGCAGCCGGTCCGGATCCATCCCGATGCCGTCGTCCTCCACGCTGATCACGCAATCGGTCCCGGAGTTCTCGGCTACGACCGACACCGTCCCGCCGCCGGGCTTGCCCGCCAAACCGTGCCGAACGGCGTTTTCCACCAGCGGCTGCAGCGCCAAGAACGGCAGCACCACTGGAAGGACTTCGGGCGCGATCTGCAGCTTCACCTGCAACCGGTCGCCGAATCGGGCTTTCTCCAGGATCAGATACCGGTCGATGTTGTTGAGTTCCTCGGCCAGCGTGGTGAACTCGCCCGTCGCGCGGAAGGAGTACCGGGTGAACTCGGCGAACTCCATGAGCAGCTCACGCGCCTCCTCCGGATCGGTGCGCACACAGGAGGAAATTGTGGTGAGCGCGTTGTAGATGAAGTGTGGCGAGATCTGCGCGCGCAGTGCCCGCACCTCGGCATGGGCCAGCCGGGATCGGGACTCGTCGAGCTCGGCGAGTTCAAGCTGGCTGGAGACGTAGCGGGCCACCTCAGCGGTAGCCCGCATCACGCCGGCGGCCGCGGGCCGTTCGCTGACCACACCGAAAGTCCCGACCACCCCGCCGTCCACCTCCAACGGGGAGACGATCACCGCACGGATCGGGCAGTCGGCCCGCCCACAGTCCATCTCACGCTGGCTGCGAACCTGCTGACGACCGGTGCTCAGCGCCTCCAGGGCCGCCTCGTTAACCCACTCGGCATGATGCTGAGCCTCGCCGTCCCAGGCCAGCATGACGCTTTCATCGTTGGTCAACGCGACGGCCGAGCAGTTCAGCAACGCCCGCAGGTGCGGCGCCGCAGCAGTCGCCGACGAGGCCAACAGCCCATCGCGCAGCGGCGGTGAAGCCTGCGCCATGGTGAGCAGCGCGTTGTAGATGGCGCGGTCGGCATCAGTGCCGAACTCGCGGCGGCTACGGACCCAGTACAGCAACCCGGCAGCCAGTGCGGCAGCGATGACCAAAGCGAGCGCCGCGATAACCCCGGGGTTGCCGAGCAGAGTCACGACTCCATAGTCGCGGTCCAGAGTGCAGCTGACAACGGCGGCTCGCCGCTTGTCCCGGCAACGACCGGCACCAGGGCGCTTACCGCCGTGGGCCAGTCCCCACACCAGCGGTGATCCGGCGGACCGCTGAGTCGGCCGAGTACCCGCGCCGGACCCACCGGGCAGCCACGACCATCGGGTGCTCGCGCTCCGCGTGGGCAACGTCAGTGAGCATCTTCGCCAACCGCATCAGCTCGGGGTCTCGGGTGACGTAGCCGATCAGCCGGCGGCTGCGGACTCGCGGCGGGGATTCGGCCGGATCGACCGGATCCGGCGGATTGACCGGGAACAGCAGCAGGCCCCGCTGACGGAGCAGGTCAGCGGTCTGGCGTTCCGGCGCCGGTTGCTGAGTCGGTACGCCAGAACAGATCCACTCAGCCGGACGGCTCTGCGCTGCACGGTCCACCGACCGCAGCTCCACCGTCCAGGTCGTCCCCACCGAGCAGCACCACGAAGCAGCGAAAACTTCAGCACCGGTGGCTGGCCCCTCAAGGACTCTGTCTTCGAGTGGCCACCGCTCGGGTGCGCAGCGGACGGGGCGATGGGGAGGTGCGGTGCGGAACACAGCGCTAGCGAACTCCCCAGCGGCCGGGCGCGCCACCGCGACAGGAGTGAAATCGAGTCACCTTCACCCCGATGGCGTCACCGCTGCGCTGTCAGCGAATCAATCGGGACAGCCTGCGATCAGCCAGCGGCTTCCCTGCGGTCTGGCAGGTCGGGCAGTACTGGAAAGCGCGGTCGGCGAAGGACACCTCGCGCACAGTGTCGCCGCAGACCGGGCACGGCAGGCCCGCGCGGGCATGCACCGCCAGACCGGCCCGTTTCTCACCTTTGAGCCTGGCGGCGTCCTGCCCGACCGACCGGGCTACCGCGTCGAGCAGCACCCGCCTCAGCGCATCGTGCAACCGGTCCAGCGCATCCTCCGGTAGCCGTCCGGCAGCGGCGTAAGGCGACAGCCGGGCGGCGTGGAGTACCTCGTCGGAGTAGGCGTTGCCCACCCCGGCGATCAGCGTCTGGTCGGTCAGCACCGTCTTGAGCCGCTCGGTGCGCCCACGCAGCACCTCGCCAAGCTCGTCGCGGGTCAACGCCAGGGCGTCCGGACCGAGCCGGCGGATGCCGGGCAATTCAGCCACGCCGGCTGCGTCAGCGACGATATACACGGCGAGTCGTTTCTGGGTGCCCGCCTCGGTGAGATCAAAGCCTGCTCCCCCGCTGAGGTGCACCCGCAACGCGATCGGCCCCTTGCCGGGCCGCGGCGCAGCGGGTGCCAACGAGTCGGACCAGCGCAGCCATCCCGCGCGCGCCAGGTGCATCACGAGCGCGGGACCGTCGGTGTACACCGTGAGGAACTTGCCGTGCCTGCCTGCCCCGGTGACCGTGCAACCATGCAACGTGCTCACCGCTGGCTGCACCGTCTTGAGCACCGTGAGGGAAGCGACGTCGACGCGGGTCACGGTTGTGCCGACGGCGTACTCGCGCAGGTGATGCGCCAGCGCCTCGACTTCCGGGAGCTCAGGCATGCACTCCAGTGTGCGCTCACCAACTCAGCGGCGTCACGAATCCCGGCCGACCGGCAGCACCCGCATGAGCGGCCCGTTGACGACGTCCGGTTCGCCTTTATCTTCCAGCTCATCCGCGATCCGATCGGTCTCCTCGCGGGCCGACAGTAAGCCGTACACGACGCCTTCCCAGCGCTCACCTGAGCTTTCGATCGGATCAGGAGTTTCCGCCGTGATGATCCAAGGCCGCTGCAACGCCCACAGAAACGGTAGCAACAGCAGGATCAGCAGGACCAGCAGAACGAACCAAGCCGGTCTCACCACTTCATCCGGGGTCCGGATCACCACGAAGAGCGTCAGCAATACGAGGATCACCAGCATCCAGACGCCCTCCAGATAACCGGCGGCCACGTCGTGCTCGAACTGGTCCGCCATCTGCGGCTTGGTCCAGCTGATCCGGCTCCGGACCGTCCAGGTGCGTCTTTTTCTGTCCCGCACCACCCGCTCCATGATCTGACCTCCGTATCCTGCGAGCTGCCAACCCAGCGTAACGCTGAGCTAACCGACACAGGGTGGAAGGCTCGCAGGCGATGACGCAGCAACCGCCCTCGTTCTCCCGTCGCCGGGAGGACTTCACCTGCCTGCACTGTGGGACCCCGGTCCGCGGCAGCGGTTACACCAACCACTGCCCACGGTGCCTGTGGTCGCAGCATGTCGATGTAAACCCCGGGGACCGGGCCGCGGAGTGTGGCGGAGCCATGGAGCCCATCGCAGCGCTGTCCGAACGCGGCGAGATCGTTGTGGTGCAGCGATGCGTCGTCTGCGGGCACAGCCGGCGCAACCGCAGTGCAGCCAACGACGACCGGGACGCGCTGCTGGGGTTGTTCGGCCGGCCGGTGCCTGATCCCTCATGAGGATCACCGCCTGGTGTGCGCCGCCTGGTGTGCGCCGTCGGGCGAGCCTGCGATTACCAGCGGTGGGCCGCGTGGCGGCGTTGCCGGGGCCGCTGCTGAGACAAGCCGCGAGGGGTGCCACGGTGCTGGGGATCCACGTAGGCCCGCCGGACGCGCCGGCTCGTGCTGCCGAGCAGACCGAGCGCAATCAACAATGCCGCGATCGAGACCAAGGCCGCGACCATCGCGTTCGCATCGATTCCGGTGACGGCACCGGCCGTGGGAACCGGCGTGGCGTTGACGACCTGGTCGATGCGCTGCGCCGGGCCGCCGGCAGCGACATCGGCCGCGGCGGGTTGCGGAGCGGAGAGTTTGGAATAGTCCACCAACCCGGTGCGTTCCAGCACGTCCATGTGGCGATTGACGAGTGCGGCAGCGTTGGCGGCAAAGGATCGGACCAGCTCGTTGCGGGTACCGGCCCGCACGGCGGTGATAGTTGGAAGCACTTCGCCATCGGTGATCCGCAGCCCTTGCGCGAACATCCGGTCGTATTCCGCGCCAGACCGTCCGGACAGGTCCTTCAACCAGCCCTGCTGCGCCGCGGTGGGTAGGTCTGGCAGCGGTACACCGAGTTTGCCCGCTACCGCACGAACCTGGTTATCGAGATCGCCGTAGTCCACCCAGATGCGTCTGGCGACGGAGCGGACCTGCTGGTTACTGGTCTGTTGCTCAGCCCGCTTCCCGCTCGACCCCCCGGAAAGACCGGCCTGCCGGACCATGACCAGCAGGTCCCGATCCGCGGAACTCAGCGGCCCCCACCGCGTTTGCATCCAGCCTGGATTCTGTTCGGTGGCTGGGCCGCCGATGGCCGGCTGGCCGGCGAACTGGCTGCTTCCGGCGACCGCCGTCCCGTACTGCGACGTACCCCAGTACTGGAACACGGCGAGGGTCAAGGCGGCGATCACGGCCAGGGCGACGGCCCATCGGACGAAACGAGGTACCGGGGGGCGCAAAGCAGGAACCTTTCTCAGCAGGGGTTGACGTGTTTGGTTAGACGAGATCGAACTGCTCGGTGTGGATCCGCGGCTCGGGCACGTCCAGCTGGTCCAGCACGGTGAGCACATCGATGAGCATCGCGGGCGGTCCGCACAGGAAGTAGTCGAGCTGGTTGCGCCGGAACTTGCCGGGTAGTAGCGCCGTGAGCAGCCTCTCGTCGATGTTGCCGGAGGCACCGATCCAGCTCGGTGGCGGTCGCCGGAGCACCTCGACGACGGTGAGGTCCATCCGCTGCTGAAGCTGCCTGATCTCCCCCCGGAACAACAGTTCGTCGACGGTCCCAGCGACCACCAGCAACCGGTGCGGACGCTCGTCGCGTCGGTGCGCCAGCGTCCGGAGCATGCTCATCATCGGGGTGATGCCCACCCCACCGGCGATCATCACCAAACCGGTGGTGCGCCGCAGGTCCAGGGTGAACGCACCGTGCGGGCCATCCACCCACACCGGGCTGCCCGGCCGCAGCAACCGAAGCGCACTGGTGAAATCACCGCTGTGCCGGATCGTGAACTCGGTCCAGAGCCCGAGATGAGCGCTGGAGGAAATGGTGAACGGGTGTTCCTGAGCCCTGATCGACGGGTTCAGGCGCAACCAGGCGAACTGGCCGGGAGCGAACTCAAGGGCCCGGCAGTTCCGCCGGGAACCCGAGCGTCGGGGCTGGAGGACCAGGGTGCTCACCGTGCTGGACTCCGGCCGGACTTCGCGGACCACGTACTGGCGGCCGGCTCCGAAAACCGGCCGCCATAGCCAGCGGTATGCCAACACCCCCAGCACGCCCAGTGCGAGGACGACGAGCAAGGCCCGCATGGAGGCGTCCCGCACGAGATGATTGAGCCACCAGATGTGCAGCGCACTGAGCACCAGCACCGAGCCGGCCAGCACGAGATGCACCCAACGCCACACCTCGTAGCGGTGCCGCAGTCGCCTTCTCAGCAGCGTCAGGGCGATCAGCGCACCCAGCGCCACGGTGGCGCCGACGGCGGCGCGAGCGCGATTGGGGGCATGCAGGACATCGAGCAACGCCAGGTTGGCCGGGTTGGCCACCACTACCAGGACGATGTGCAAACCCACCAACAGAGTGACCGCCAGCCCGACGAAGCGGTGGATGCTCAGTACGCCATCGATGCCGAACGTGCGGGTCAGGGAGCGCACCCGAGATGGCAGCACCACCGCGCAGACCAGCATTGACGTGGCGAGCAACCCCATCCCGACGGAAAGCTGGGACAGCAGCGAGGAGCCATCCCCGGCACGGGGACCGTGCAACACCGGTGCCAGCAGCACGGGTGCCAGGAGCACGGCGAGGAAGGCCGTTGCCCATAGCGTTCGTTCCAGCTGGCGTCGCACGCCACGAACCGTAGGGAGAACCAGGCACTTAACCGGCGCAACCTGAGAGCGTTACCGGCCCGGGGTCGCCCACCCGGCCGTGAGGCGCGACGAACGACCGTCAATTACTCCGAACGGCTCAGACGTTACTCCATTTGCCGGGCAAGACCTTCAACAACAACCGGTGACCCGATGGATCCGACCAGTCGTCCTGCCGGTCATCGATTGGCCACGGCCACACGGCTACTGTTGCCGCCGATGCAGATTGATCAACGGTCGACGGTGCTACGGCATCCCGTGCTGCTCATGGTGCCGTTACGTCAGACAACGAGCCGGGTACTTCAGGCGTTACGGTCCACGGGGTTCGAGACGCGGATCCTGGACGCCGCCCCGGACGTACTGGACGCAGCGCGCGCACACAATCTCGCGGCGATCGTGCTCGACATTGCGCTAGCGGGGCCAGACCCCCGGACCTTCCTCGACGAGCTGCGCAGGGTCACCCCAGCGCTCCCGGTCATCGCACTGACCTCCCGCGAGCAACGAGAACAGACCGTGTCGCTGTTGCGCGGCACCCTGGACGACTATCTGACCACCCCATTCCCGGTTGAAGAGTTGGTCAGCCGGCTGCGGCTGCGGGTCTCCGATCAATTGACGGTCGACCGGACCGTGCTGCGCGCCGGGTTGGTCACGGTCGACACCGCACTGGGGTTGGTCAGCGTTGCCGGCCGGCTGGTGACACTGTCACCGACCGAATACGCGCTGCTGGTCGCGTTGGCGAGCCGAGCAGGTGAGCCCGTTTCCCAGCAGCGCCTCACGACAGCGGTCTGGGGGCAGCCCAAGTCTTCCAACCTCGTCGAGGTTTACATCGGTTACCTCCGCCGCAAGCTCGGCCCCGACCGCATCCGCACCGTGCGCGGCGCCGGCTACGTCCTCGACGGCTGATCACCCACTCGCTTGCCCACCCGCATCGAGCGGGCCCAGCGGGGTTAACAACCCAGGTTTTACCCCGCTGAGCCCCCTCAATAGGTTTGTCGGGCATATGTGGCCGGTGGACTGGTGCAGAATCGAGGTATGCGCCGTCGGTTGTTCGAGGCCGAGCACGAGGGCTTTCGGGAGAGCGTTCGGGCCTTTCTGGCTAAGGAGGTGGTGCCGCATCTGGAGACCTGGGACGCGGCGGGCATCGTGCCCCGGGAGCTGTTCACCACCGCTGGCGCGGCCGGTTTTCTGGGAATGGCGATCCCTGAGGCGTTCGGCGGTGGCGGAGTGTCTGATTTCCGATTCAACGCGGTGCTCGACGAGGAGGTCATGGCCGCTGGCGCCGCGGGTGCGGGGCTGGGGCTGTCCCTGCACAACGACATCTGCCTGCCTTACTTCCTCGACCTCGCCACCGAGGAACAGCAGCGCCGGTGGCTGCCGGGCATCGCCTCCGGGCAGCTGATCACGGCGATCGCTATGACCGAGCCGGGAATGGGCTCCGACCTCGCGGGCATGGCCACCACCGCGGTGCGCCAGTCAGACCACTACCTGGTCAATGGATCGAAAACGTTCGTCAGCAATGGAATCAACGCGGACCTCGTGATCACCGCGGTGAAGACCGACCCGCGGAAACGGCACCAGGGAATGAGCCTGCTGGTCCTCGAGCGGGGAATGCCGGGCTTCGAGCGTGGCCGCAACCTCGCCAAGCTTGGCCAGCACGCCCAGGACACCGCTGAGCTGTTCTTCCGCGACGTCCGCGTGCCGGTGGCGAACCTGCTCGGCACGCAAGGCCGCGGGTTCACCCACCTCGTGGACCGGCTGCCCCAGGAGCGGCTGTCGATGGCTGTCTCAGCGGTGGCCGGGGCGCGGGCAGCGCTGGCGCTCACGCTGACCTACGTCAAAGACCGCACGGCATTCGGTGCCCCGATCGGGTCGTTCCAGAACACCAAGTTCCGGCTGGCTGAGATGTCCACCGAGATCGACATCGCGCAGACCTACACCGACCGCTGCATCGAAGCGCTGGGCGAGGGCGAGCTGACCGTCGCCGACGCCGCCAAGGCCAAATGGTGGTGCACCGAGCTGCAGGGCCGGGTGGTGGACGCCTGCTTGCAGCTGCATGGCGGTTACGGCTACATGCTCGAGCATCCCATCAGCCGGGCGTTCGCTGACGCCCGCGTCACCCGGATCTACGGCGGCACCACGGAAATCATGAAGGAGGTAATCGGCCGGTCGCTGGGCCTGTGACCCGGCTGACGTCCCTCACCCGGGGTACATCAGTTGGGGTGAATGTCGGGGTCGGGTGGTACGTAAAACCCAGGTTGCACGATGTCTCTACCGAGCACCTCAATTCCCCCCAGCACGGAGAGGCGGCCCACGATGACCAGCTACGACGGCGCAACGGTTGCCCAGGACATGTTCGCGTTGCTGCATGAGGCCGCGGCACCAGTGGTGACCCGCTGGACCTACTGCATCGACGACCCCTTCGCGGTGACCATCGAGATCCAGACCCGTGGCAATCGTTTCGTGGATTGGGTCCTCGCCCGCGACCTGGTGGTCGCTGGACTGTCCGCGCCAGCCGGCATCGGGGATGTCCGAGTCCGTCCCGCCAACATGGGCGAATGGGAGGTGACGCTGGTAGAGATCTGCTCTCCCGATGGGCACGCCGTGCTCGAGGTGGACCGCGACCTGCTGCGGCAGTTCGTCCAGGCCACGATCGACCGCGTACCGCTGGGCAGCGAGGGGATGGCCGTCGACATCGACGCCGAGATCGAGAAGCTCACCAGAAGCTGCGCAGACTGACGACCACATACCAATCCTGCGTCCGGGAAATGGCTCGTACAGTGTCACGCTGTGCAATAGCGGGGTCGGCTGCTGATCCCGGCGTGCACGAGTCGTCGATCTACAGTCAGCGGCTTTGGGCGACCGTGAGGCCGCGCGCCCGCAGCACCCGCCGCTCCACGGGAGCGAAGACGAGCAGTTCGATCGCGACTCCGACCACCAGGATCAGGAAGATTGAGGCGATCACGAGATCCATCGCGTTCAGCTCCCGACCGATGTTGAGCTGCTGCCCGAGCCCGATGCCCAGCGCCGGTGAGTAGGTGATGAGCTCAGCGGCCATCAGAGAGCGCCAGGAGAACGCCCAGCCCTGCTTGAGACCAGCCAGGTAACCCGGCAGCGCCGCAGGCAGCAGCACGTGCCGGATCCGACCGGCAGTGCCCAGTCCCAACACCCTGCCCACCCTGTCGAGTAGTGGGGGCACCTGGTCGAACCCGGCGAGTAGCCCGTTGGCGATGGAGGGCACGGCACCGAGCAGCACCACCGCGTAGATGGCGGCGTCGGACAGGCCGAACCAGATGATGGCCGCTGGCACCCACGCGACCGAGGGCAGGCTCTGCAGCCCGCTGACGAACGGCCCGAGAGCCGCCCGTAACCACCGGCTTCGCCACATCGCCAGTCCGAGAACTGTACCCACCACCAGAGACGCGAGGAAACCCACCGCGCCCCGTGTCACGCTGATCGAGATGGCGTCCCAAGCCCGGCCGTCGCGCACCGTCTGACCGAAGGTGTGCAGTACATCCAGTGGACTTGGTAGGGCGTAGCTCGGCTTGAGCTCGCTGCTGTAGGCCAACTGCCACAGCACGATGAACGCCGCCACCGCGACCAGCGGCGGCAGGACGGATCGCACGAACACCGCTCCAGGCCCGGGCTGCGAGGGCAACGCGGGCGCCTCCAGGGCGTCCAACCCCGCCTCGAATGCCCGGCGGTCGTCAACGGGCACGGTCTTGTCGTCAACGGGCATGGCGGCAGATCTCCGCTCGGAGATGATGAGTGATCTCAGTGGCCAGGGCACTCACTCCGGGGGACTCGATCGCCCTGGGCTGGCTCAGCTCAACCTGCCACTCCCGGACGATCCGGCCGGGTCGAGAGCTCATCAGCAGGACCCGCTGTCCCAGCCGGACGGCTTCCCTCACGTTGTGGGTGACGAAGACGATGGACAGCCCCTGCTCTGCCCACAGCCGGATGAGCTCTTCGTGCAGTGCATCGCGGGTGATCGCATCGAGTGCGGCGAACGGCTCGTCCATGAGCAGCAAGGCGCTGTCCTGGGCCAGCGCCCGGGCCAGCGCCACCCGCTGCCGCATCCCACCGGAGAGCTCGTGAACTCGCTTGCGACCCTGTCCGGCCAGGTTCACCAGCGTGAGCAACCGCTCGGCCTCGGCGGGTCGCTCGCGCCGCCTCAGCGCCCGCGCCCTGAGGGCAAGCTCGACATTGCCGGTGGCGGTCAGCCACGGCAGCAGGGCCGGCTCCTGGAACATCAGCGCTGGGCGGCCCACGGTGACCTCGACGCTGCCGGATGTGGGTGTGCCAAGACCGGCGATGAGTGAGAGCAGGGTGGATTTTCCGCATCCGGACGCACCCAGCAGGCACACGAACTCACCGGGCGCGACCGCCAGGTCGATCCGATCCAGCACGGGTGGCCGGTCGCGCTCGAAGACCTGCGCGAGTTGGGTGACGCGGACGCTCGGTGTCGTCCCAGACCGTGTCGGCCCTGGGCGCAACCCCATCACGTGCCCGTCCGCGACGGATGAGCTGAGAGTCGGATGTGCCATGTTCGCTAGTCCTTCCCGAGCCCGCCCGCCGACACGCTCGGCAGGCTCCGTTGGGTGAGGATCCGGTTGAGGATCGACAGCTCGTAGATGCCGTGCAGATCGACCTGATTGGTGGCCACCCCGGCGGCCACCGCGTTCTCGGCACTGCGCTGCAGGGACGCGGCGATGGGGTCCTCGGTCATCGTCAGGTTCTGCCAGGCGCGGTCGACGACTTCCGGTGTCAAGGGTTTGCCGGTGAGGGCATTGATGCCGTCGTTTACGACGGTCTTGGCCTCAGCAGGGTTTTGGGTTGCCCACTGCACCGCGTCAACGTGCCCCCGCAGCAAGGCCTCGACCGTCTGCGGGTGCCGCTCGAGGAACTCGGTGCGGACGATCAAGTTTGTGGTGACGAACTGGCCGCCGGGCCACAGGTCACGCTCGTTGACCAGCACCTTGGCCCCCGCTTCCAGCACCAGCCGGGACGCCCACGGTTCTGGCACCCAGGCACCGTCGAGCTTGCCCGACTTGATCAGCTGGAGGGTGTCGGCATTCTTGGTCGGCGTGATGGTGACGTCTCCGCCACCCCGCACGCTGTTGCGCAGGCCCTGCTTGCTCAACCAGGCACGCAGTGCCACGTCCTGCGTGTTACCGAGCTCGGGGCTCGCCAGCGTCGCGCCCCGCAGATCCCGCGCGGAGTCGATGCCCTGCCGGACGACGAACTGCGCGCCGCCGGAGGTCGCTCCGGCGATGATCCTGATGGCCTTGCCATCGCTTCTGGCGAAGGCGTTGATCGCCGGATTCGGCCCGATGTACGCCGCGTCGAGGCTGCCGCCGAACAGCGCTTCGACCGCCGCAGGCCCGGCGTCGAAAATCTGTGTTTCCAATTTGGTGGCGCCGAGTTCCTTGGCGATGAGACCCCGGTTGACGCCGATGATGGCCGCGGCGTGGGTGACATTGGCGAAATACCCCAGATGCAGCATCGATGCCGGGCCCGGCGGTCCGTCGGCGCTGTTGGTGGTGCCGCCGCAGGCAGCACCAAGTACAAGAACGGACATCGCGATGAGGGTGACGAGGACACGGTGGAGAGTGGATGTGGCAGCTGGCATGACGGGGTCGTCCTCGGCTTGGGAGGCGCGCGAGGTACCGTCGGAGCGATCTTGAGCGCCGGACCGGCACGACGACACGCCCGGCTGATGGAGGGCTGGGCGGTCAGACCGGCATACAGATCATGCTGCGGGTGCGCCCGTAGTCGACGTGGCGACGCGCCACAAGCTTGAGCGACAGGGCTGGCACAAAATGCACGCTACAGGTATGAGTGACGCCGGCTTCCGTATTGTCCACATCGTGGGCATGGTCATTGCGGACGATTCTCCAGATAACACACGACTTCTGCCAAAACAGCGCTCATCTGATCCCGCACCGTCTGGTCAGCGATCGCACCGTCTGTATCCACCATGTCACTGCGCGCGGCAATGCGACGCACGCAGCCCGCAAGCGCCGCCTTCAATCGCGAAAAGGTTCCACTGGCCGTAGCACCGGCCTCGAACAGCGAATAGGTTCCACTTGACGGGCCACAGCGCTCAAGAACGGCGGGATAGGGCAGCACTGCCAAACGATTCCACTTGGCCGACTGGCACGGGCCTGGAGAGGAAAAGGTCGGGGTGCGGGGCTAACATGTGATGATCCAGTCGAGGGTTCGGCTGGATGAGCAACTCGGAGGGCAGGTGGCTGATCGGGCGACCCGGGGTGATGGCGCCGTGGGTGAGAAGACTCGGGATGAGCAAGCGCCGGCAGGCCGGATGACGTCCCGGCGGGCAGCCGGCGAGCTCGAGGCCGAAGTGCTGGCCGCGTTATGGGCCGCCGACGGACCACTCACGACGGCAGACGTGCGGCATGCGGTCGGCGGCGGCTTGGCCTACAACACCGTCCAGACCATCCTGGTCCGGCTGTATGACAAGGGGCTCATCGATCGGCTGGCCGATGGCCGTCGCCACGAGTACTTCCCCGTCAAGGGTGCCGAAGAACTCGCCGCCGAGCAGATGCAGGCGTTGCTGAGCCGGGGCCGGAATCGCCAGGCAGTATTGCAGCGGTTCGCGACCTCGCTGTCGGTAGAGGATGCGCGGCTGCTGCGAGCCATGCTGAGGCGCCGCCGATGACCGTCAGCGTGTACGTGCCGGCGGCGCTGTCGCTGTTGCTGGCGGCGATCAGCCGGATCGTCGTCCCGCGCACCGCACCGACCCGTGCGGCCGCGTTCGTGATCGCCGCCATGCTGTGCGCAGCAGCTGCAACGTGGGGATTGGTCCTGCTGGCGGCCACGTTGCTGGGCAACACTGCGTTGGTCGCCGATGAGGCTCTTGAGCGAGGCGTCGAGCTGCAGGATCCGGTGCCCAGGCTGATCGGGGTCACCGCGGCCGTCCTACTGATCTTCGGCGTCATCCGGGTGGCGAGGGTGCTGCGCGCCCGCCGGGCCACGAATCGGGAGCTTCGGGCGGTCTGTAGCGCATGCGGGTCCGGGGAGTTGGCTGTGGTCTCTATCGATGCTCCACACGCCTTCGCGGTGCCGGGCCGTCCGGGGCGGATCCTGGTGACCCGCGGCCTGTTGTCGGCACTCGATGGTGACGAGCGACGGGTGGTGCTGGCGCACGAACGAGCGCACCTGCTCGGCAGGCATCACTGGCTCCGAGCGGCGACCGAGGTGTGCGCCGCGGTCAACCCACTGCTGATCCCGGTGCGGGAGGCGGTGGCGTACCTGGTCGAGCGTGGCGCCGACGAGCACGCCGCGATGGTGACCGGCAGCCGGGAGCTGGTCGCTCGGGCGTTGACGAAAGCTGCGTTGGCCAGTGGGTCCAGCCCCCGGGTGCCCGTTTGGCCGGCGTCGCTGCGTTTCACCGGATGCGGGGTGTCGGCTCGGGTAGCGGCGTTGCACTCCGACCCGCCCCGCCCAGAGCCCTTGGTTCCCAGCAGCGTACTGGCGCTGGGCGTGGCCACCACGGTAGCCGCGGTGCAGGCCACTATCGCGTTCTACCAGCTTATTTATTGGTTGTGGCCCGCCTGATCAGGGCGAGAAGTGTCACGCTCGGTGTGGCATGAACCGGGTCATCGTCACGTCGCGCAACATCCGCTAGTCTCTTACACGCTGTAGGAGATCGTCCTGACACGGCCAGGCGGCGCCTGGGATAGGTAGGGACCAATGAGCGGTCGGGCAACGAACACTGCAACACGAGTGCTGGTCATCTCAGGCAGCGTCGGCGCAGGCCACGACGGCGCCGCCGACGAGCTGGTCAGCCGGCTTGCCAAGCTGGGCGTCGCAGCGGACCGCCGGGATTACCTGGACGCGCTGCCGCGGGTATGTCATTACATCCTGCGAGATGGTTACCGGTTAAGCGTCGGTTACTGGCCGGCGTTCTTCGACTGGTTGTTCGCCAATCTCGAGCGCACCGGTTGGGTGCGCCGAGTCGCGCTGTGGCTCTGCAAGGTGGCGCAGCGTGATGTACTTCGCTGGGTCGGCGATCATGACGTCGTAGTGTCGACGTACATGTTGTCCAGCCAGACACTCGGACAGCTCAAGGAAGCCGGACTCGTGAACGCGACCCTGGTGACCTTTCTCACTGATCCGGCGGTGCACCGGACCTGGGTGCACCCCGCCGTGGACCACCACGTGACGGTCACCGAGGCCACCGCCCAGCAGGGACAGCTGGAATACCACACTCCCATGCAGGCCGTCGGAGGGTTGGTATCGCCCCGGTTCGCCGAGCCGGTAGACCCTGCCCGACGCGAACAGTTGCGTGCCGAGCTGGGGCTGTCCCCGGACGGTCTGGTGATCCTGCTGGCGACAGGGTCGTTGGGGATGGGCGACGTACCTAACGTGGTGCGCTCCCTCAGCTCGTCGGGAGTCGGCGAGGTGGTCGTGCTCTGCGGGCGCAACGAGCGGCTGCGCAAGCAGCTTTCCGCCGAGCCGGGGGTGCACGCACTGGGCTGGCGCGACGATGTCCCGGAGTTGATGGCTGCAGCCGATGTGCTGATTCATAATGCGGGCGGGCTGTCGCTGACCGAGGCGCTGACCGCCGGATTGCCCGCCGTGACCTACCGCCCCATTCCCGGGCACGGCACCGCGAACTCCCAGATTCTCGCCGACGCCGGCCTCGCTCCGTGGCCACATGACGACGCCGAGTTGGTCGACGCGATCCGCAAGCAAGCGGTCCAACGGGGCGACCCCAGCCACGTGGTGCGCAATCCTGACACCGCAGCACTCGTCCTGAGCCTTCTTGCCGAGCGCGGCCAGGCCGCCGTTCCCGGCCAGGACTCCTTGCCGGCGTGACCTAGGCGAAGTGATCCCGGAGAGGGCCGACCGTGCAACCCAGATCATCGGCCAGCTCGGCCAGTCTGGGTAGGGCCTGCACGGTCGCCCGCCAGCTCCCGGTGGCGCGGGCGGTGCAGTCTGAGTCATGCAAGAGCACGGTGCCGCCCGAGCTGAGCTGAGCTTTGATGGTGCCGGCTACCTGGACCGGGGTGCGGGGTTCCCAGTCCCGGCCCCAGGCTGTCCACAGCACCGGGCGCAGTCCTGCCCGGCGAGCTGCGGTCAGTGACCCCGCCGTGAGCACCCCGTAGGGTGGCCGGAACCAGCTCGGCCGCGCTCCGGCCGCCGCAGTCACCACCGCTGCGGCGCGTGCGACGTCCCGGTGTACGTCGACCGGGCCACGGGCCAGGTGGTTGCGGTGGCTGAAGCCATGGACTGCGGCCTCATGCCCAGCGCTCGCCACCGCTGCCGCCACCTCAGGGTGGCGTTGCACCTGCGTTCCGAGCATGAAGAACGTCGCCGTCCAGCCCAGCCGGTCGAGTGCATCGAGCACCGCCGGGGTGCCCTCCGGGTCAGGTCCGTCGTCAAAGGTCAACGCTACGTGGCCGCCTCTGCCGACGCCGGCCAGAACAGGGCAGATCGCAGTGCGCAACACCCGACCCCGCAGCAACACCGGAGCGGCCCAGCCAGCCACTGCGGCGGCGCCGAGAGCGACTCCCGGCCTGATCATCACGGGGACCCTACCGGAGCAGTGCGAGCACCTCTTCGGCGGTCAGACACCCCGCGGTGGTGAACTCCAGGTTGGCCAGGGAGGCGGCATGTACGGCGTCGCTGGCCGCGGCGACGCAATCGCTGACTGTGTGCACAGTGAGGCCAAGATCGGTTCCGTGCCGGGCGGTCTGCTCGACGACCAGGTTGGTGGCTACGCCGGTCACGAACAGGGTGTCGATTCCGCGCTCGGCCAGCCAGCGAGGGAGGTCGTTAGCTGCGAGTCCGGAAAGTTTCTGGTTGGCGACAACGCGATCACGCTGGACGAGCGCGGACATCTCCTCGATCGACTGCGTCCCCACGGCGTCGGGTCGAAACGCTTCCTGCGCATCGCCGACCGCCCGCATGAACGCGGTGTTCCGGACCAAATCGCCCTCGCCGACAGGCACGGTGAATAGGGTGAACACCACCGGCACTCCGGCCGCGCGGGCTGCCTCATGAAATCGCACTGCCCGCTCCACCACGCCACAACGGGCCACCGGTGCGCTCAGCATCGGACCGAAAAAGCCCTCCGGCTTGATCACATTGACCTGCCAGTGCAGAGCCAGAATTGCGCATCGTCGCGAGCTGATGGCCACGCCACGATCTTGCCATACGCACCACGGCACCACATTCTCCGAGCTCACAAGAAAGTTGTTCCAAGCCGACTGAACAGCGCTGCTGTTGAGGTCGTGAAACGCCGAAGGAGGGGCGGCCGCATGCGGTCGCCCCTCCCGGCCAATGGCACCATACGCGATCAGAGAATCGCGGGGCGGCACCGCCCGATTCACCCGAAGTCAGGCTGCCCAGCGCCGTCCCGGATGATGCCGCCGGCCACGCTGGTGCCGTTTCCTAGCTAACGGCACCGCACGCGATCACCGTCGTCGGCTCAGCTACTAATGGATCCACCGGGCCCACCGTTGGCGCTACCGCCGTCGCCCCCGATGCCGTTACCAGCGCTGTTGGTCTGGTCGCCGAACAGATTGACGTTCAGGAGGTTGATGCCGAGACCACCCCTTCCGGTGCCGCCGGCACCACCGACGCCGCCGTTGCCGCCGTCGCCCGCGTTACCGCCGCCACCTCCACCATGGCCACCGGGGTCGCAACCACAAGCGCTGACCATGGACAGGACGGTACGGGCGGGAAGCAGCTCCACGTGCTGTCGGTCAATCTCAACAAAGGTCAGTGTGTCAGACATGAGATCCTCCTTAGGGGGCCCAGTGGACCGGAACGAAAACCTCATCGACGGCAGCGTCGATTCGGCCTATGCTCACCATGACCAACAAGAGGTCGCATGACAACATGCATCCGCCCCTAAACTTGGCACATCATTACCTAAACTGATTTCCGCTACTTAGCCAGGCACCGACAGCCACGAAGTTTCGGCGAATAATTACCAAATTCCTGAAACCGAGTACTCAGATCCGATTCCGCAAATAGCACGAAGTGTTGATCTCCGTCTCGGACGTTGATCGCTTCTATGGGGTGTTCGGGTGGGGTCAGGCTTGTGGCCGAGTGTCGTCTCGGATCAGTGGGTTACGGCGGTGTTCGGGGCCGTGTAGCCGGCGGTGCTCACCCCAGCGCGCCCCTGTCAGTCGCCCACTGGGTGACCCGGCGTGAGATCGCACCCCCATGTCGCCCGTCCGTCGCGCGCTCATCCCAACCACTCGCCCAGGACATCGAACACAGCGGTAGCGGGAATCGTCCGGCGATTGCTACCTCACCGTGCGGGCAACATGGATAGATGGCCCGACCACCGCTCACCGGCGCGATCACGCTGCCCGACGGAACGCTGATTCGCGGGCGCGGCAGGCGCGAGCCTCTCCCCACAGGACCAGCACCGGACTACGGTCTCTACCTCGGCCGGCCCCCCTCGCTCCGCTACCGGCGACCCACCTGGCAACCGGACTGGCCCGCGGACTGGATCGACTGGCCAGACTTCCGCACTCCCCGTAATGATCACGAAGCGGCTGCCGCGATCCACCACGCCTACCTGCTGGCGCGCTCCGGGCAGCGCGTCGAAGTCGCCTGCGTGGGCGGTACCGGACGAACTGGCACGGTCATCGCCTGCATGGCGGTCCTCGCCGGAGCGCCCGCTACGGCCGCCCTCACCTGGACTCGCCAGCATTACCGACCACGAGCGATCGAAACACCCCGACAACAACGATGGATCACCTGGTTCGACGAGCTAGCGCTGCCGAAGGGCACATCGGACTGACCCTCACTGGTGTCGCCGAGTTCGACTACAGAGCTGTCCAGGGCCTGAGCGAGAGCTCTCACGTCGAACTCGGCGACACCAGAGTTCCCCTGGTTACCGGAGCCGGTATTCGGGGAGAGAGGTTCACCTACAACCTGTAGGCTCGGCGGGGTTGTGACAGGCGCCGTCGTGTTGTCGCTGATGGCCGCGGTGTGCTTCGGGACCGCTTCGGTGCTGCAGCATCATGGGGCGAACCAGGTACGCCGCCGGTTCCCGCTGAATCCTGGACTGCTGATCGATGTCGCGCGGCAACGGTTGTGGCTACTGGGGATCGTGGCAGAGGTAATGGCGGTGGCACTGCACATGGTCGCGGTCAATCTCGGGCCGCTATCGGTCGTGCAACCCCTGCTGACGGTGGGCCTTGTGATTGCGCTGCCTCTGCAGGCCGTGTTCGGACGCCCGGTGCGGGGTAGGGCGTTGCTGGGCGCAAGCCTGATCGTGACCGGTTTGGCCGTCTTCCTGCTGGTTCAACCAACTGTGGAATCCAGGGACCCGCAAAGCCTCACGGAGTGGCTGCCGGGACTGGGCGTGGTCGCGATCGTCGCCCTCATCGCGCTGAGCGTCGCGCTGGCCCGACGGGGCCGGGCCCGGTCGCTCGGCTTGGGTGCCGCTGCGGGCACGGTGTTCGCGCTGTCTGCCGCGCTGGTCAAGACCTGGGGCGAGATCTTGGCTGCTGGCGGAGCGACCGCGCTGGCAACCAGCTGGGAGCTGTGGACGGCTCTGGGCGCCGGTCTGGTGGGGGCGCTGTTGAGCCAGGCAGCGTTCCAATCCGGCCCGCTCGGCGGTCCACTCGCAGCGATGATGGTGATCGATCCCGTGATCGGCGTGAGCCTCGGCGCCGCTGTTTTCGGCGAATCGTTCGCCACCGGGCCACTGGCTGCCGTTCAGATCGTCGGGCTGGCGCTGACCCTGGCCGGAGTGTGGCTGCTCGCCACCGGAGAGCCACGCGCAGCCGTCGCAGATTCATCCACGAGCCCAGTACAACGGGACCTCGAAGCTGAGTTACCCAAGTAGGGGGAATACTGTCCCTGGCGTTCAAGAACGCAGCTATTAGACCACCATGACGCTGCGCGCGTCGGCGCGCTAGCAGGGTTGGACGGTGGGTAGGCTGGGGGCGATGGTGGTGCGGACACCCGGGACGAGCCCGGCGGCGATATCGCCCCCCGGGCAGCACCGGCTGGGGTGGTGGACGCGCGCTGCCGTGCAGGCCGGGCGGGCCACAGCAGGCTTGTCACGGCAGTTGGGGCTCGGCGCCGGGTCAATCATCGGCGGCCGGGTCACGCTGGCTCTGGACCACCACGCGCTACGGCGCCTGGCAGCCGGGCGGCGGGTGGTGCTGGTCTCTGGCACCAACGGCAAGACCACCACCAGCCATCTGGTGGCCGCCGCGGTGCGCACCGCAGGCCGGGTCGCGCACAACGCCGGTGGCTCGAATATGGCCGACGGGGCGGTCGCCGCACTGGCCGAGGCTCAGGACGCCGAGTACGCGGTGATCGAGGTCGACGAGTTGCACCTGGCCGCGATCGCCGAGGCCGTCGACCCAGCGGTGATGGTCCTGCTCAATCTCACCCGCGACCAGCTGGACCGGGCGACTGAAGTCGGCGCGATCGCCTCGGCCGTTGGACGGGCACTGGCCCGGCACCCTCGCACGGTCGTGGTGGCCAATGCCGATGATCCGATGGTGGTGTCGGCAGCGACGCAGGCCACACGCAGTGTATGGGTAGCCGCGGGTGCCACCTGGTTAGGTGACGCGACCACGTGTCCCAGTTGCGGCCGCACGCTCATTTTCACCGATTCCGGGTGGGAGTGTGAGTGTGGGCTGGCCCGTCCCGTTCCCGATTGGTGGATCGAGGACGGGAAGGCGTGCACTGCCGACGCGGTGCTCCCCCTGGACATCCAATTACCCGGCCAAGTCAATCTCAGCAACGCCGCGATGGCGCTGGCCGCCGCTCGCGCCCTTGGCGTCGCTGCCGATGAGGCCGCGTCGGCGCTGCGTGAGGTCGCCGTGGTGGCCGGTCGGTACGCCGTGGTCCACCGCGGGTCGCAGGATCTGCGCTTGCTGCTGGCCAAGAACCCGGCTGGCTGGGCCGGGATGTCCTCTATGTTGGGCGACCAGCGACCGCTATTACTGATCATCAACGCCCGGGAGGCCGATGGCCGTGACACCTCGTGGCTCTGGGATGTGCCCTTTGAGCAGTTCACCGGCCGTCAGGTGATAGCAAGCGGAGAACGCGCCGCAGACCTGGG